>NZ_JAOQJQ010000004.1:0-25157 GCF_025566885.1 Brotonthovivens ammoniilytica | reverse complement strand
GGGGGGGGGGTGGTATTTGTCGATTGTACTGCAGGCAGTGTGTATATGGGCAGTAACCGGTTTTTTTATGATATCAGGTGCTAATTTATTAGAGTACCGTAATAAATATAATACCCAAACATTTTTGAAAAAAAGGGTAATAAGAACATTGATACCATTTGTGGTTTGGTCAATTATTTATGCATTATGGAAAGTACATACTGGACAACTAGAGATAGTCGGAGTTTATGATTTTATAAATAAGTTTATGAATAATAAGATATTAAGCATTTTTTGGTTTTTTTATACTTTAATACCGGCTTATTTTTGTATACCTGTTTTGTCTATTATTGTTAAAGAGAAATACAAAAAAACTGTGTGGTATCTATTTGTATTAGGGATGTGTAATATAGCCATATTCCCTATTATACAAAGTATAAGTGGAATTAATTTTGGAATGTTACGGTTTCCACTTGGATATGCTCCTATATGTTTGTTCTTATTAGGATGGTTATTGAAGTATGAAAAAATGTCTATAATATGCCGTAGGATATTATATATTTTTTCTGGTATAAGTATTGCGGCGCTGTTTTTAGTTACCGTGCATTTGTCCAGACAGAGCGGTAAGTTTGATAAAACTTTTATGACAAGTACTTCAATATTTGCTGTTTGTGTTGCGGCTGGAATTTTTGTCTTTTTAAAACACAGTGAGTTTTGTCAGATAAAGTGTAATGGGCGGTTAGCAAAATTTGTTTCTACATTATCTTCACTTAGTCTTGGTATTTACTTTATACAAAAAATCATAATGTGGTATATTTTGAAATTGGATTTTGTTGATGGATACAGTATTATATATTCAGTCTTTGGTGCAATCGTTATTTATATAATATGTGCATTAATTGTATATTTTATAAAAAAAATTCCGATTATCAGATGGTTAGTGCCATAAGATTTTCTAATGAAATTCCATTTGTAAGGAATTGATTTTAAATTAATCAAATGATTATTTATTATATAAATGGACTGAGAAATTAAATTATGATAAAATTGAAAAAATAGTATAGAAACGATAAATCATGGAGGAATAATTATGGGTGTTACTTTAGTAATTATGGCAGCTGGCATTGGATCTAGATTTGGGGGAGGAATAAAACAATTGACTCCTGTCGGACCTAATGGAGAAATTATTATTGATTATTCAATATATGACGCATTGGAAGCAGGATTTGATAAGATTGTGTTTATTATTCGTAAGGATTTAAAAAAAGATTTCTGTGATATTATAGGAAAGAGGATTGAGAAAATCTGTAAAGTAGAGTATGTTTTTCAGGAGCTCGATGATTTGCCTAAAGGATTTGAAAAACCTGTAGACCGGAGTAAACCGTGGGGAACAGGTCAGGCGGTCTTATGTTGCAAAGATATTGTTCATGAACCATTTGCGGTAATAAATGCAGATGATTATTACGGAAAGGAAGCCTTTAAGAAGGTATATCAGTATTTAATTAAAAATAGCAATTCCAAAAGAAAATATTGTATGTCAGGTTTTATATTGGATAATACTTTGAGTGAAAACGGGACCGTAACCAGAGGCATTTGTAAAGTTGATCAAGAAGATATGTTGATTAAGATCAATGAAACCAGTGGAATAAGAAGGGATGATAATGGCATTATTAAAGATGGGGATGGAAATGTAATTCAAAGTGGAACCCATGTATCTATGAACATGTGGGGAGTGACACCGGAATTTATTGATATATTAGAACAAGGGTTTAAGGATTTCCTTGGTTCTGTTGGAGAAAATGATTTGAAAGCAGAATATCTTTTACCGACTGTTATAGGTGATTTATTGGGTAAAGGTGAAATTTCTGTTAAAGTTTTAGAAACTAGAGATAAATGGTTTGGAGTAACCTATCAGGAAGACAAGCAAACCGTCATAAATGCTTTTAGGGGATTGGTAGAGAATGAAACTTATAAGTCTCCTTTATATTAAATAAGTAAAAATAATGCGGGATGATTATGAAAGAGGTTTTATAGATGGGAAGATTAAAAGAAAAACTATTTATATTTGCAGTTTGCTCATTGCTTGGAACTGGATGTATGACGGTAGTGGCAGCAGATAATGTTGAAAGAAATAATCTGGAATCTCGTGGAAATATTTCGGAATCTGGAAGCAAAGACTTTACTTTGGATGCTGTGAGTAATATATCTGTTAAAAATATATTTCGGACTGTTCAAATAAAATGGGATGCAGTTGAAGGTGCAGGCTCATATAAAGTATATCAGGAAATGTCGGATGGTTCCTTAAAAGAAATTGGAATAACTACACGTACATCCTATGAAATAAATAATGTACCTTTGTCAGATAAAATATATAAATATAAAGTTAGTGCCATTTCAGTGGAAGATGATTTAGTAGAAAGCGAATTATCGGAAAGTGTTAGTATAAAAATACAATTGGAAACGCCTAAATTGTCTCAAATAAAAATTGTGTCTGGAAATAAAATTCACATAAGCTGGAAACCTGTGGATTACGCAGAAGGGTATGTTGTTTATCGTAAAGAAACCGGTGAAAAAACCTGGAGACGTCTGACAAAAACATATACGAACGAATTAGAGTATGTGGATGATACTGTAAAACAGGGAAAAAGATATTGTTATACTGTTCGAGCAAGAAATGCAAATAGTGGTAAAGATTATCAATCACCATATGATAAAGACGGGATTGGCATACAAATTGGAATTGAACAACCTAGAATTTTATCAGCTGCAGTTACTTCGAGTAGCAATATAAAATTAAATTGGAATTCTGTTGAAGGTGCGGAAAAATATAGAGTATATGTAAAGGTTGGAAATCTGCAATGGAAAACACTTGAAGATGTGAAAGGGACTTCATACAATTGTAAAATAAATAATATTGCATGGGGATGGAATGTTCAATTAAAAGTACGTGCCATTTCAGAGACAGGTACCAATTCATTGTCATCTGGTTATTCTGTTTTGGTAAAACCGCAGAAAGTTAAAGTACTTAAAACATCGCCGGTGTCTTACAATTCTAATAAAGTAAGTTGGCAGACTGTAAAGGGAGTGAGTGGTTACAAAGTATACAGAAAAGGCGGGACTGGTGGTTGGAAGTATATAAAAAATATAAACTCTGGTAATACATCTTCCTATACTGATAATCAGGCTTCTGTTGGTTCTAGTTATTATTATACTGTAAAGGCATATTGGAGCCAGGGTAATAAGATACAAGATGGAATTGTAGATGGGGTTGGCCTAAAAGTTAAAACTGAAATGTCTGCACCAAGTGTTTCTGTCTCTCCAAATGGTTTGGGGATCAAGATTAACTGGGGAAAAGCAGCAGGAGCACAGGGATATGTTATTTATAAGAAAGCTGGAAATGCTAAGAACTGGACACGATTGGGTTCTGTTGGCGGATATTCTACAACCTCTTATATTGATAAAAATGTAAGGGCAAATACAGAATATTCTTATACTGTGCGAGGGTACCGAAAAACAGGAAAAAGTACATATTTGGGACGCTATGACACTTCTGGTAAGAAGACTCGTGTTAATGTAACTACAAAAACAATGCGGGTGACTGATAAAAATTCTGGGATGTATGGTAAGTATTTGAAATTGTATTATGACGGGAACGGAAAACTTATACAGAATTTAGAGAATATTGTAGGCAAAAAGGATAGCTATTATTTGTACATAAATAAAGCAAAGTCAATGATTACAGCATATTATAAAGATGGAAGTTATTATGTACCATATAAAGCAATGGTTTGTTCTACTGGCGCAGTTTCTAGTTACACTCCAAATGGGACTTTTTTAACTCAGGCAAAATACCGCTGGCATGAATTAATGGGGCCAAGTTGGGGGCAGTGGTGTACAAGAATCCACGGAGGAATACTATTCCATTCTGTGTTCTATAACTCCCGGAATAATAATAATGCACTTTCTGTAAGTGCATATAATAAATTAGGGTCACCTGCATCCCACGGGTGTGTCAGAGTGACGGCGGCTGATGCAAAATGGATTTATGATAATTGTAAGCTAAGAACAACAGTGGTTATTTATGGGAAAACAGGGTATGAACCGTTAAAGAAACCTAGTTCTTATAAGTTATCTTCTTGGCATACATGGGATCCTACTGATCCAAATATGAAATATAAATGTAAACAAAAAGGATGTCATTGAATAATGGGTAATATTAATAAATAGTAAATAGATGGTCCTTCCATGAGAAACTAAGATTCATGGAAGGATCTTTTAGTATGGGAAAATGATATATAAATTGTACAAGATAGTATAAATAACCCGTTAACTTTCTGGTATCTCTGAAGCTGGTATAATGTTACGTAGAGTGTAAAAATTGTGTTTTACACTCTACGTAAAAAATATCACGGGGGTACTGCTTTGGAACACTAAGATAGTTTCCAGCTAATATAATTGAAAGAGGAATCGCTGCATTTGAAAATCAGATGATCATTAAAATAAATTAGGAGAGTTTCAAGTGTTATATTCTTGAACGGATTATATGGCTATAGTTTCAAGCCATTTTTTATAAAATAATATTTTGAGCCATATTTTACTTTGCCGGTATATTCTTTGTCCCACTTTCCATTTTTGATATAGTACCAAGTACCGGTACTGTGTTTTGCAAGTCCGGTATAACCGAGCTGCGCTTTACCATTTTTGATATAATACCAAGTACCAGTGCTGTGTTTTGCAAGTCCGGTATAGCTGAGTTGGGCTTTACCATTTTCGACATAGTACCAAGTACCGGTGCTGTGTTTTGCAAGTCCGGTATAGCTGAGTTGGGCTTTACCATTTTCGACATAGTACCAAGTACCGGTGCTGTGTTTTGCGAGCCCGGTATAGCTGAGTTGGGCTTTACCATTTTCGACATAGTACCAAGTACCGGTGCTGTGTTTTGCGAGCCCGGTATAGCTGAGTTGGGCTTTACCATTTTCGACATAATACCAGGTACCAGTGCTGTGTTTTGCAAGTCCGGTATAGCTGAGTTGAGCTTCACCATTTTTGATGTAATACCAGATGCCATTCTTATGTTTGACTAGACCATTATAAGTGGTCTGCATAATTCCGTTTTTTATATAATTTAAATTTCCATCGGAGGTTGAGTAGAGACCTTCATAGGTAGCTGCCCACTTTCCTTGTTTAATTAAATATAAATTTTCATTATATTGAAGAAGTCCGTTATAATCTTCTTGAAACTTTCCATTTTGATAGTAATAATATTCGTTATTTATTTTTATAAGTTCTGCTTTTTCTGTATACCAAAAGTTTTTGTCTACATTTCCAGAAATACCGTTGACAGTTCCTGTTGAGGAATACTGCCAAAATTCATAGTCTCCATCATAACCGGCATAAGAATTGTAGCGTGCTAACCAAATAGGATAATCTTTACTTATTTGGGAAGCGTATAAATTGTTTTCCAACATTGACAAATTTGCATAAATCATCGGTGTAAAACCGGCATCATTAATAGTGTCACAAAAAGTTCTGCAGATGTTAGTTGCCTCTTGACGCGATAGATTTGCATCATAGAGTCTGCCGCTAGAAGATCCGACATATTCAAAATCCATAACATAAGGAAGACTTATGTTAAAATTTTTTGTGTTTTCTAATAAGAAGCGTGCTTCTTCTTGGGCTTCCTTAGGTGTAATTGCTTGAGAAAAGATATATACTCCGATAGGAATACCGGCTTCTGAAGCTCCTTTCAGATTTCTCTCCGCATATGGATCTATTGATAAAACTCCCTGAGAGGAACCTCTATAGGCGATTCTTATAAAAGCAAAATCAATACCAGAGTTTTTAACTTCATTCCAATTGATTTCACCTTGATATTTTGAAACATCTATGCCTTCTTTAATAGTATGATTCTTAAAACGATCATCATGGATATATTTTACAGAGCGGTTTTGGTATGGGGAAATTTGATTCCCAAATTCTTGGGGAATGTCTCCTTGGAGACGTTCGCGTCCTGGATCGTCATCTGTAATATTATCTTTCGTTATAGAATTGTTGGTAAGTAGGTTTTGAGAGGCTGCAAAAGAATTTGCAGGGATTATTATGGTAGTAAAGCTAATACAAATACAAAGAACTTTTAAAATTAATTTCTTTTTTTTCATTATCTGTTTTCCCTTTCATATTTTAGATGATTATATTTTGTAAATAACTATTAAAAAATTAACATAATAAAGATCTATTATCAAGGTAAAAAGGTAAGCTTTCTGTTAAAGTCCTTGAGACGCCGGACCGGTGGTTTGGGGTTACTTATCAGGAAGATAAGGAGACTGTTATTCATGCATTTCAGAAATTGATCGAAAATGGCGTTTACAAAACACCGCTCTTTCAATAAAATAGTAACTGACGGGAGATGAGAGATCGTCTCCCGTTTTTTTGCTCTATAGGAAATACTGTGTTGTGCTAAAGCTGAAAAGTACCGATTCCTATAGAGCAAAAAAAACGCTTCGCTGTGGATCCCGCTGCGGCAGAGTGGAACCATGCTGCTTGCGCAACCCGCCGCAGGCGGAGAATCCTACCGTGGCAGGAGTCTTTTTTACCGGAGGAGGAATTTTACAATATGAAGATTGCATTGTGTCAGACATCTATTGTCTGGGAAAATAAAGCGGAAAATATAAAACGGGGCAGGGACTGGTGTAAAGCAGCGGCAGAAGAAGGCGCGCGCCTGATCTGTTTCCCGGAGATGTCTTTTACCGGTTTTTCTATGAATACAGTAAAAACTGCGGAATCGGAAATGGAGACTGTTAGAAAGATGCTGTCAATATCCGGAGAGTACCGGATTGCTATTGCTTTTGGATGGGCAAAGGCTGCCGGAAAAAAGGCGGAAAATCATTACACGGTGGTGGATGGAAACAAGGTTCTAGGGGATTATGTGAAGCTTCATCCCTTTAGTTATTCCGGTGAGGACCGATGGTTTCAAAAAGGGAGCGATACCTGTCTTTTAGCACTGGACGGGTTTGTTATGGGTCTTACAATCTGTTATGATCTTAGGTTTCCGGAATTGTATCAGGAGCTGTCAAAGTCAGCAGATCTGATTCTTGTTCCGGCTAACTGGCCGGCAGCCAGAAGTATGCACTGGAAATGTCTGCTGCAGGCCCGGGCCATAGAAAATCAATGTTATGTAGCCGGGATTAACTGTCAGGGGGACATTGGCGGACTGGCGTACAGTGGAGACAGCTGTCTGTTTTTGCCGGACGGGCAGCCCGGATGCGGATTTGCCAGAGGAGAGGAGCTTCTATTTTGTGATCTTCGGGATAAAGCAGAAAAGTGGCAGCAGGCGTTTCCGGTAAAGCAGGACAGAAGACCACAGCTTTATGCCGGCTATTATGATATAAAACAGAAAGACAAATAAGAAGCATTTGCAGGAACTTAGAGGATATAGTATACTGTAAACGTTTCGCAAGAGCGAGACTTGAAAAATAATATTGAAGATAATAAATAAAAGGAATACAGGACCGAAAACAGGAATATAAATTACGAGTAGGAGAGATTAAAAATGGGAAGATATTTTGGTACGGATGGTTTCCGGGGAGAAGCCAATAAAAATCTCACAGTAGAACATGCTTTTAAAGTGGGACGTTTTCTTGGATGGTATTACGGTATGTTAAAGGGCGGGAAGTGTTCTGTAGTAATCGGAAAAGATACGAGACGCTCTAGTTACATGTTTGAATATTCTTTAGTGGCGGGGCTTACGGCTTCCGGTGCGGATGCCTATCTGCTGCATGTTACCACAACGCCCTCTGTGTCCTATGTAGTACGGACCGATGGTTTTGACTGCGGCATTATGATTTCTGCAAGCCACAATCCGTATTATGATAATGGAATCAAGCTGATTAATGGAAATGGTGAGAAAATGGATGAAAAGACCATTTCCTATATCGAAGATTATATGGATGGGAAACTGGAATTGTTTGGGGAAAAGATGGAAGAAATCCCCTATGCTGTCAGGGAAAATGTCGGATGTACGGTGGATTATGCGGCAGGCAGAAACCGTTATGTGGGTTATTTAATTTCGCTGGCTGTTTATTCTTTTAAAAATGTGCGGGTGGGGCTGGACTGTGCCAACGGGAGTTCCTGGCAGATTGCGAAAAATGTGTTTGATGCGCTGGGGGCTAAAACCTATGTCATCAATAATCAGCCGGATGGAACAAATATTAATAACAATGCGGGTTCTACTCACATTGAGGTTCTGCAGAAATTCGTAAAGGAGAATAATTTAGATGTAGGTTTTGCTTATGACGGAGATGCAGACCGGTGTATTGCTGTGGATGAGAAGGGAAATGTGATTGACGGTGATCTGATTCTTTATATTTACGGGAAATATCTGAAAGAGAGAGGTAAATTGCTGAATAATACAGTGGTTACTACCGTTATGTCAAATTTCGGGCTTTATAAAGCATTTGACGAGGCCGGGATTGATTATGAGAAAACCGCTGTGGGAGATAAATATGTCTATGAAAATATGGTTGCTAATGGACACCGGATCGGAGGGGAGCAGTCCGGCCATATTATTTTCAGCAAATATGCTACAACCGGGGATGGTATTTTAACTTCCCTGAAATTAATGGAAGTTATGCTGGCCAAGAAAATGCCCTTAAGCAAACTGGCGGAACCGGTAAATATTTACCCTCAGGTATTGAAGAATATACGGGTGCATAGTAAACCCGAAGCTCAAAATGACAGAGAAGTGCAGGCGGCGGTTCGGGAAGTTTCAGAGCTTCTGGGAGATACCGGAAGAATTCTGGTTCGTGAAAGCGGTACAGAACCGGTGATTCGAGTGATGGTAGAAGCGGAGACAGAAAGTCTTTGCGAAAAATATGTAAATCGAGTTCTTGAAGTAATCAGAGCCAATGGACATGAGGCATAAGGCAGAGCTTTGTCTGCAGCCTGGCAGGCATCTGGTAAACAAACGGCAGCAGGTATCCCGGTAAGGGGTGTCTGCTGCCGTATTATCATTTTGAAATAAATTTCACACAAAAGGGAAATTTTATGACTGTTTCTAAGTCCGTTTCATGCTGCGCATAAGTTCTTTTTCTTCAGGAGAAGAGTATCTGGATTCAATAATCTTTTGAAGAGATTTATTGTAGGTCCAGTTGTCCAGCTGACAGCTGGTAAGATAATTTATTGTTTCTGGTTTAAATCTGCGGAAACATACAGAAACAGCCCAGGCTACTGCCATTTTGACATAATATCCATCATGTTTGATCTTGTTAAAGATCTGAAATATTTCCTGCAGATAATTTTCTTCAATAAAATGATCCAGAATCATAACAACGCCGAAACGAATATCGTATTCCTTTTCGCTGGATAAATATTTTTTTAAAAACTGCCATACTTCCTCTTTTTCGGAAGGGGGAAATTTCAGGGAAGCGCACACACTGTCGCAAAGAGACCAATTGCGGATTTTGGGGATAAATTGTTCAAGAAGGGGGCGTTTCCTAAAAAAGGGAGTCCTGACATATCCTAAAACCATTCCCTGCAGCATGATCTCTTCCATGGAATCATCTCTGGCGCAGGCAAGATAGGTTTCCCAGTCGCCTTTCGCAAGCTGTTTGGCAATTTCCCGGAGTTTTGGGAGGCGGACGCCAAGCATTTTTACTTCTCCGGGCACTAGTCCGGAAGAAAACTTCTGGAAATCTGTTTCGCTGAGCCGTTCCAGCTCCCTGCGCAGCATATCTGCCTGTTCTTCTGCAGGCAGAGGGGAATTATTTTGGGTAGAATTTTTTTTGAAATTTGTTATACTGTTCATGAAAGTAATATAACAAAAAGAATATAAAATGACAAGTTTACAATTAGTATGTAATTAGAATCGGTAATTGGGAAATATATCAGATGTGGGATGACTTCCGCCGCTGCAGGCGGTGAGTAACAAATTGGTATCAGCTGCGGGCCGATCATGAAAAACATATGATACGGATGAGCAGCTGTTAAAAGGAGTAATTTATGAGCAACAATAGAACAGACAATAGACCAGAAAGAAAAAATGAATGCCTGGTATCTGTAATTATACCAATTTATAATGTTGGGAATTACCTGGAAAACTGCCTTGGCAGTCTTAGAGATCAAACCTTAAAAGAGA
This sequence comes from Brotonthovivens ammoniilytica, assembly GCF_025566885.1. NCBI lineage: Bacteria > Bacillati > Bacillota > Clostridia > Lachnospirales > Lachnospiraceae > Brotonthovivens > Brotonthovivens ammoniilytica. The sequence continues at coordinate 15,046 of NZ_JAOQJQ010000004.1, read as the reverse complement.
TTGAAATTATTTGCGTTAATGATGGTTCTACAGATCAGTCCCAGCAGATTATAGACTCGTTTGTGCAGAGTGATGTGCGGTTTCGTGGTTTTTATCATGAAAACCGGGGAGTATCTTATACTAGAAACAGAGGCTTAAAAGAGGCCTGCGGCCAGTATATTTATTTTATGGACGGAGATGATATGCTTGAAGCAGAGGCCCTTTGGGAGCTTTATCAGCAGGCAGAAACAAAAGATCTGGATCTGCTTTGCTTTAATGGCAGAACGCTTGTGGAAGAAAATGTGGAGGCATTGATTTCGGAACAGAAACGCAGCTATTATATCAGGAAGAACGATTATCCCGAGGTGTGTTCCGGAAGTGAAATGTTTGAAAAAATGATAACCGGAAATGAGTTCAGGGCTTCTGTTGCACTGCAGTTTGTAAAAAGAGAGCATCTGGTAAGAAATAATATCTGGTTTCATGAGGGGATTATCCATGAGGACAATCCATACTCGGTATTGGTTATGATTCTTGCCCGGCGGGCGGGGTATGTGGATAATCTTTATTTTATCAGGCGTTACCGCAGCAATTCTATTATGACAACGCCGGAAAGATTTGTGAATGTATACGGATATTTTATGACGTATTGTGATTTGTGGAGTCAAAGGGAAAATTATTTAAGATTTACAGAAGAACAAAGGCTGGCTGTGGGACTTTTTCTGAAGCAGACGCTGACCAGAGCCAGAGATATTTATGCAAGGCTTTCAAAAGAGGAGCAGATGAAGAGTGAGAAGTTAGAGCTGACGGAACGAATCCCATTTGGGATTCTGGTTGAGGACCCGGGAATGGTGAAATACCAGCTTAATGAAAAACAGAAGCTGCTGCAGAAAACATATGATGAGAAAGCCCAGCGTGGAGTAGAGATTAAAGAGTTAAAACAGAAGCTGCAGAAAACGTATGATGAGAAAGCCCAGCGTGGAGTAGAGATTAAAGAGTTAAAACAAAAGCTGCAGAAAACGTATGATGAAAAAGCACAGAGAGGCCTTGAAATTAAAGAATTAAAACAGAAACTCCAGGTGGCCTGTGATGAGAAAACCAGATGCGGGGAGGAATTTAAAAAATTAAAATCAGAGATGCAGTACTATCCTTTGTACAGACTGAAACGCTGGTTAAAACGGAGAAGAAAAAACTGATCTGGAAAACATTTGCATATCAGATGGAAACTATTTATAATGGACCCATAGGACGCTCCGCGAGGAGGTGCAGAGATTCGGAATAGAATGTTGTCAGCAAAGCTGACCCGAACCGCGCACCAAGTTTCGCAAGAGCGAGACTTGAATCATAGAAAGCAGGTGATTTTGTGGTTGAATTGGACCAGTTCAAGACAACATTAAACACATTCAAAGACCCGCTGCAGGAAGTAAGGGATTCACTTTGACCTGGCTAATAAAGAGCGCAGGATTGCAGAATTAGAGCGGGAAATGGAGGCTCCGGATTTTTGGGACAGCCCGGAGAGGTCCCAGGAGCTGATGAAAGAGCTAAAGAGTAAGAAGGATGATGTGGAAACCTATTCGCATCTGACGGCCCAGTTTGAAGACATCGAAACGATGATTGAAATGGGTTATGAAGAAAATGATCCGTCGCTGATTCCGGAAATACAGGAAATGATGGATGAATTTGAACACACATTTGAAGAGATCAGGATGAAAACCCTGCTGTCAGGTGAGTATGATCAGGATAATGCCATTGTGACCCTTCATGCAGGGGCCGGCGGAACAGAGTCCTGTGACTGGGCAGGAATGCTGTACCGGATGTATACACGATGGGCGGCTTCGAAAGGATTTGCCGTGGAGGTACTGGATTACCTGGATGGCGATGAAGCAGGCATTAAATCAGTTACTTTTCAGGTGAATGGTGATAATGCATACGGTTATCTGAAGTCGGAAAAAGGTGTGCACCGTCTGGTGCGGATTTCACCCTTTAATGCGGCAGGCAAGCGCCAGACTTCTTTTGCGTCCTGTGATGTTATGCCGGATATTGAAGAGGACGTGGATGTGGAAATCAATGATGATGATATCAGGATTGATACTTACCGTTCCAGCGGCGCCGGAGGACAGCATATCAATAAAACTTCTTCTGCTATCAGGATTACCCACATGCCCACTGGGATTGTAGTACAGTGCCAGAATGAGCGTTCCCAGCATATGAACAAGGATAAAGCCATGCAGATGCTTCGGGCAAAGCTTTATCTGTTAAAGCAGCAGGAAAACGCTGAGAAGGCAGCAGGCATCCGGGGTGAAGTGTCAGAAATCGGCTGGGGAAATCAGATACGTTCCTATGTTATGCAGCCGTATACTATGGTAAAAGATCATCGAACCAATGCGGAAACCGGAAATGTGGATGCGGTTATGGATGGAGAGATTGATCTGTTTATCAATGCATATCTGAAATGGCGTACGTTATCGCAGAATCAGGATGAAACCCAAAATTAAAAAAGAACTCCAGGCAGCAGAGATTACAGGAAATAGTTGCAACACGGAAAAGAATGTGGTAATCTATCTTTGGTACAAGAACAAATGTATCTCTGCTGCAAACACTGGAGGCGCAAAATGAAAGACAAAACAAGATATTTCGTATTAAAACAAAAAGCGGTTCCGGAAGTGCTTTTAAAAGTCGTTGAAGCGAAGCGGCTGCTGGAATCTGGAAGAGTGACTTCTGTACAGGATGCCACGGATTTGGTGGGGATCAGCAGAAGTTCTTTTTATAAATATAAAGAAGATATTTTTCCTTTTCATGATAATGCAAAGGGAAAAACAATTACTATGGTTATTCAGCTGGAGGATGAGCCCGGACTGCTTTCTTTAGTTCTGCAGATTGTTGCAGAGTTTCAGGCCAATATTCTGACAATCCATCAGAGTATTCCGGTCAATGGGATTGCATCTTTAACACTCAGCGTGGATGTTCTGCCGGAAACAGGGAATATAGAGCAGATGGTAGAGGCCATTGAACGTCAGCAGGGAATCCAATATTTAAAAATTTTAGCAAGGGAGTAGGAACAGATGATTAAAATAGCGTTATTAGGTTATGGAACAATCGGTTCTGGTGTTGCAGAGGTTCTGGACATCAATCATGACAGTATTGCAAAGAAAGCCGGAGAGGAAATAGCAGTTAAATATATTTTGGATTTGCGGGATTTTCCAGGGGATAAAAATGAAAATAAAATTGTGCATGACTATGAAATTATTGTAAATGATCCTGAAATTTCAGTTGTGGTAGAGGCAATGGGAGGCGTTGAGCCGGCATATACATTTGTAAAGCGCGCGCTTCTGGCCGGGAAGCATGTGGCTACTTCCAATAAAGCGCTGGTGGCCAAGCATGGTCCAAAGCTTCTGCAGATTGCCAGAGAGCGTCAGATTAATTTCCTGTTTGAAGCCAGTGTGGGAGGCGGTATTCCAATTATCCGTCCGCTGATTTCCTGCCTCACGGCAGATGTGGTGGAAGAGATCACAGGTATTTTAAATGGTACAACCAACTATATGATGACCAAAATGTCTGAAGAAGGCTCTGAATTTGCCGATGTTTTAAAAGATGCACAGCAGAAAGGATATGCTGAGGCAGATCCTACAGCGGATGTGGAAGGACATGACGCCTGCAGAAAGATTGCAATTTTAACCTCTTTGGTTGCAGGAAGCCAGGTGGACTTTGAAGATATTCACTGTGAAGGAATTACCAAAATTTCTGCAGCAGATATTAAATATGCCAAAGCAATGGGAAAAAATATTAAGCTGCTGGCATCCAGCCGTATGGTTGATGGGGGATACAGCGCCATTGTGGCCCCGTTTCTTCTGGATGATGCACATCCACTTTACAATGTGCATGATGTATTTAATGCGGTTTTTGTACATGGAAATGTTCTTGGAGACGCAATGTTTTACGGCAGCGGAGCCGGAAAGCTTCCAACAGCCAGTGCTGTAGTGGCAGATATCGTTGATATTGTGAAACATATTGATAAAAATATTGTGATTTTCTGGGATGAGAAAAAGCTGACACTGAAAGATTATAAAGATGTGGCATACAAATTCTTTGTGCGCGCGGCGGCGGATAAAGATGCCATAGAAGCTGCATTTGGAACGGTGTCTTATGTTGAAGTGCCTGAAATTGCCGGTGAAACTGCATTTGTAACAGAGCCTATGAGTGGAAAAGTATATGAAGAGGCTGCAGCAAAGGTCAGCGGTATGATCAATATGATTCGTGTAGATTAAAAAGTGTTGAAACCGAGGGTAAAAGGAATGAAATATGTAGTGGTTTTAGGTGACGGTATGGCAGACCGCCCCATTGAAGAGCTGGGAAACAAAACGCCTCTTGAATATGCCAGGACGCCAATGATGGATCAGCTGGCAGCAGAGGGAGAAATTGGAATGGTACATACAATTCCCGATGGAATGAAACCGGGCAGTGATACAGCCAATTTGTCTGTATTAGGATATGATCCCAGAAAGTATTATTCCGGAAGATCACCTCTTGAAGCGCTGAGTATCGGTGTGGATATGAAGGATACTGACATTGCCCTTCGCTGTAATCTGGTAACCTTATCTGAAGAAGAGTCGTGTTATGAAGCACGAAAGATTATCGACCACAGTTCCGGAGAAATCAGTACAGAAGATGCCGCGGTTTTGTTGAATGCAGTCCGTGAGGAGCTGGAGACGGAGGGGTACAAATTTTATACCGGGACCAGCTATCGTCATCTGCTGATTTGGGAAAAGGGAGAGGTGGTTGATCTGGTTCAGCCCCATGATGTGCTGGGACAGACCATCGGACAGCATCTGCCGGAAGATAAGATGCTTCGGGAGATGATGAAGAAAAGCTATGATATTCTGGTGAATCATCCGATTAATATTGAGCGGAAAAAACAGGGATTAAATCCTGCTAATTCCTGCTGGTTCTGGGGAGCCGGGACAAAACCGGCACTGTCTTCCTTTGAAGAGAAGACTTCGAAAAAAGGAGCGATGATTTCGGCGGTAGATCTGCTGAAAGGAATTGCGGTAGGTTCCTCTATGAAGGTTATCCATGTGGAAGGGGCTAACGGAGGACTGGATACAAATTATGAAGGAAAAGCTCAGGCCGCGGTAGATGTTTTGACAAAGGACGGATATGATTTTGTATATGTTCATGTGGAGGCGCCGGATGAAATGGGTCATCAAGGCAGTGTTGAGCGAAAAGTAAAAGCTATTGAATATCTGGATGAACGTTTAATCCGAATTATAAAGGAAGGGCTTGATGCTTTTGGAGAAGCATACAGGATGCTGATCCTGCCGGATCATCCCACGCCTATCTGTATTCGCACTCATTCCTCTGAAAATGTACCATATCTGCTGTATGACAGCGTTAATAAGGAACAGCACCACTGGAAATATAATGAGGCGGATGCAGAAAAGAGCGGGAAATTGATAGCTCATGGACATGAGCTGATTGATTATCTGTTTGCAGATCAGCAGATATAACACAGCATAAACAGAATCTGTTAAAGGAAGGAAAGAGAAGGATTTCATACAGAAAGATTCTGTAAAAGATAAAGGCAGAGGACTTTAAAATATCCTTGATGTCAGCGGAAAAACTGATATCGGGAAATACTTTAAGGTCTCCTGCCTTTTTTTATACTTCTGCTTTGACTTCTTCATAAAATTCAGCCATAGTCTGCCGGATATATGGTATGATCCATAAAAATCCAATTCCCAGTGATAGAATACCTAAAAACCAGTATCCGATAAAAGAAAGCATCAGAAAAAACAGACGGACTTTCTGCCTTTTCATATACTGGCTGCTGGCGGCAAAGGCCTGACGGCATTCTAGATCTTCATAGTCTATCAGTAAAAATAAAACAAGTGAAAATCTTAGATTCAGATAGATGTTAAGAATTACGCCAATAGCGGTGATGACAATGAAAATTATAAGTATATGAAGCAGAATCTGCTGATTGTTCAGTGTATGGATAAGCATCATAGAACTCAGAATACTGGCGGGTATCTGGCAGACAAGTGAGATCAAAGCCAGAGTTAAGCCAGCGGAAATGATACGGTTAGGCCGTTTTTTCAGTCCGGTGAAGAAATCCTGAAATGTAATGCTCTGATGCCTGTGGAGTTTTAGATGCATGTATAAAATCCCACATTGAAATAACTTAGACAAACTTAAGATCAGCAGCAGAGCCAGAATATAAATGACATTCTGGAAGGCAGAGGGATTTGTATACAGCATTCTGGTAAATGGGATTGTAATCAGCAGGACTGCCGCAAAAAGAAGAATGGAAGAGCCGATCACTGTTCCATAGCTGCCCAGTAAATGCTCCCTGGCAGCAGCTTTTATGTCTGCATATGATTTTTTCATATTGATATAACGCTCCAATCTGATAAAATAAAAGAAGTTTAAAGTGAGGTGGCAATATGCAGCAGACAGCAGGCAGACAAATAAAAAAACAATCTGTGCCGGAGACGGGGTTATATACAGCTGGTCTCTGCGCGCTGGCGGCAATTGCCGTTTTAATTGTATTAAAATATACAGTTTTTCCGGATTTTAATATTTTAAATGTGATGCGCCCATGTGTGCTTTATTCTCTCACCGGGTTTTTCTGCCCGGGATGCGGCGGCACCAGGTCAGTGATTGCTCTGGTACACGGAAGGTTTTTCGTCTGTGCAGTAAACTATCCCATGCTGGCTTATACGGCAGTTATGTATCTCTGGTTTATGATCAGCCAGACCATTGAGCGGTTCAGCCATGGCAGGATTCCCATAGGCTTAAAATGGAAAAACTGTTATCTGTGGATTGCCATAGGAATCCTTGCAGTTCATTTTGTAAGTAAAAATATTTTTTATCTGCTGACAGGAATGGACCCGTTTTTAACATAGGAAGCAGATTCTATTTTATAGAATCATAATCGGGGATTTCCATATTCAGCGTTTCTTCCAGCATAGTATAGGTAGAATTTATGGCATTATCAATACTTCCGTATTCCCGGATCATGGATACAAAGCTGAATGCTGTAAGCAGTACAGCAGCAATGATCGCGGCGGCCCCGAGAGCAATCCCCACATACCCTTGGGTACATGCACGTTTGGCGCCTCCTTTTGAGAGAAAACCAAACAGTATGGCAAGAGCTCCGAAAACGACAGCAGAATATATACAGCACATGGTAACAAGACCTAATATACCGAAAATTAAGGAAAGCAGTGAAAATGTATTCATGTTTCCGGTTTGATTTCTGTTCATTGAAAACCTCCTTAAAAAACAGATTTATTTTAACATGGAAGAAATGAAAAAACAACCGGACAGGTTATTTCCATGCCGGATTATCAGGAAGATTGCCGCTGTCTACTTTACGTGGAAATAAACATTGAGTATAATGGCAGAAGATTAAGAAAAAGGAATGGTAAAAATCATGGATATTGTCCGCACACTGGCTTTAGAGCTTGGAATCAGAACGAATCAGGCAGAGGCCGCAGTAAAATTAATTGATGAAGGAAATACGATTCCCTTTATCTCCAGATATCGAAAGGAAGCCACAGGGGCTTTAAATGACGAGGTTTTAAGAAATCTGTATGAACGGCTTTTGTATCTGCGGAATCTGGAGGAAAAAAAGCAGCAGGTGCTGGAGAGCATTCAGGAGCAGGGAAAGCTCAATGAAGAATTAAAAGCTAAAATTTGTCAGGCGGATACCCTGGTGGCGGTAGATGATTTGTACCGGCCTTATCGTCCGAAACGGAGAACCAGAGCGACTATCGCAAAAGAAAAGGGGTTAGAAGCACTGGCTAATATTTTGTGGCTGCAGAAAACTGCAAGGTCTATGGAAGAAGAAGCAGAAAAATTTGTGGATCCTGAGAAAGAAGTGGCCACTGTGCAGGATGCTCTGGCAGGAGCCATGGACATTGCAGCTGAAATGATTTCGGATGATGCCCAGTACAGAAAAGACATCCGCCGCATGACCATGCAGAAAGGCCTGGTGGTTTCGGAGGCTAAGGATGAAACTGCCGAATCTGTTTATGAAATGTATTATAATTTTTCTGAACCGGCGTCAAAACTGGCGGGGCATCGTGTGCTGGCATTAAACCGCGGGGAAAAGGAAAAAATACTTACAGTAAAAATAGAAGCTCCCAAAGAGGATATTCTGCGGTATTTGGAAAAAAAGATTATCCGGAATGAGAATAAAAATACCGCTCCTGTTTTAAGGGAAGTTATTGAGGACAGCTATAAGCGTCTTATTGGACCGGCCATTGAGAGAGAAATCCGAAATGAACTTACAGAACAGGCTCAGGACGGAGCCATAAGAGTGTTTGGAAAGAATTTAGAGCAGCTTTTAATGCAGCCGCCCATTGCGGGACAGACGGTGCTGGGCTGGGATCCGGCTTTCCGGACAGGCTGTAAGCTGGCGGTGGTTGACCCCACCGGAAAGGTTCTGGATACGGTTGTTATATTCCCCACAGCTCCCCAGAATAAAGTGGCGGAAGCGAAAGCAGTCTTAAAAAAACTGATTTCCAAATATCATATTACATTAATTTCAGTAGGGAATGGAACTGCCTCAAGAGAATCAGAGCAGGTGATTGTAGAACTGTTAAAGGAGATTCCGGTTCCTGTACAGTATGTGATTGTAAATGAAGCAGGAGCTTCGGTATATTCGGCAAGTAAGCTGGCCACAGAAGAGTTTCCGAACTTTGATGTGGGTCAGCGGAGTGCGGCATCTATTGCCCGAAGGCTTCAGGACCCCCTGGCGGAGCTGGTTAAAATTGATCCAAAGTCTATTGGGGTGGGCCAGTATCAGCATGATATGAACCAGAAAAAGCTGGGAGAGGTACTAGAAGGTGTGGTAGAAGACTGTGTAAATAAAGTCGGTGTTGACTTAAATACCGCCTCTGCGCCATTATTGGAATATATTTCAGGAATTTCAAAACCAATTGCTAAAAATATTGTTTTATACAGAGAGGAAAACGGACGTTTCACCAACCGCAGACAGCTGTTAAAAGTGCCTAAATTAGGCCCAAAGGCTTATGAGCAGTGTGCCGGGTTTATGCGGATTTTAGGAGGAGAACAGCCTCTGGATGCAACCAGCGTTCATCCGGAAAGCTATGGGCCGGCCCAGAAACTTCTTAAACTGTGCGGGTATACAGTGGATGATCTGGCTGCAGGAAATCTGAAAGGAATATCAGGGAAGGTGTCCAGTCTTGAGAAAATGGCCGGTGAGCTTAATGTAGGTACACTGACACTGGAAGATATTATGAAAGAACTGGAGAAGCCTGCCAGAGATCCCCGTGAGGATATGCCAAAGCCGATTCTTCGGACTGATGTTATGGAAATGAAAGATCTGACGCCGGGAATGATTTTAAAAGGAACTGTCCGCAATGTCATTGACTTTGGAGCTTTTGTGGATATCGGCGTTCATCAGGATGGCCTGGTTCATATTTCGCAGATATCGGACAGATTTATAAAACATCCTTTGGAAGCTGTTTCTGTTGGCGATATTGTTGAAGTTCAGGTTTTAAGTGTAGATGTAAATAAAAAACGAATTGCACTGACTATGAAAATACCAAAATAAGTGTTAGGAAGAAATTAACATGATAATAGAAAGTTATTCTCCAAAAGAAACATTGGAACTGGGAAAGAAAATAGGAAGAGAGGTTCAGCCCGGGCAGGTGTACACGCTGATTGGAGATCTTGGCGTGGGGAAAACAGTTTTCACCCAGGGGATTGCAGAGGGCCTCGATATCAGGGAACCCATCTGCAGTCCCACATTTACCATTGTTCAGGTATATGAGGAAGGCCGGATGCCGTTTTATCATTTTGATGTCTATCGGATTGGTGACTTAGAAGAGATGGAAGAAATCGGCTATGAAGATTACTTTTACGGAAAAGGATTTACAATGATCGAATGGGCGAATCTTATCGAAGAAATTCTGCCGCCATCGTATCGTGAGGTTACCATTGAAAAGGATCTGGAAAAGGGATTCGATTACAGAAAAATTACAATCCGGGAGGTAAATAAGTCATGAGAATACTTGCACTGGACAGCTCCGGGCTGGCAGCCAGCGTAGCAGTTGTGGAAGATGATAATATGCTGGCGGAATATACTGTGAATTATAAAAAAACACATTCCCAGACACTGCTTCCCATGCTGGATGAAATTGCCGGCATGATTGAGCTGGAGCTGACATCCATTGATGCCATTGCGGTTGCAGCGGGACCAGGGTCTTTTACCGGACTCAGAATCGGATCGGCTACAGCGAAAGGGCTGGGGCTGGCGTTGGACTGCCCCTTGATACATATTCCTACTGTAGAAGGACTGGCTTATAATCTGTACGGGTGCAGCGGGCTGGTATGTCCGCTGATGGATGCCAGAAGAAATCAGACGTATACGGGATTATATGAATTTGATGACCAGGGTATGAAGACAGTTGCAGAGCAATGTGCCGTGGGGATTGATGAAATTATTGAGACTATTAATCAGACAGGACGTCCGGTTGTATTTCTGGGAGATGGCGTTCCTGTGTTTGAAACATATATCAGGGAACACTGCAGTGTTTCCTTTACATTTGCTCCCGCACATCTGAATAAGCAGAGAGCGGCGGCAGTAGCGGCGCTGGCCTTAAAATATGCTTCAGAAGGAAAGATTGAAACGGCGGCAGAACATAAGCCTGATTATCTGCGGCTTTCACAGGCAGAAAGAGAACGAAAAGAACATGAACGTGCAGATTCATAATATGCTGCTGGAAGAAACAGAAGCTGTGGTAAAAATAGAAGAAGAGGCGTTTTCCGTACCTTGGACTGCCCAGGGTTTTTTGGATGCATTACTCCAGGTGCAGAATATTTTCCTGACGGCCGTATTGGACGGAGAGGTTGCAGGATACTGCGGGCTGTATGCGGCGGCAGACGAAGGCGAGATTACAAATGTTGCGGTAAAGGGAGTATATCGGCGGCAGGGAATTGCTTCGTGCCTGATTGAAGAAGTCTTAAGACAGGCGTGGGCCGCTGGAATTACACAGATTTTTCTGGAAGTGAGACAGTCCAATCTGCCTGCTCAGAACCTTTATCAAAAGCATGGTTTCCGGCCCCAGGGCATCCGGAAAAATTTCTATCGGTGTCCCCGGGAAGATGCAGTTGTTATGATTTGCCAGCCAGGGATTTCCACTGTTGGGGAAAACGCTGATTCTCTATAATAGGAAGTAAGAACCACCATTAGTGGTTGTGAAAACGGGAGGACATGGCTATGCGAAAAGACACGAAAGTATACTGTAACTGCTGCGGAAAAGAGATTTGCAAAAGAAATGAAATATATACGGAAGAATTTATCCATTTGAAAAAGGACTGGGGTTATTTTTCGGAGAATGACGGACTCAGCCAGGAGGCAGATATCTGTGAGCAGTGTCTGATAAAATGGATGAAGACATTTAAGTATGCTCCGGACAGCTGGGAGCGTACGGAGATATAGGAGAGTTTTATGTTAGATGTATGTTTACTTGGAACCGGCGGCATGATGCCGCTTCCATATCGAAAACTGACTGCGCTGATGACCAGGTTTAACGGGAGTAATCTTCTTATTGACTGCGGAGAGGGAACACAGGTGGCAGTGAAAGAGCGCGGATGGAGTTTTCATCCTATTGATGTGATTTGTTTTACTCACTATCACGCAGATCATATCAGCGGTCTTCCGGGACTGCTTTTGACCATGGGAAATGCGGAACGTACAGAGCCGCTGCTGATGATCGGACCAAAGGGATTGGAACGGGTAGTTACGGCTTTGCGGGTGATTGCGCCGGAGCTTCCCTTTGAAATTCAGTTTCGGGAGCTGACACAAAAAGAAGAGATACTTGAAGTGAAAGGTTATCGGATTCATGCGTTTCGTGTGAATCACAATGTGCTCTGTTATGGATATTCCATTGAAATAGAGCGGGCGGGAAGATTTGAGGTAGAGCGTGCCCGGGAACAGAATATTGAACAGAAATACTGGAGCCGTCTGCAGAAGGGTGAAATTATTGAAGCCGACGGCCGTACCTTAACCCCTGACATGGTGTTAGGGCCTCAGAGAAAAGGAATTAAAGTAACCTACTGCACCGATACAAGACCAACGCCTGCCATTGCGCAAAATGCAAAGGGGTCTGATTTGTTTATCTGCGAGGGAATGTACGCAGAAAAAGAAAAAGAGGCCAAGGCCCGTCAGTATAAACATATGACTTTTTATGAAGCGGCAAAAATTGCTGCAGAAGCGGATGTGAAAGAACTATGGCTGACCCATTTTAGTCCTTCTCTGGTTCATGAGGAGAATTATATGGGAGCGGTCCACAAAATTTTCAAACGGGCCGAACCGGGAAAAGATGGAAAAACCGTGGAACTGGATTTTGAGGATTAAGGAGAGATAAGATGGAAAAGGATGTATTGATTCTTGCAATTGAAAGCTCCTGTGATGAGACTGCCGCAGCTGTTGTGAAAAACGGCAGGGAAGTTTTATCCAATATTATATCTTCTCAGATTGCACTTCATACATTGTATGGAGGGGTAGTGCCGGAGATTGCATCAAGAAAGCATATAGAAAAAATTAATCAGGTGATTCAGGAGGCACTGGATACAGCAAAGGTTACACTAGATGACATTACGGCTGTAGGGGTAACCTATGGGCCGGGGCTTGTAGGGGCGCTGCTTGTAGGGGTGGCGGAAGCGAAAGCCATCAGCTATGCCAGAAAACTTCCTCTGGTAGGCGTACATCATATTGAAGGGCATATCAGCGCAAACTATATAGAAAATAAAGATTTAGAGCCGCCCTTTTTATGTCTTGTGGTGTCCGGAGGGCATACACACCTTGTAAAAGCCGCTGATTATGGAGTGTATGAAATTCTGGGCAGGACCAGAGATGATGCGGCAGGAGAGGCCTTTGACAAGGTTGCCAGAGCAATTGGACTTGGATATCCCGGAGGCCCGAAGATCGAAAAAGCTGCCAGAGAGGGAAATGCTGAGGCAATTTCATTTCCAAAAGCAAAGATCAGCGACAGCATTTATGATTTCAGCTTCAGTGGTGTAAAGTCATCTGTCTTAAATTACATTAACAACTGCAAAATGAAGGAGATTCCCATTGTGCAGGCGGATATTGCGGCCTCTTTCCAGAAAGCAGTAATAGATGTTCTTATTGAACATGCTATGAAAGCAGTGGAAGAGACGGGAATCAAAAAGTTTGCTATTGCAGGCGGGGTGGCTTCTAATGGGACATTAAGGGAAGGAATGCGTGCAGCCTGTGAGAAAAGGGGCGTTGCATTTTATCATCCGTCCCCTGTTTTATGTACGGATAATGCTGCTATGATCGGTACGGCTGCATATTATGAATATCTGGCGGGAACACGGCATGGCCTGGATTTGAATGCTGTTCCAAATTTAAAACTGGGCCAGCGGTAAAGGAGAACGATAATGCATCATACGGCAATTATACTGGCGGCAGGAAAAGGAAAGCGCATGCAGTCAGAGATACCAAAACAGTATCTGGAACTGGAAGGGAAACCGATTATTTATTATTCACTGAAGGTTTTTGAAGAAAGTTTCATAGATAATATTATTCTGGTAACTTCTAAAGAGGATATTTCTTTTTGCCGGAAAGAGATTGTGGAAAAATTTGGATTCCGTAAGGTAACTGAAATTGTAGCAGGAGGCTCCCAGCGGTATCACTCTGTCTATCAGGGGATACTGGCGGCAGGAGATACAGATTATATATATATCCATGATGGCGCGCGTCCTTTTGTGACGGCCAGAATCCTGAAAGATGCAAAGGAACAGGTGGAAAAATATGGTGCCTGTGCAGCAGGAATGCCTGTGAAAGATACAATAAAAATTGTGGATTCCAGAGACTTTGCAGTCAACACACCAGAAAGAAGTCTGGTCTGGCAGGTGCAGACTCCACAGGTGTTTTCAGGAAAACTTGTGAAGGCGGCTTATGAAAAACTGTTTTCAGAAGCCGAAAATGATGCTGTAACAGACGACGCTATGGTTGTGGAGACAATGCTTAAAATACCTGTAAAGTTATTTCAGGCATCTTATGAAAACATAAAAATTACAACACCGGAAGACCTTCAAATAGCAAGTGTGTTTTTGGATAAAAATACCATGTATAAAAAATGTTAAAAAATCCAAAAATGGTTATTGACAGGATATGGCAATAAATGTATAATACTTTTTGCACTGTGGTTCAACTGCGACAGCGCAATATGGAGAGATATCGAAGTGGTCATAACGAGGCGGTCTTGAAAACCGTTTGTCCGAAAGGGCGCGTGGGTTCGAATCCCACTCTCTCCGCTGACTTAAATTTAATAGAAAAGTCAAATTCGGAGAAGTACCCAAGCTGGCCGAAGGGACACCCCTGGAAAGGGTGCAGGTCGTTAACAGCGGCGCGAGGGTTCAAATCCCTCCTTCTCCGCTTCTTCTGTCAAAAAAAGAAGAAAAAAGTTGTTGACAAAGCACTTTGTGAATGATAAGATATAAAAGTTGCTGAACAACAGCAGAACAAAGAACCTTGATAACTGAACAGTGAAATATCCTTGAAAGATTCAAAGAGATTTTGCCAGCAAAGTGCGAGTGCACAGCCGGGCAGAAGGATGTTGCAAAAGTTTACTTTTGGCAGCAGACTGGTGCGCGGATGTATATGAGGCTTGCCTCGAACGAGATGAAGCGAAAGCGGAATCGAGTAAGGCGCACAAGCGGCAGATCATTCAAGAACAAAGCATAAAAATATGCAACCTAAAACAGTAAAACGTTTTAAAAGAATTAGCCAAGCTAGTTCTGAAACGGGATACAAACGATTGAAATTATGCCTGTGCATACTGACAGCTCGGAAACAGAAGTTTCCTCGCGAAACGTCATTATGCCAATACATCTTATTTTCAATAAAGCAGTTCTGGAAAGCTCGCTTTCCGAACCCTTTCCTGAAAATAATCTGTGCAGGCAGAATTTAAAACACTTCATTTGAGAGTTTGATCCTGGCTCAGGATGAACGCTGGCGGCGTGCTTAACACATGCAAGTCGAACGAAGCACTTTTGCCGATTTTCTTCGGAA
>NZ_JAOQJQ010000003.1:293913-426335 GCF_025566885.1 Brotonthovivens ammoniilytica | reverse complement strand
CGGTATCCCCAATTAACAGGCACCTGTATTCGATCAATTTCTACTGTTTGCGGCAGCTGGTCTATCAGGATGTTAACGGATCCGTTCAAGATCAAATGGGGACAATAAGCTTTCATTCTGCCGGGTTACTTCCCGTAAAAACTGATATAAAACTTCTTTTGCCATCAACGCATCATGGCAGCCTTTTAACACATCCTGCCCGGTAAAATCCCAAAGCACTTCCCGGCAGATCTTAATAATTTCCCGCATGATTTCATCCAGCGTATACTCCTGTCCGGATTTTTTGAGTTCTTTTTCTTTTTTCTTCAGCTTTATAAGTGTTTCTTCATACCGTTTGGCATCCCTTGGATCAGTAATATTAAAACGCACTTCTTTCCCGTTCAATTTCATTTACAGTATCCTCCTGTTCTCCATTTTCTATTTTTATAATTTCCATCTAAGATTATTCTTAAATATCCTCCACAGAATCCTACAATATCATTTTCCTGTTACATAACTTCACCAATGTAAATATTAATTACAAATACTCATCTGCTAGCTATTCCCCCTTTCATAAGCCACACTCAGTTTTCTTTAACACTTTACTTAAAAATTAAATATTTTAAACTCCCTCTCTCAAAATAAATGCTCTGGCATATGTAGCCAACTATTATCCCATCCAAATTAGTACTTTTAATCTGCAGACCTAGGATTAATTTGTATCTATCCAGATAGATTTTTCAGAGTATTTTCTACTAATTGAAAACCTCTTTTCCATCTCTTTATCCCCTGTCTAAAAAACACTTTATTGCTCATTACTTTATCAACTAGCATCATTCAGATATATATACAAAACTCTATAATACTCCTTTCCTATAGTTCTTTCATGTCTGCTGTACAAAAACCTCAAAAGAAAACACTTTAGCAATCTTGATTTTTTAGTTTTTTAAAATAAGTACTAAAAAACACCAGCCACTATTGACTGATGATACTACATAACAAATTTTAATATTTAAAAATTTTACAACGCCTTTTCACTAAATAAAACATATACAGGATTACTTATATCTTAATATTTTCATACACTTATTTCCAAACATATAACCTATATAAGCAAAATATTAATTTTCAAATCAGTCCCCCTTATCTTCCGAAATTATTCATATTACTAACCAAATGTGACTTACTAGAACACTCATAAGTAAAGTGTTAAAATCATACAAGTTTCATCAGTACTATATTATCATATTGAATTATGACATATGGGATATTTGTGACAGACTTACATTTTTTCAAACTTTTTTTGAAATATTATCTTTCTCTACACCAATAACACCTCTATCATTTCCTAATACTTTATAAAAAGCAACCGAGTATACAACGATTATATCTGCTTTATTAGCAAAAACCTCCTGTATCCACTGCTCTGATACAGGAGGTTTTTCATATGCTCCAAACATTATAAATGCCAAATACACAGACTTATTTCCTGAAATCAAACTTTGTATAATCAGGATAATCTGCAAACATCAGATATTTTGCTTCCACATCTTCTTCCATCTCCGGGATTCTGCTGCCTGCCCGGTAAAAACGATTATCAATATTATCATCGTTACACATGGATACCTCAAACAAAATCACATCACCGGTTCCAGGTACGCCCTGCCACTGATGGTAAATCCCCGGGGTCAGCGAAATACTCTGTCCCGGTTTACAGATCACAGTCCCCCCCGCCGGAACCGTAACCGCTTTTCCATCTATTTTTACCACAACCGGTGTATCCGCAAATGTTCCCGGCTTGTTGGCACGTCCGCCTTCTACATCCTTAAAATCATCTTCGGTACAATTGTACAGCGTAATCTCAAGATCACCGCCGCCCCGGTTGATAATGTCTTCCATTTTGCTCCAGTGATAATGAAACGGCAGAATCTGACCGTCATTTACATACAGAAGCTTTTCTGCATATGGTTTCGGATATTTTTCTTTGTTGTAGAAATTTCCATTTCTGAAAGTAAAAATTGTAAGACCAATTTTATCAAAATCTCCGCTTCCAAAATCTGTAATATCCCATCCCAGCATATTTTCCACCAGTTCTTCTTCTGTTTCATCCAGATTTTTCCAATCCTCTATACTGTAAAACGCAAATGGCGGAAGTGGAAATTTATTTTCCTCACATACCTGAATAACATGTTCAATAATTGCATTTGCTTTTGATCTCTTCATGAGTCATAATCCTCCCTTTCCTTTTCTCCTTTGTCTATTCTATCACTGAACCTTCTGTTTTTAAACACTTTTCTCTCCGGCAGGACTTTTTTTATAACGGTTGTTCCATGCAGCAGATACATAGGTTACGTATTTCTCCCGGACTTTCTTTTAATGCTTTTTCCACTGTTTGAAACCGTTTTCAGCCTTTACCTTCACCGGTACAAGCCTTGCGTTTTCTTCTGATAAAAGCTCCTCATGTATGACGGTATCATCCCCCTCCTGACGCAAAAACTCCCTGTCAAGACTTCTGAGCTTATAATAAGGCGTTGCAGGTACATGCTTTGCTGCAAACTCTGCCCCCCTAGAACCTGCCTGTGAGAAAAACCAGAGACCTAAACGCCGCACACAATAGCCCCATCCAAAGATTTTTCCGATTCGAAATGCCGATTTAAAATTATAAAAGGAACGAACCGCATGATAAAACTCTTCCTGCAGCTCCCATGGCGTCATATGCACCGGCCGGAAGGTTACATTCATCATGTCAAACTGGCTCCAGTCTCCGGTTACCATTCGTTCTTCTTCCATCATTTTCCGATAAACCGGTGTTCCGGGATAGGGCGTTAGAATTGCCGGCTGCAGCTGATATGCATCCATCTCCTTTACAAATTCTACTGCTTTTCGGATATCTTCTCTTGTGTCTGAATCTATCCCCAAAACCAGACTGGCAATCAGACGGATTTTATACTGCCGGCATCTTTGGGCCGCCTTTTTGATATCTGCCGGTCGCTGTCCTTTATGAATCTCATCCAGCGCATCCTGATTCAGGGATTCAATACCAATGAGCACACGATTTAAATGAGCCTTGGAAAGCAGGTCCAAAAGCTCCTCATCCTCTGCCATATCAGTTCTTCCAAAGAAAAAGGTCTCCTTAAAAATAAGATTTTCCGCAATCATTCTTCTGCAGATTTCCTTGGCCCTCTCTTTATCTGCGGTAAAATTATCATCCTCAAAATTCATATAACGAAATCCCATTTCCTTATACCTGCGTATTTCGTCTATGACGCTGTCTACACTTCGCTGCCGGTACGGCTCAAACATTCTGGAAGTTGTACAAAATGTACAGCAGTGGGTACAGCCTCTTGTTGTCATAACATTTGCGCAGTCACAGGGGGTTTTCAAGATAGAATAGTCCGGCAGAGGAAGACTGTCCAGATTGCTGCTTGGAATTCCGGCCACAATTTTTTTGGTAATTCTTCCTTCCACCACATCCAGAATTACATTCTCCCCCTCACCGGTAATCACCTGATCGGCATGCATTAACGCTTCTTTGGGAAGCGCCGAAGCATGAATGCCTCCAATCAGAACCCGTGCATCCGTTTTTGCATGGATTTCATCTGCAAGCTCATAAGCCCGCTTCGCAGTGGAGGTCATTGTATAAATACAGAAAACATCCGTATCTCTCATTAGTTTTTTATAATTTACTTTTGCATAGAGTTCCTCATAAACTTCAACCTCATGTCCGGCATTTTTTAAAATACCTCCTAAAATCAGAGGTCCTGTGATGGCATTCGGATGCCCGTAAAAACGGCCTCCCAGGCGATACAGCCATAATCTTCTCAAGTCGCTGGTTGGTGTAAGAAAAACAATTTTCATGATAAGTACCAAGCCCTTCAATTATTTTCTTACAAGTATTTCCAGCATCCTTCTTTTCTATGCAGTTAAATCAGGGAAACAACCAGCTTTTATGTTCAGCAAGTTTTTTTCCAGCCCGCTTCTATTTTTTCTTCCAGTTCCTCTAGTGTTCTTAATCCACTAAGGGCATCATAGCTTTCCACGCAGGAAGCTCCCTGGGCTGCCGCCAGACGAACACATTTTTTCAAAGGATAGCCGCGCATCAGTGAGGTTAAAAATGCAGCCACACACGTATCCCCCGCCCCGGTGGCCGAACGGATTTTTTCCGGACGGTAGCTGGTCTCAAATCCAAAACAATCTGCCCATTCATCCACATCCAGCTGAAATTTTCTGCTGATTCTGCTGAGACCTTCTGCATCTGACGTACCGTAATACAGCCCTCTAGAACCGCATTTCAGCAGCAGAACCTTTGGCCCCATACTCATTACTTTCTCAGCCAGCGGAACAATATCCTTGTCATAATCCAGTATTTCCACCATATCTTTTCCCCCTGCCCGGACAAGCCATTCTCTGTAAACTTCCGGCCATACCATACTGCACAGCTCTTCAATACTGGGGACAAAAATATCCACATATGGAAGCACACGTTCCAATATCAGCGGCCAGTTCTCTCTGCCTGCCGGCGACTGAGGATCTGCAACACACAAATCAAGCGAGGTAATAATTCCAAGCTCTCCTGCCCTGCGGTATACTTCTTCAAGTCCCTGCCCCTGATTTTGATAAATCTGTTTCATAACCGGCGGATATCCAAAATGAAACAAATCAATTTCATCATTCATGGCATCTGTCAGTTCTTCTGCTGTAAGCTCATCATTAGCGCCGGAATGATGAAGAAACATCCGATCCAGCCCCGGAGGCGCCAGCACAATGGAATAAGATGTTGTACTGTTTTCAGAAACTAAAAGCCCTTCCTCCGCCTGATAGCTTTTCATAATGGCCGCTACACTGTCACCGAATTTATCCCTGCCTATTTTAGCTGTAAGAATTACATCCGCACCCATTTTACGCATAGCAAGTCCAGTATTAGAAACAACCCCTCCGGTATGTATATCCGCAGCTTCTACCTGTATCATTTTGCCCGGTACAAATAGCTGCCCCGTCACATCCAGACCATCAGGAAATACAGGAGTAATATCAAGGCACAGATGACCGGCTACCATGGCTCTTTTCTTATTCATGTTCTCACTCTCCATCTGTTATCTGCATGCCAGGCGGTATACGGCCTCACATGCCTCCCTGTCAAGAGGTACAAACCCGCCTTCTGTCCGGCCGTCGATCTGCAGCGTTTCCAGCAGCTTTGGAATATCTTCTTCCTTTGCTCCCAGCTCTTGAAAATTAAGGGGCATCCCCAAAGATTTCCAGAATCCCCGCAGTGCTTTAATTCCGGCTCTGGCAGTGATTTCTGGATATTCAAAGTTCATCTCGCACCCCCAGATGCGGACAGCTGCCTGAGCAAATCTCATAACATTGTGTTCCAGCGTATATTCCATCCAGGCCGGAAAAATGACAGCCAGGCCGGCCCCATGAGCACAATCGTATAAACCGGAAAGCTCATGCTCCAGATTATGGCTGGCCCAGTCCTGCTGACGTCCGACACCACAGATATCATTATGCGCCATAGTTCCCGCCCACATAATATTAGCTCTGGCCTCATAGTTATCCGGATCAGCCATCACCTTTGGAGCCTCCTGAATAATAGCTTTAAGAATGCCTTCGCACATCCGGTCCGTTACTTCCACTTCCTTTGTATTTGTAAAATACCGTTCAAATACATGCGCCATCATATCTGTAATTCCGCATGCAGTCTGATACGGAGGCAGTGTCTGTGTCAGCTCTGGATTTAATATTGAAAATTTCGGCCGCATCAGATCACTTCCGCAGGGACGTTTAAAGTTCCCATCCTCGTGTGTAATCACACTTCCGTCCGAGCCTTCACTTCCTGCCGCTGCAATGGTTAAAACAGTTCCCACCGGAAGTGTCTTCTCAACGGAAGCTTTTCCTGTATAAAAATCCCAGAAATCTCCGTCATACAATGCTCCAAGGCCAATAGCTTTGGCAGAATCTATCACACTTCCGCCTCCTGCCGCTAAAATGAAATCTATATTCTCATTTTTACACAGTTCAATTCCTTTGTACACAAGACCGCTTTTTGGATTTGGCTCAACCCCGCCAAGTTCCGCAATATACAATCCTTCTTTTTTCAAAGACTCCCTGATTCTGTCAAGGAGTCCGGACTTCTCAGCAGATCTACCGCCAAAATGAAGCAGCACTCTGCTGCCGCCAAACTCTTTTACATACTTACCCGCATGATTTTCTTCCCCTTTGCCAAATACAAACTTTGTAGGACTGTAGAAAACAAAATTGTCCATAAACTGCTCCTCCTGATTCTTATACAAGGAACTTACCCTCGGTGTACAAAGGCTAACATCCCCTGTTAGTGATTCTTTACATTCTGTTCCTGCCAATCGTAACAGGCTGGTTTTATTATACCATCTGAATGTAAAAGTTAAAAATACTTGTTTGAAAACTTTGCAAAACAGTATTTCCTATAGAGAAATAAAAGCCCGAAATCATACATTTTCATGTACGATTCTGGGCTTTCATTTAAACGCTTATCAACCGGATACTTTTTGTCTGGACATTTGTAAAACCGGCACCAGACGCTTGTAAATCAAGACTGTAACAACCACACTGATCATGGCTTTCACAAATGTAAACGGCATATTAAACACAATCAGACTCTGAAGGATACTGTCTACCCCTGGAAAAATAGCCTGATATGCCGCTAAAATAGTATCTTCCGGCATAAAATTATAATACACCGGATATACAATAAAATAATTGGACACTACACTGACAAGGGCCATGGCAACAGCTCCTAATACAGCGCCTCCACATGCACTGGCTTTCGTTTTTTTATACTTGTACAAAAGTCCCGCCGGAAGGATAAATATGACATTTAAAATAAAGTTCGAAAGCTCTCCCACCCCTGCTGTTGAAGTCACCGTCAAATGCAGAAGGTTCTTAATCAGAGCAATCAAAATTCCGCCCACCGGACCTGTGGCAAAGGTGCCTATTAAGGCAGGCAGATCTGAAAGATCCATCTTAATAAAGCCCGGCATCAACGGTACGCTGAATTCCATAAACATCAGAATATAAGCAATTGCCGATAAGATTGCAACAACGGCCATTGTGTGGATACTAACTTTCTTTTTACTGATTGTACTGTTTTTCTGTTTCATTTTCATGCATCCTTTCTGAATTAAATTGACATTCAAATAGAAATTCTTGATCGGTACTTTTCAGCTTTATCACAACACAGTGTTTCCTATAGAGTAAAAAACCCCGGATTAAAAATCCGGGGCTGCTCATTCCACTTACAACAGATTCACAGGAATCTGTTATTTCTGTTTCTTCTCCCATCCAGACTTTACTGTCGGTTCCGGAATCTCACCGGATCAGCTGCATATGCAGTTCACGGACTTTCTGATCGCTCAGAATCACCGTCGGTAGGGAATTTATGCATCTGCATATCACCCTGCCCCGAAGAATTTTCTATTTATCTAGAGATATTATATAACACTGCAGGATCAGATGCAATACTTTTTTATGATTCCTGGAGTGTTTCAAATTGAGCAAAAAATCAGGGCTCCTGACGGAGAAAATTTCCCCGCCGGAAGCCCTGGTTTTTATTTATTGCACAATCTTACTTATTTGCGATTGCGTCTTTGATTTTTGCTGTTAACATAGGTACGATTTTATTTAAATCGCCTACTACACCGTAATCAGCTACATCGAAGATTGGAGCATCTTCGTCTTTGTTGATTGCGATGATGATATCAGATTCTTCCATACCTGCAACGTGCTGGATTGCTCCGGAAATACCAATTGCAAAGTATACGTTAGGACGAACTGTTTTACCTGTCTGTCCAACCTGAAGATCTTTTGGTTTCCAGCCTGAATCTACTACCGCACGGGAGCAGCTTACTGTACCGCCGATTGCTTCAGCCAGATCTTCAAGGATTTTGAAGTTTTCAGGTGAGCCAACGCCACGTCCGCCGGATACAAGGATTTTTGCGTCCATAATATCAACTGTGTCTGCAACGTTTTTAACGATTTCCATGATTTCCACGTATTTGTTATCCGGTGTAAATCCTGGGTTGTATTCGATTACTTCAGCTTTTGCTCCTGCAACCGGTGCAATTTTCTGCATAACACCTGGACGAACTGTAGCCATCTGAGGACGGTTATCCGGGCAGGCGATAGTAGCGATTGTGTTACCGCCGAATGCAGGACGAGTCATTAATAACTGATTGTGTTTCTGCTCTTTGCCCGGAATTGGGTTCAGAGGGAAATCACCGATTTCAAGTACTGTACAGTCAGCTGTCAGACCTGTTTCTACTCTTGCAGAAACACGCGGGCCTAAGTCACGGCCGATTGCTGTAGCACCAACCAGAACGATTTCCGGTTTGTATTCGTTAATTACAGATGCCAGTGCATGTGTATAAGGTTCTGTTCTGTAATCTTTCAGTTCCGGATCATCTACTACGATAACTTTGTCAGCACCGTATTCAGCTAACTGATCTACAAGTCCTTTTACGCCGGATCCAATAAGAACTGCTGTTACGTCTGCATTTAAATCTGCTGCAAGGTCTTTTGCTTTACCAAGTAATTCAAAAGCGATGCCGCTTAATTCATTATCTACCTGCTGTGCAAAGACATATACGCCTTTGTACTGCTCCATAATTTCTTTATCCATTGCTGCCATTCTTATTCACCACTCTTCCTTTTCTTAGATTACATGTTTTGTTAATAATTTGTCCATGATGTAGTCTACAGATTCATCCGGTGTATCAAGTACAACTTTTTCACCAGCACCTTTTCTTACTTTATCAGATGCTTTTGCGATTTTTGTAGGAGATCCGTTAAGACCAAGGTTCGCATCATCAACATCTACCAGATCATTTCTGCCCCATACAGTGATTTCTGCATCATAAGCATCAAAGATTCCGCCTGGTGTCATGTAACGTGGATCATTTAATTCAGCCAATGCTGTAATAAGGCAAGGCATCTGAGCCTTAACCATATGATATCTGTCATCATACTGACGCTGAACAATTACATTGTTTCCTTCAATTTTGATATCCTGAGCATAGGAAATAACCGGAATATCAAGATGTTCGGAAATCTGAGGTCCAACCTGAGCTGTATCACCGTCAATCGCCTGACGTCCGGAGATAATTAAATCATACTCAAGATTTCTGATTGCACCTGCAAGTGTTGTAGAAGTTGCCCATGTATCAGCGCCGCCTAAGCATCTGTCTGTTACAAGAATACCTTTGTCTGCGCCCATAGCCATAGCTTCACGAAGAACTTCTTCTGCTTTTGGAAGTCCCATTGTGATAACTGTTACTTCTGCGTCATACTGATCTTTTAATCTAAGCGCTGCTTCCAGTCCGGCTTTATCATCCGGGTTCATAATTGTAAGCATCGCACCTCTGTTAAGGGTACCGTCCGGGTTGAACTGAACTCCGCCTGCTGTATCAGGTACCTGTTTTACACATACTACTATCTTCATAAAGATTGCCTCCTGATTTACTTCAAAATATTTGCTGAGATTACCATACGCTGAACTTCAGATGTACCTTCATAGATCTCTGTGATCTTAGCATCACGCATCATACGTTCAACATCATATTCTCTGATGAAACCATAACCACCATGTAACTGAACAGCTTTTGTTGTAACTTCCATAGCTGCTTCTGCTGCATAAAGTTTTGCCTGAGCTGCTTCAAAGCCATAAGATTTCTGAGTATCTTTTGCTCTTGCTGCTCTGTAAACCAGAAGCTGTGCTGCCTGCATCTTTGTAGACATATCAGCAAGCTGGAACTGAGTATTCTGGAACTGTCCGATTGTTCTTCCGAACTGTTTTCTTTCTTTTACGTATGCAATTGTTGCTTCCAAAGCGCCTTCGCCAAGACCAAGTGCCTGAGCAGCAATACCAACACGTCCGCCATCCAGAGTATGCATAGCGATACCAAATCCTTTACCCTTCTGTCCCAGTAAGTTTTCTTTTGGAATACGGCAATCCTGGAAGATTAATTCATAGGTAGCAGAACCACGGATACCCATTTTCTTCTCTTTTGTACCAAATGTAAATCCTGGTGTACCTTTTTCTACGATAAATGCGGAAATTTCTTTCTGTTTTCTGCCGCGTTTTTCTACTGTTCCTGTAACAGCAATTACAATATAAACGTCAGCATATTTTCCGTTTGTGATGAAGCATTTGGAACCATTCAGTACCCATTCGTCACCATCTAAAACAGCTTTTGTCTGCTGTCCCTGAGCGTCTGTACCAGCGCCCGGCTCTGTTAAACCGAAAGCACCGAGTTTTCTGCCGGCTGCAAGGTCAGGAAGATATTTCTGTTTCTGCTCTTCTGTACCATATGTTAAGATCGGGTCACAGCAAAGAGATGTATGTGCAGAAACAATAACACCTGTTGTACCGCAAACTTTTGATAATTCTTCTACACACATAGCATATGTAAGAATGTCACAGCCCTGTCCGCCGTATTCCTTCGGAATTGGAATACCAAGGAATCCTGCTTTAGCCATTTTTTCTACTGTTTCTACTGGAAACTGTTCTGTTTCGTCAACCTCCTGTGCAAGAGGTTTTACTTCTGCTTCTGCAAAATCTCTGAAAAGAGTTCTCGCCATTTCATGTTTTTTGCTTAACGCGAAATCCATTCTATTTTCCTCCATCTTCATGATTAGCGCGGAAAAGCCTTGGGCATGTGTAGCGAAATGCACATGCCCGATAAATCTGACTTCAATGTTTGCTTTTCCGATACTAATTAATTAAAATCCATTAATTATTTGCTGTAATCGTAGAAACCTTTGCCTGTTTTGCATCCAAGATGTCCTGCACGAACCATTTTTCTTAATAATGGAGCCGGGCGGTATTTTGGATCGCCTGTTTCAGCAAAGATAACTTCCATGATCGCAAGGCAGATATCCAGACCAATATAATCACCTAACTGAAGAGGTCCCATTGGATGGTTTGCTCCTAATTTCATAGCAGCATCAATATCTTCTACGCTTGCAACGCCTGCTTCGAGTACACAGATACCTTCGTTAATCATCGGAACTAAGATTCTGTTTACAACGAAACCAGCTGCTTCGTTAACCTGAACTGGTGTCTTACCGATAGCTTTGGAAATCTCGATAACTTTATCTCTCAGTTCATCCGGTGTATTTGCACCCTGAATAACCTCAACCAATTTCATTACAGGCGCCGGATTAAAGAAATGCATACCGATTACCGGTCTGTCAAGTCCTGCGCCGACTTCAGTAATAGAAAGAGAAGAAGTATTTGTTGCAAAAATACAGTCAGCCGGAACAATATCCTGAAGTTCTTTGAAAGTCTGTTTTTTAACTTCCATAACTTCCAGTGCTGCTTCCACAACTAAATCAGCATCTGTACAAATATCCTTTGTTCCAGTTGTGATTTTTGCTAAAATAGCATCAGCTGCAGCCTGTTCCATTTTGCCTTTAGCGATTCTTTTTTCGAAGCCTTTGGCAATTTTATTCTTGCCGTTTGCTGCGAATTCATCATTAATATCGCATAAATAAACTTCATACCCTTCTGTCTGGGCAAAAGCCTGAGCGATACCAGAGCCCATTGTACCAGCTCCAATAATACCAACTTTCATGATACATCCTCCTTGAAATGAAATATATACTAAATATGAAATACTCCGACTGTTATACCCAAACAATCAGGGTTCATAGATTAGCCAGTAACCGCGGAAGAATTAAGATCAGCTCTTAGTATTCTTCTTTTTTAACGATTGTAGCGCAACCCATGCCACCGCCGATACATAATGTTGCAAGACCCAGTTTTGCATCCGGGCTCTGCTGCAGTTCATGCAGTAATGTAACAAGGATACGGCATCCGGAAGCTCCTACCGGATGTCCCAGTGCGATTGCGCCTCCATTTGGATTTAATTTGGATAAGTCAAAGCCAAGTTCTTTGCCAACTGCTACAGACTGAGCAGCGAAAGCTTCGTTTGCTTCAATAATATCCATATCATCAACTGTTAAACCAGCAATTTTCATTGCTTTCTTTGTTGCCGGAACAGGTCCGATACCCATGATCTTAGGATCGCATCCGCCAAGGGCCCCTGCAACAAATGTAGCCATTGGTTTAACACCAAGTTCTTTTGCTTTTTCTTCACTCATAACAACGATTGCAGCCGCACCATCGTTAATACCGGATGCGTTGCCGGCTGTAACCATACCGCCTTCCTTACCGGAGCAGCATTTTAATTTGCCAAGAGATTCTGCTGTACAGCCGTCACGAGGACCTTCGTCTGTGTCAACCATAACAACTTCTTTTTTCTTTTTAACAGGAACCGGTACGATCTCATTTTTAAATCTTCCGGCTTTCTGAGCTGCTACTGCTTTCTGCTGAGAAGCTGCTGCAAACTCGTCTAATTCTTCACGGGTAAGTCCCCACTGATCACAGATATTTTCAGCTGTAATCATCATATGATAATTGTTAAATGCATCCCATAATGCATCATTTACCATTGTATCAATTGCAGTTGCATTGTTCATTCTGTATCCGAAACGCGCCTGTTTCAGAGCATATGGAGCCATTGACATGTTCTCCATACCGCCGGCAACAACGATATCTGCCTGTCCTGCCATAATCATGTTTGCTGCTTCGTTTACACATTTCAGACCGGAGCCGCACACTACATTCAGTGTAAATGCAGGAACTTCATCCGGAACACCAGCTTTAATGGAAGCCTGGCGGGCAACGTTCTGACCCTGAGCAGCCTGGATAACACAGCCCATCATTACTTCATCAACCATTTCCGGTTTAACACCAGCTCTGTTTAATGCTTCTTTAATAACAATCGCACCTAATTCAACTGCAGGTGTATTTCCAAACTGTCCGCCCATTTTACCGATTGCAGTACGGCAAGCGCCTGCTAATACAACTTTTTTTGCCATTTTCTTACTCTCCTTTTTTAATTAAAAATATCCCTCTAGTTGGTCTTCTAAAGTAACGCTAGATTGAGATAATTTTAGCACTCAGTGATTAATAATGCAACTTTTGGACTTTTGTTGTTTTGTCTAAAAAATGGACACTTTTACAGCATAATTGATATTTTTTTAACAGGTTCTCCGGCATCTTTATTATGTTATTTTTTTAACAATATCTTCAAAAAAATAAAATTTTATTCTTTCTCTCACGATTTTGCCGTCTGTCGAAAAAATAAAATTTATGATCTAATCATTTTGCCTTTCAAAACATCAGTTCATTTTTTCTGATTGCTGTTATTTTAGCATAAAACGATTTATTTTGCAATACTAACCGAAGTGTAATGTACTGTTTTTTTCATCTCTTACTTACTTTTTGGCAACTTCATTTTTTCACATTTTCTTTCCATATTGTTATTTTTTTGACATTTCCGTCCCAAAAATTTTATTGTTTTTTTATAGATACAATTTCAGCATTTTAAAACCTTCTTCCATACAGCTGCTGCTTCCCGTTGATAACAGCAAAATCCCCCGCACTTCATTTCTGAAATACGGAGGACTTCTATAAAATAAATGGATTGCACTGACGTTTCTAACAAAAGATATGAAAAAAACTCTCTAATCCATCAATTTATCTTTTGCATCGCTGTAGTTAAACACCGGACCGTCCAGGCAGACATAGGTATCATTAATCTTACAGTGCCCGCATTTACCCACACCGCAGCACATTTTCCGCTCAAAGGATACCCAGATCTTAGACTCTTTGGCGCCGCATTTTACACATTCCAAGGCTGCAAAATGCATCATAACCGGCGGGCCCACAATAACAATATTATAATCATCAAAAGATTTAATGGGAATTTTATTAATATGAGCAGTTACCATACCGGTTTCAAACCCTTCCACCTGTTCATTATCAAGGGTACAGATCATATGAAAGCGCTCTTTAAATTTTGCGATTTCATCCCGGAACAGTACCGCTTCTTCATTTTTAAATCCGGAAATAATGTTCACGGATTTACAGACTTCCGGGTGATCATAAAAATGATTGATCATTGTCATAACCGGTGCCATACCGGTACCGCCGCAGATAATCAGAAGATCTTTATTCTCAAAACGCTTTACCGGAAACTGATTTCCGTAAGGGCCCCGAAGGAAAATGGAATTTCCCGGAACCAGATCAAAAATTGCCTGTGTTAAAAGCCCCACATTACGAATGGTAAATTCCACATATCCGGGTCCTTTTCCGCTGGCGGAAATCGGAGCCTCTCCTACTTTAGGCAGGGACAGCATAAAAAACTGTCCAAACCCCGGCTCTGTGTCACAGGCAACCCGAAAGGTACACTCTGTAGCAGTATGCTTTAGCATACTCAAAATTCTATGTGGTTTTGGAACCAGAACATTATTTTCCATTCTTGTTTCCCTCCGTCTTTTTTACCTTCAATTTATCTACTTCAGCACTTAATTTGTTGATGGTATCCGCAAAAGAAATATCCTGCATACACCGCTGAATGCATCTTCCGCATCCCACGCACATATGCTCATTGCCCCCAAAGCGCGCATTATAGTCATATACTTTATGCATGGTTTTAAAACGCATCATCTGATCCGGTGTTTTTCTTGCAATATTGCCTCCGGCTGTTTTGGAAAAGTCAGGCAGCATACAGGAAGACCAGAGCCGTCTTCTCTCTCCTTTCCGGCTGTTTTCCTGATTCAGGTAATCTACCGTATCAAAACAGCTGCAGGTAGGGCAGACGGTGTTGCATCCCCCGCAGGAAATACAGTCTTCATTATAATCCTTCCAGAAATCCAGTTCAAAAATCTTCCGGAGCATTTTTGCGTCTTTAATATCCGGAACGCAGACTTTTCTTTGATTCTCTTCAATAAATAACGGTTTATAGCCGGATTCCATCTCATCTTCAAAATAGTCGATAAATTCTGCATCTTTCACTTCCAGATAGATTTCATCCTCATTAAGTCTGCAGGCCACACTGTAATTTTCCGTTTTATTAGTTCCCATAGAAACACAGTAACAGTTATCCCAGCTTTTCTCACATTCCATCATAAAGATTTTTACTTTATCCCGCATTCTTTTATAGTAAATATCACTTAAACCGCCATTTGCAAGAAACATATTGTCCAGACGTTTCAAACCGTTGATATCACAAGGACGCATAAAGATAATAATTCCTTTTGGATCCTTGGTAACAGTCTCCACACAATTGTTTTCATCGAATTTAAAGATAGTCTGAGAAACAGGGTAAATCACTTCTTTTGGAGAAAAGTCTGACTGTCTGTCCGTAACAATCTCTTCTACTGTGGATACTTCCTCATAACGGATCAGCCCATTTGTCTCCCACATTCCCCGGTCCGGCACATGTTTTGGACCATAGATATGATACTCTTTCTGCAGTTCCTTTAAAATATCATTCATACCCTGTCTGCTGAGACGAAAGCTTTTAGAAACAATAGTTCTGGCTTTCCTCTCCACAATCATTTTATCTAAAATAAAGCTGTCCAGCTGCAAAAATCCTGTGGTCAGCTGTCCTACCATCCGGTAAAATTCCGTATCTGCATGATATTTAATATCCAGACAAAATTCCGGAGCCCAGTTTAATAAATGCTTATTTAAAAATTCCCGCTGCTCTTCTAGTCCGGCTAATGTTTCCGTATACTGGCTGGTTTCATCACAGAGAAATGCCATAAAGTCCAGTTCTACAGCAATATGGTCCTCCAGCAGTCCTTCTGATTCCTCGTTTCTTTCAATGCCTTTATATTCATATATTTCGCATACCTGATTCCAGGCATCCTGCATCATTACATGCTTTGGACTGGTATAAACGGATTCATAAGGAAATGCCGCAGCTCCCTGGGCGCTTCCTGCTCCTAAAAAAGTTTTTGCATAATCCGCAGCCAGATCATCCAGCGTTTCCCCTGCGTCGTATTCAAAATATTCATTTAAACGAAGCAGCGCGTCTCTGAACTCTGTAAGTTCATTTTCTTTCCGGTCAGAAGGAAATACAATATTTTTAAGTCCCTCAAAAAACGCCTCATCTATTTCCTTCTGAAAAAACCTGGAAAACAGATGATACAGATTCCGCCGATTGATCATCAGCTGTTTAAACTCAGCTTTTCTACTCATGTTCATAATATTTTCTGCCTCCTTTTCCAAAGGATACTTCATCTATTTCCTGGGGCAGAATATCCTGCCACTTGGCATGCTTCAAAATGTATCTTGTAGATGGCCCGTTGCCGTAATCATGAAGACGGAATACGTGCTCCTCTCCTGCCTCCTTTAATAACTTCGATACTTCACTTTCCGGATCATTAATGTCACCATAATGCAGCGCCCTTCCGGAACAGTTTCTGACACAGGCCGGCTCCTCACCCTTCTCTCTGGCCTCAGAACACAGGGTGCATTTATCCATGGTTCTGCGCATCTCGCTGAATGTATTTGTGTGATACGGACATTCTTGATTACAGCTGTGACACCCAATACATTTCATAGTATCAATCCGGACTACGCCGTCCTCTTTGCTTTTATATACCGCGCCGCTGGGGCAGACCCGGACACAGACCGGATTTTCACACTGCTGGCACATAGTTGGGAGAAAATACATTTCAAGATTCGGATATTTTCCCACAGGGCCAACCTGGCGGACCTTTGTTCTGTCAGAACCAAGGTCCGTTCCGTTTTCCATCTTACAGGCCACCTGACAGCCTTTGCATCCGATACATCTATCTAATTCTACTACAAATGCGTACTGTTTCATACTGTTACCTCCTCTGTGGGGTCACTTGGTTTCGCAAGCCAGGAGCTAAAGTCCTGAGGATTTTTCCAGATACCTTCCGGTGCGCCTTCTGCCGGATAGACTTTTACCAAAAATCCACGAAGGGTATAAGTTCCCACTACATCATTAAATGGCGCGGATGCACGGGTCAGCATATTGACATTCATCTCTGTCCATCCGTGAGTCTTGCTCTGGAGATTTTCCGGATTCCAAAACCGCTCCATATAAACGACTCCCGGTTTGATTCCTTCTGTCACGGCCACCACGGCCCGGATTTTTCCCCGTTTCGATTCAATCCATGCCCAGCCGCCGTCTTCCAGGCCATACTTTTTCGCATCATCGGGATACATCCACAGCTCCGGCACCGGATAGATTTCACGCAGCCACGGAATGTTGCGCAGTGTACCGTGATGATAAAAAGGAACCCTTCCGCTGGTAAGCACCAGAGGGAACTCTTTGGCTTCCCTGGAATCATTTCTGGGACTTTCCGCCGGTTCCAGATAATAAGGAAGGGGCTCATAGTCTTTGGATGCCGGAGGCAGTTCACATTTGCTGAAGGGCTTTCCGGTGCGCCCCAGAGTAATCATGCTTTCCAGGTAAATCTCACATTTTTTAGAAGGTGTGGCAAATCCCTGAGGAAGCTTCGTCTCCGGATCCTCTTTTTTATAAACATAATAATCTTTCCATTCATCTTTCGGCATATATTCATAAGGGGTCTGCTTCTTTAAATCCTCAAAGGTAAGTCCTATACGGCCCAGAAAATGATCCCACAAATCTGTTACATTATCCCAGTAAGGCAGATCTTTTCCCATATATTCCGCATCAAAAGCTTTCTTACAGCCTTCATCTCCCAGTTCTCCGCATCGCTTAGCAATCTTTGACCAGATCAGCGTCTCATCCATAGTTTCCCACAAATGAGTTACCTGCTGGCGGGCACAGAGAGTATTGCAGGTCTCCACAATCATATTGGTCTCTAACCACTCTTCCGTTGGCAGCAGAATATCTGCATAAGCGGAAAATGAGGTTGGATACATATACATATGTACAATGAAGTCCAGCTCATCAATGACTTTTTTTACCTTCTGACTATCCGCCACAGCCGCTAGTTTATTTCCGGAACGGTCAATCCATACTCTGGGCTTATAGGGTTTTCCCGTTAAAACCGCATCAAAAATACTTGTAATATGGCCCGCATACCAGATGTGCAGCCCCTTATGTTCAATTCCCCCCAGACGTTTCTTTAACTGTTCATCCGGGAGACGGTCCGCCGCAATGGGAACCGGATAGTTTGGCATATCAAAAACTCCGCTTGTTTGAAATCTCTGAAGCAGAGAGCCCGGGCGTTCTACATTGCCCATCAAAAGATCTAAAACAGCTGTGGACATAGCTGCCTGCACAGAGTTTGGCGTCTGATCAGTACTTACTCCAAGGGCAATACCGCCTGGTGTGTTTTCCGCGTAAACTAAAATAGCCTCTTTTATCTTTTCCGGGTCCAGCTCACAGATATCCCCTGCATACTCCAGTGTATACTGTTCTGCCTGCTCCCAGAGCATTCTAAAACCTGTTTTGTATACTTTTCCATCAGCCTCAAAACATCCGTCCAGCACAGGATCCAGGGAATCATCCCAGGGATAGGTCAGAGGTTTCGGAGCATTTGTTTTTGCGTCCCACACCATAAATGTATCCGGAATATTTGGATCCTCACTTTTTTCTGCGCGCAGAAGCATTTTGCTTTCTGCATCCACCAGATAGGGCAGATTGGTCCATTTCATCACAAACTCTTCATCATAAAGTTTGTGCTCCATAATATAGCGGATCCAGGCAAGCATCAGTGCAACATCAGTTCCCGGACGGATTGGAAGCCAAACGTCAGCCTTTGCCGCATCCGGTGTCAGTCTCGGATCAATTACAACAGTCTTTACACCTTTTGCCCGGAGATCTGCCACTGCTCCTCCGCCGCTGGCAGGACAGGAATAGGACGGATCCGTACCCCAGAGCACCAAAGACTGAATAGGCGTATTTTCTGTATCATATATTTCCAGAGCATTGGAATCCGCAATACTTGGATCCACGCCGCCGTACATCATGGTATAGGCAAGTACACGGGGCAGATAGCACTGAGCGCAGCCCGGTTCGAACCAGTTGGGAGTACCGAAGATATTGCAGAAACGCGCAATACTCCAGATCTCCGGGTTGCCGCCTCCTCCGGTGGAACAAAATACTGTTTCCGCACCGTATTTTTCTTTTGTTTCCACCAGTTTTCTTGCAATAATATCAATGGCTTTCTCCCAGGAAATCCGGCGCCATTTGTTTTCACCTCTTTTGCCCACCCGCATCATGGGATATTTATTCCGATTTGGATGGTACAGAGCCTGAATGCCTGACAGGCCTTTGGCACACATACGGCCTTTACTCATACGGTCTTCCGGATTGCCTTCTAGTTTAATCACCCGGCCGTTTTTCACAGTTGCAATCACACCGCAGTTTGCAATACAGGCACGGCAGCAGGTTTTCACTTTACGAATCTCATCTTTTTCTTTCTTTTTCGTTCCAACAGACTTCTTTAACAGCTTCAGGCTTCCTACAGCCGCATCAAGCCCATCTACATTGGTGGCTGCCAGAAAGTCCATATTCGAGATTGAAACCTTATCGCTCATAGCTTATCCTTTCTGAAATATATCATGTGAATGTTGTGTTTTATTTTTTTGGTATACCAAAGGTATCCTTTTAATCTACCAACAGTATATCACAATGAAAAGATAATGCAAGACCTATTATCCAAAAAAGAATCCGGCTTAAATCTGCCGGCATATCTTTAAAGAATCTCTCTAAAATCCGGCCTTTTGCAGTTCATTCATCATAGCGCTCCTGCGGCGGTACTTAACCTTCCATTCATTGGCAATTTCCCCTGTTTTTTCTTTTCCACCTGGATATTCTTTAATTTTTTTCAAATACTTCATTAAATGTCTGTATTGCTTTCTGTCAGTAGATTTTCCCGCTTCTTTATGAAGATACATAATATAAATATCCCTTACCTGCTCCGGAAACTTTTCTTTTAATATCCGCTCATATTCATCAATTCTATAGATAAACACTTCCTGTTTCAAAGCTTCAAGCAGCCGCTCATACAGTCCCTCGGCTTCCATAAGCGGATATTGTATAAATAAACACTTCCTGTTTTCCAAAATCTGTTCCCGATATTGTTCCCATTCTTTATCCGTACAAATAGCTTTTAATTTATTTACATATTCCAGATCATTCTGCTGGCACTTGAAAACATAAAATAGCAATTCATCTTTATATGCCTTCTCGTTCAGTTGTTTTTCATATAAATCAATCAGCTTTTCACTATAATCAGCAACCAGCCCCATATATGCACAATCTAAATTTTTGCTTTCCTGCAGCACCTCAATTGCCTGGTCTATATCCCCAGACGCAAGGCTCTCTTCGATTTCCAGTACTCTTACTGCTGAAAACCTTCTGTATTTCTTTCGATATTCTTTTATTTCTTCATTAGAACAATTCAATTTTTCCATGATTTTCAAGCGTTTCAATATGTTATTCTCATAACCATACTGCACGCTCCATATTCTCCCGCAATCTGTGGAAAATTCCTGATTTTCTATCATCTCATCCAGAAACTTCAGCTTTTTTATTAACATTTCACGGTTTTGAAATTCATTCATCATAAACTCTTCCAGATATTCTTCCAAATAATCCTCCACATACCCGCATCCATGATGATCTTCAAACCATGAAAACATTCTATTTTGTTCTTCTTCACTGCAGTTCTCCAAAATCACCTTCCACTTCTCATAACACAAATCTGCAACCATAGAAATTCCGCCGTCAGAATCATCTATATCTGTACTTCCAATAGTCTGAAAGACATAGTTTGTCAAATCAAATGCCTGTAAATAACAGCCTTTTTCAATCAATATATCTACCTTTTCATCTAAAAAGGCCTGCAAATCCGATGAAAAATCCCATGCATTCCGATAATCAATAAATCCGCTTCGGTCCCCATACTCATATACCAGCTGATCTACTTCCTGCTTTAACCACTTTATTTGTTTTTCCTCTATCTTTACCGCATATCTTATCAAAATCATATTTCGGATCTCATCATCACAAACAGCCAGTTCTTTTACAAGAACACGCAATTCCTTTTCCGGAATTTTATCAATTGTTTCTTCTAATTCTTTCTTTTCTTTGATTCTCTCTGTTATGCAGCACTCTTCGTTTTCAGCACCGTTTCCATACATTTCTTCAATTTTAAACAGAACTGCCGCCATATGCTTACAATAATTGCCGTCACCTGCATAAGGACAAGCGCAGTACATATCCAAAATACGGTCTTCTTCTATCTCAATAGCCACATCATATGCTGCCGTTCCCTCTGCCACAGCCTGATATCCATTCTCTGTCTTCTGAAGCTTCGTCACTGCACCAGCATAGAAATAATTTCTTCCCCGTTCTAAAATCTGTTCCCGGAATAAATCTTTCCATCCTTTTATCATGCCATTCCCCCTGCATATCTTATCTGACCGAATATTAATAGTTTCTCTTTAATTAAAATCATATCACGGATTACCCCCCTCAGGAAAAGATTTTGTCTTTCTGCTGTTAATTTTGTGTTTTTCTGCAATATGAAAAGGCAGGACTGCTGCTCTGAAGATTTTTCTCCAGAAACAACAGTCCTGCTTTTACGGAAGCAACACTTTTTGTTCTTTCAGCCACTGAATACTTTCTGTACAGGTTCTGCTTTCAATGGTATATGTCACATTCAGGCCGCGATGCTTTTTTATATGTTCCAGCACCTTTTTCATATCCATTGTTCCCTGATTTATAGATGCATGTTCATCTTTAATACCATTATTATTATGCAGATGCACATGTCCAATCCAGGGGCTTAAAACCTCTATCCAGTGATATACATCATATTGGGGAGCAGAGGAAGCGTTTACATGCCCCACATCCAGACACAAGCCCACCCGTGAATCGTGAATCCC
This sequence comes from Brotonthovivens ammoniilytica, assembly GCF_025566885.1. Classification (NCBI taxonomy): domain Bacteria; kingdom Bacillati; phylum Bacillota; class Clostridia; order Lachnospirales; family Lachnospiraceae; genus Brotonthovivens; species Brotonthovivens ammoniilytica. Next base: position 404,605 of record NZ_JAOQJQ010000003.1, on the reverse strand, counting down.
TTCCAGAATTTCTTTCAGACAATAGGGTTCATCTTCAAAGACATTCTCTATATACAGATGAAAGTTTTCTTCCTTATCCTGTATAAAACGCTTCCAGAAATCCACAGATTTTTCAATATGCCATTCTTTGTAATACAGAATGGGAATATAACCGGAATGCAGAATCATCCTCTGAATACCAAGTTCCCGGCAGACTTTATAAGTCTGATGATATCGCTCCATAGTAAGCGCGGCTGCTTTTGGATCTACAGAAGAAGCATTTAGCTCCGTATAAGGACCGTGAACAATTGCAGCTTTTGCCCCTGATGTCCTAAAGTCCTCTTTCATTTCCTGAAGCGTCTGTTCTGGCCGGTCCAGATTTTCGGAAATACAAAGATGATCAAATTCAATATTTAATTTGTGTTCCCTGATGGCATCCAGTGCACCTTCACTGAAGGTGGCAACATATAATGAATTCAATTTATCTTGTCTCTTTCCGGTATTTTGCTCTGGCAATTACCAGGATACCTGCTCCTGCTGCACATATAAACAACGTCCAGAACATTGGTGTCTGCTCATCGCCGGTTTTCGGGCTTATAGATGTATCCGGGTTTTCTGTTTTTCCGTCTTGATCTGTATTGTTTCCATTTGTATCTGTCTGATTTGTCTGGTTATCAGTTCCCGGTGTTTTTCCAGGATCCGCTGTACTGTTGTCATCTGCCAGGGCAAGCATAAACGGTGACAGAGAATCAACGGTAACAGAAACTTTTCCATCTTTTACGATTTCTGTATAAGTGTCAATACTCCCGTCTCCGGTTAAATGCTTGATGATTACTTTTCTTCCGTTATACTCATCGCCAACAGTAAATATAAGTTTCAGACTGCCGTTAAAACCGCCGTTTTCAAGAGAAACCTCATAGGCGCCTAAAATCTCAGCAATATCTTCTGATTCAAATGCCTTTAAAAGCTCTGGGGCATCAGCCTCTTTCAGTTCTTCAATTACCAGTTTTGAATCCGGTATTAATTTTCCTTCTACAGAAATACCGCTTTCCTTATCTACAACGGTTTCCGGCTTCTGTTCCTTTACAAGAGCAGCGTATTTACTTTCAGCAGCCGTCAGTTTTTCATAATTTGTCACTTTGGATTTTGCCAGGTCACTTAATCCGTCATAGGCAATTCTTGCTGCATTGATTTCTGTTTTACTCTTTAAAGTAACTTCACCGATTCCGTCAATTTTGTCCATAACTGCTTTAGCTTCAGCCGCTGCTATTTCATCTTCTGCCAGCTGGGCGTCTGTTTTCACCTGATCCATCTTTGCTTTGGCGTCGGCAGCTGCCTGAGCCACAGCATCCTGATCCTTTGCTTCATCAATTACAGCCTGTGCTTCTTTTATAATTTCTTTCAGCTCTTCCTGCTGTGCCTGGCGGTAATCTTCCATATCTTTATAATTTTCTATTTCCGCTTTGGCATCTTCTTTTGCCTGAGCCAGTGCAAGCACTCCATATGCCTCTTCTGCTTTTTCCAGATCTGCAAGATTTGTTACCAACGCCTTCTGGTCATCTGTCAGGGCATCGTATGCTGTTCTTGCATCTTCAATGGCATCTTTGCTTTCCAGAGTCACTTCTCCGATGGCACTGATCTTATCATCCACTGCTTTAGCTGCCGCTGTATCCGCTGCTTCTTTATCTGCTGCATCTTTTAATTCCTGATATGTTTTTTCTGCTGCTGTCAGCGTATCATATTTAGTTACCAGCGCTTTTTGGTCATCTGTCAGGGCATCGTATGCAGCTCTTGCAACATCAATATCTGCTTTGCTTTCCAGAGTCACCTCTCCGATGGCATCAATTTTATCATCTACTGCCTGGGCAGCTAAAAGATCTCTGTTTTCAACAGTTACTTCACATGCTGCTGTCAAACTCTTGTCATCTGTAATTACCGTAATTGTTGTTTTTCCGGCTTTTTTAGGTGTTACCAGACCATTTTCATCCACAACAGCTACTTCTTCATCAGAAGAATACCATTTTACCGTCTGATAAGTAGCGTCCGCCGGTGTAATTTCTGCCTGCAGCTGCAAGGTATCCTTAAGATCCATGGTGTATTCTGTGTGATTTAAGGCTACTCCTGTTACATCCACTTTTTTCAGCAGTGTCAGGTGATAGGATTTTGTAACTTTTCCGTTTTCAGAAGTTACATCAATACGTACCTTAATGGTTTTGGAAGGATCTTTTGGATATACCGGATACCGTGTTGTGCCATTTCGGGTGATTCCCTCAACGGTTCCATCTTCCAACAGCCAGTCCTCATCTACATTTTCTACCGGATATACAGTAACAGAAGAACTGTTGTCAGCCGCTGTTGGCCATACATTCCAGAATTCACTGGTTCCGATTCCATTTAATTCTGTAATATCAGCTGTATATTCTGTGTTTCCGGAAGCAAATTCCGGAGACAAATCTACAATTCCATCCCCTGCACTATTACTGTTGTTTACTTCCAGCCCGGAAAGATCTGCATTTTCACTCTGGCATGCAATTTTCAGTGTATAGGTTCTGGAATCCTCGCCTTTTGTTATAGTCACTGCCGCTTCTGCAGTGCCATCCTCACCAAGAGCAACCACTGCCTGATTCTTGTATGCAGTGCCATTTACTGCGGCTGAAGATCCTTCAATGAGGTCCAGTTTGATAACTGCCTGTTTACTCCCTGTAGGAAGCTTTACTTCATAATTTGATTTTCTGGAATCAAAGGCTTTATCCCATGCAGCCGTTGTTCCGTCTTCTGAGGTTACAACTGCATTGTTCAAGTACGCTTCATTGGCTTCCACTGCCATTAGATAACCGCTGTCATTTTTGTAATACAGTGTTCCCTCACGGTCTGCACAGATTGTACTGATACAATACTGCTGCTGAGCCTCATCAGGGACAAACAGCTCTTTGCTTTCTTTAGATGCTTCCTTCTGATCCGGAGTATCATAGGTATAATAAATACCGCCAGGCTGTGCATTATAAGTAAAATACAGGTAGACACGTCCGTCTGCCTTGCCGTCTTGGTCATAGTCCACATCTTCATTAGCGGTGGACAAAAGCGCCGCTGCCTGAGGGTAGCCGGCTATCGGGAGCTTATACATCAGGGAATCTGCACTTAACGTGCCGCTGTTGTCAATTACCGCGAAAAAATGTCCGCCGTCGGGATCAAACTGACCTCCGTCGCCTCTGACGCCCACATAGATTTTGTTTTTATAAACAATGGGCGCTGCAGTTACCTGATTTCCAAGGTCCATATAAGATTCATTGGAAAGGTTTCCGCTGGCATCTACATCTACCTTATACATTAAGCCGCCTTTGGTACAGAAATACAGGTGTCCGTTGTCATATACAACAGTTGTACGGATATCTCCCTTAATGCCGGAGATCTTATCAATAATCTCGCCTGTTTTGGGATTTAACGTATAGAACACGCCATTTGCCGTTGGATCGTTTTCACCGGTTCCGTCATCGGATCCAACCGCTACATATTTATCTGTGGCATAGGCTCCGGCCCAGTAAAATCCTCTTTTTGCAACACTGCCCTCATCATCCAGGGTCGCATTCAAGTCCGGATCATAGGTGATAGTATCTGTATCTTTTGTAGAGCCTGATGGAACAAACTTCCACTCCGGTTCTTTAACGCCGTTCACCACGCCGTCATCATCCGTGGATACGCAGAAAAACGTTCCGTCTCTGCTCTCTGCAGTCCAGGTGCCGGTATAAATATAGCCTTCCCCGTCTATTTCTGCATAGCTGATAGGAGATACGGTCTGTCCGCTGTCTACAGCTTCTGTGGTCCAGGCACAGGTTAAAGTATCATAATCAACCGCCTGGATTCTTCCGCTGCCAATCTGCACAAACAGTTTTCCGTCTGCATAAAGAATCGGATTCATGGCATAACCAACATTTCCTGCCATCTCATCACTTTCATCCACCTTTTCTCCGGTGGCTTTATCAATCTTTATTATTTTATTCCCTACGCCAATATACAGATAATCATCCAGAATTAATGGCGGTGTGGGAGCTGCACTCCATCCGCTGCCATACTTCACAGCCCACTTCTGTGCAGCCTCCAGATCGCTGGTGGGAGTTGGACGGTCTGTGACACCGTTATTCTCCTGATTATTCCGGAAATTATACCATTCCTGGTCTACATCTGTACTTTTTGTTTCTGCTGCCAGCGCAGTGGCTGGTATCATAGAGACTCCCATCACTGCTGCAGTCAGAAACGAAAAGAGCTTTCCTGCTGCTTTCCTTTTCATTGTTACCTCCTTTTTGATGCTTAAATTTTTGTACTCTGCCTGAAGCTTTATACAAGTTTATTTATAACAGCCTCTGCGATTTTTTCGCAGACAGCCGGTTATAACTTTAATCAGTGATAATCCAGGGAAAAGAAAAATACAATCTCATCACCGTCGTAAACGGTCACCGCAGACATTCCGTCCAGATATTCTCCGTTTACAGAGTAAAGCCAGCCGGAATCTTTATAGAAATCTTTCTCGCCCAGCGAATCTTTTTGATATACCAGATCTGATGTATCGGTAATGCCAAGCTGATCAAGCTTTTCCTGAGAAATACTCCATCCGTCGGTAATTCCTTTCTTTTTAATCCTGCTGATATAAAATCCCTGTGCCGGTGATTTTCCCGACACTACCTGATATCCGGCAGCTTCACACTCCCGGTTAATTACATCCGCCATGCTCTCGCCCACGTAAAATTCTGCTGTTTTATGGACCAGAGTCCCAAGTCCCAGCTGATTGGCATGCATAGTAAAGGTAACGGTACCCCCCTTTTTCTTCTCTGCATCTGCATCGGCGATAACCGTATAGCGCTTCTCAGCCGTATTTCCTTCCTGATCTCTGGCTTTGATTACGATCTCATTGCTGCCGTCTTTTAGCTCCTGACACCGGTATGTAATAACATGATTTGTGGTCCCGGAGCTGGTAACTTTATTTCCGTTTACTAATACATCTACATAAAAGGAACTCAGATAATTTTTCTTATAATCCTGTACTTTTACCGTGACAGTAACTTCATCTCCGCTGATTTCTTTTCCGTCTTTCAGATTACAGGTAATGACAGGTATTTTGGAAGTCTGATCATCCCCGTCCTCATCTGTGTTGGTTCCGCCGCCCTCATCTCCGGGATTTTCCTCATCACCGCTTCCTTCATCCTTACTGCCACCTGGCTGCTCCGGTTCATCCGGGCTTTCCGTATCGGGCTGCTGTTCAGATTCGGTTTCTGTATCTTTGCCGTTATTACCGGCAGGCTTTTCCAAATCGTTCGGCTCTGCATCCTTACGATTGGTGACTGCCTGATTTTGCGGAGCCTTTGTGGCCTTTGCCTGGGAAAATTTCTTCTGCTCTGGCTTTTGTTTGATTTCCTGTTCAATCTGTTTTTCCTTCTGCTGTTTTTCCTTTATATACTCCTGTTCCTGCTCATAATTTAAAGAATACCCTTCTCCCGTAACAAACACCCGGGAACGGCCGTCATTGACGCCCTGTATGGGATTTACATCCGGCGCAGCCTGCCGTGTTGACAAAAATACAGCAGTGAAAATCAATGCAGCAGCAATTCCCGCCAGTGTAACCGGCAAAAGTATTTTTTTTCTGAAACCCGCTTTTTCTCTCATCAAAGCACTCCTTTATATAAGGTCTGATGATCTTTCAGCAAAATCATAGAATCCATAGCCAGCAGCGCTTTTTCCGCAGCCATGGCATCTGCTTTCTTTCTTTCCGTTACATGACAGAATCCGCCGTCTTTCATCTGGTAAACCATCAGACCGTCATACATGGTATTGCCGTCCTTGATAAAACGCTCATCCGTCTGTACGTCGATGCCAAGCTGTGATAAAGCCATGATACATTCTGCTGTGGTCTCACAGTTTCCATAGCTTCCATCCTTTTCCTGATATTCTGAAAGAGCCTGCACACCTTCTTCCAGCACCGCTTTCACCTGGGAATCAGACTGGTAAAAGGAAAGTCCCTCCAGGGCAATGGCAACATAATCAGCCGCATCCTTATTCTCAAACATCTGATCTTCTTCCAGGGCATCTATAATCAGCTGAATATAAGCATCCTCCTGCTTCAGTGGAATACCGGATACATTAGAAGCCACCAGTGCAAAAGCGGCTGCATTCATTCCCTGCTCATCAATCATTTCATAATTGTCCAAAGGCTCCACCAGATTGTACCCTTCCACCTGTCCGGGATCTTTTCCAATGGCACATAATGCAAGGCTTACTCTGGCATATTCCGTATAGTGTGTATCAGAAAGCTCTCCCTTTTTTGCCTTTACCGCCGCCCGTACAGTATCATAATAACTGTCATAATACTGCTCCTTTACCTCATGTCCGCCTGCTTTTAAGCCAATCACCGCCCATTCTCCGCCAACAGAAGCTACTCCCGGAGCCGGGGTTTGTTCCAGCACATACGCTGCCGTGTGTCTGGCTGTACTTTCTAACGTATCACCGCTTTCCTTTCCTGCGCATCCCCCCAGAAGGAGCGCTCCGGTCAAAATCACTGCAGCGGCAGCGGCAGCTCCCGTCTTCACCCCTGCAGCTGTTTTGAACTTTTTTTGTGCATATCCCATTTTGTCCTCTCCTTCTTTAATCTTTTATATTCTTCCAGCATCCACTTACGGTCTTCTTCCCGGATCTCATCTCTGCTGTATGCCGCCCGGTTTCCAAGGGCCCGTATTGCTTCACTTACCGGATAACCTTCCTGCTCCATATATCCATAAATTGCACTGACCGCAGTCTTCGGCTCCGCCTTTATGATTAAACGTCTTTTTTTCAATGCCTTCTTAAGCTTCCCAAAAAAGTTTCTCAAAAGCAGAATTAGCACAAAGACAATTACTGCGGCAATTAAAATAACCGCCAAAATCAGATAAATATCCGTTGGCTGCCTGTCGTCATCGCCGCCGTCCCGCAGCTCATTCTGACTGTTCTGGCTATTGTCAGAAGTATCCTCAAAGGGGCGAATCAGTGTATTATTGGATATTCCAACAGTCATATCCGCCTCTTCCATAATCCCTTCATACTCCGGACAAACCTCAACCGGTACAAAACCAATTCCGTCCACATAGATTTCTGCCCAGGCATGAGCACGGCTCTGAGGAATTTCTATTGTATCCTCCGATGTTATGCCTTTCACGTCTTCCGGTGTTACCAGATATCCTTCTACATACCGGGCCGGAATCCCGTAATAGCGAAACATCATAACTGCTGCGGTGGCATACTGTACATCCGATCCTTTTCCGGATGATAAAAAGCTCTCCAGCGCTCCTCCGCTGCTGTTAAGCGGTCCCGGATATTCTGTATATATAAAAGACTCATTCAGATATGTTTTGATTCTGTTAATTGCCTCTTTATACTCAATGTGCCCTTTAGACTGATCTCCGCTGGGACCCAGATATTCACTGATCAGTTCCTTATCACTTTCTGACAGATAGGTATCATTTTTATATACCAGCTCATTGTAATAACTCTCAAAAGTAAGATAAGAGGTAATCTCATCTGCACGGCCTTTGTCTGCAGCATTTGTAAACATAACTGCTGCTGTCTTTGTCCAGTCCTTTACCGCATTTTCACCTGCTGTGTAATCATAAGAAGAAAGCCGGCCAAACTTTCGGGAAGTAACAAAGCTTCCTCCCCAGTTACGGCTCTTGTCAACAGACAACTCCGAAATTTCATAAGGGATATACGCATAACGCCTGTCAGCATTTTCCACATCCACCTGTATATGATTTTCTTTTTCCTCCTCAGTTGTCAGCTCCAAAGCCTGTCCCAGCTGACCCAGTGTATTAAATCCCAGCTCTTTCAGCCAATACATCAGATTTTCTGAACCGTAATAGGTACCGGTTGAAAGCGTATCCCAGCTGTCACCGGTATAAATTTCACCTACAAACCCCCGAAGATACAGAGATTCCGGATCACTCATGCGAATCTTCAGTGCAGTTTCTTCCCCCGCCATCCGCTCACTTCTGGTAAGATCTCCGCTGCCCAGAGGATTTTCTCCATAATAAAGATTCTTAACGGACTCTGACACTGATTCTGATACCGCTTTTACCTGCTGAGGTTTTTTTAATAATCCTGAAATACCCGGAAGTTTCATTGCCGCTGCGGATATCAATACCACTGCCGCTGCCAGCAGCAGCTGCCACCAGAATCCCTGGCCTTCCCACTGCATACAGGATAAATACAGCAATGCCGCTGCTGCCAGCAGCGCAATTCCAAAAGCACTAATTCTCAGAGAAAAAAATATATTGATCAGGCAGACAGGAATCACAAAAATCAACAGCGTCCATTTTTTACGGCTTTTTATTAAGAAAAACGCCGCAAAAGCAATAGCTGCAAAAGCGATGAACACAAATAGTCCGCTTCCGTTTGACTCTCCCGCAAGATTTTGCAGTATTACATAATCAGAACTGCCAAGAACCTGTACCGCCTGATTCCAAAGGCGTATCAGGCCTCCGAGAACAGTTCCCGGGCTTTCAAAGGCTCCGGACAGTTCAAACAGATCTCCCAGACAGAAGCACACGCCCAGACTGAGCAAAGCTGCCGCAGCAGCTTCTTTTACGCTGCGGACTCTGCCATCAGATATTTTGTGGTCTGTATACAGTAACTTTTCCATAATAACTCAGCCTTTCCACCTCTGACTCTGCATCGGTACCTCCCGCCGTCACATACAGATAGCTGGCGTAATTTTTTTCCAGATCTGCAGCCATAAACCTGTCTGCTAAAGTTATCTCATCCACTTGGCACGGACTCTTAAGCAGACCGGGAAGCATCCGAAACACATCCTCTGTCGTACTAATTTTTCTGCTTTCGAAGCAGTCCTTTGCATAGTTAAACCATCCCACCGTATGACCGATTCCCTGTGAGACTGCCGCAAAGGAAAGATTTAAAAACAGCTCTGTGGTCTTATCAATCTGTTCAGGATCAGGATCTGACACATCAATCTTTCGTTTATCTAAAAGGATCATCAGGCTGTTTTCCACCGGCAGCCCCGGTTCACGGATCACAATATCATCCATTTTTCCTGACAGCTTCCAGTGAATGCTTTTTATGCTGTCTCCCGGAAGATAGGACCTTACATCAAATGTCTCGCTGGGATCATCCCCTTTTTTATCAGAAGAGTAACGATAGCTTTCCATATCATACTGGCTGAGCTCCTCCTTTGATAAATCCATTCCGCCCATAGACGGCTGTACATAATATTCCCAGCTGCCTGTAATGCTGCGCTTCTTTTCAAAAAGCATCAAAGGGTCTGATACTGCCATGCGCTGTATATCAATATGCAGGCAGCCGCAATATCCATCGCCGCAGTGAAAGGAAATTATCTTTTTCCCTTTCGGCATCACAGAAAATTTCAAATCTGTCACCTGATCTGTTCCGGTAAGAACATTCTCAGTCAAAATCTCTGCCCTGCACAAAAATACGGGCAGTACACTGTCATTTTTAATGGTCAGTATAAGATGTCCTGTCTGATTCTTTCCTCCCGAACCGTCTCCGCCAAACTTTACGGAAATTTTTTTCCCGGTAACAGCTGTCATCAGCACTCCTGCTGCCAGATAGATCAGGAGCAATACAATCAGAAAACCCGGAAAATCAGAATCTGTGATAAAATACAGCAAAACAGAAGTAATAAGAAATATCAGCCAGATTAGAAAGGACCGTTTTCCGGTATATCTCTTTTTATTCTTTGTCTTTTTCATTTTCAGGCTCCGGGATCCAGCTTGGGCGCTGATGTTTTCTCTAATATTTCATCCAAAATGCCGTCTGCATCCATGTCAGACAGTGCTGCCTTAGGATGCAGAATCAGGCGGTGTCTGCAGACATCCTTAAATACTCTGCTGATATCCTCAGGAACCACATAATCTCTCCCTTTAACGCAGGCCCCTGCTTTTGCCATACCGCAAAGGGAAATCGCCCCGCGGGGACTGACTCCAAGCTTTACATACTCATGCTTTCTTGTCTCTTCTGCCAGCATGGTAATATAGTGATATAATTTGTCATCCACATAAATATTTTTGACATGCTCTATCATCTCCAGGACCTCTTCCCCGGAAATTACCGGCTCTATAAGCGTCAGAGGATCCTCTTTTTCTCTGTCTTTCAGGATATGCACCTGTGCCTCAAAATCCGGATATCCCATGGACAGCTTTATCATAAACCGATCCAGCTGAGCCTCCGGCAGCATCTGGGTTCCGGCAGTACCAATGGGATTTTGTGTTGCCATTACCACAAACGGACGGGGCAGAATATGTGTTTCTCCATCCACAGTAACCTTTCCTTCCTGCATCACCTCTAACAATGACGATTGTGTCTTGCTGGAAGTACGGTTGATTTCATCCGCCAGGAAAAAATTACACATGGCAGCTCCCGGATGATACTGAAAGCTTCCGCTTGCTTTATCATACATAGTAAACCCTGTAATATCAGAGGGAACTACATCCGGCGTAAACTGTACCCGCTGAAACTGAAGTCCCATAGCTCTGCTGAATGCCAGCGCAAGAGTTGTTTTTCCCACTCCGGGAATATCCTCCAGTAAAATATGCCCTCCCGCCAGTATGGCTGTCAGGACCTTTTCTACAATTTCCTCTTTTCCCACAACCGCCCTGGAAACCTCTTTCTTAACAGCATAAAGCTTTTCATTCACCTGTGTCTTATTCATCTGATTTACCTCCATCTGCACCTTTGGGAAGTCCGCAGGTATAATTCCATACAATCTCTTCGCCGCCTTTTAACTGATACTTGGAGCACCCCACCCGGGGCGATTCTCCATCCACCGTATAGGACCAGCCGCTTAATCTTCCACCGTCAAACTCATACAGATAATTGATTCCTTCCACATAATAGGAGTCGTAACCGGGTGTATAGGAATATTCAATCTGAATATTCTTTTCTCTGCAGACCTCATCCAGAACATCCAGAACCGTTGAGCCGGATGTTGTCTGAACTGTTTCTTTCTTCAGAATCGTTCCGTCCTCCGGCACATACTCTGTCAGATTCTTATCTTTCAGCTTTGACATATCCTCAGAAAGTTCATCGCATCGGATTTCCAGAGATACTTCTACAGGCCTTCCGTCTCTTCCCTTCTGCAGCAGCGGCACCAGAATACAGACAGCAGCTGCTGCCAGTATTACCGCTGTCAGTGCAATATTCCGTCTTTTTTTTCCTTTTACTTTTTTTTCAAAATCTTTATCCATACCTGCCTCTTTTTTAAAAGATTTTTATTTCTATATTTTCTGATTCACATGTTTTACTATTTATAAATTCCGTACTTGATTTTAATCCGCTCCAGCTTTTTAATCATACTGTTTCCAAATATAAATACGCATAATGTGGCTGTTCCCGCATGCATAAAATCATAGGGCGCTCCCGTAATATACAGCACCCGGAGTGCATCCAAGCTCATGGCCTCTCCGCCGGGCTGACTGACGGATAATATCATCTTACTGATATTCATAATCCCGCCATAGATGACAAATGTAGTAAAAAATGTAAACAACGCCAGGGTCAGTCCGTCTACAGGCAGACGTTTTTTCTGCAGTATTACTCCGGCCAAAAGTCCTGCAGCGCCAAATACATACAGCCTCCATCCAACAAATGTCCCATCCTCCCCCGGCCAGATCAGATAACTGAGATACGCAGCTCCAAAAGCAAAAGCCATTGCCAGAACAGGACCCATAATCACCTTAAAATTCCTGGATTTTACAGACTCTGTATTATTTCTGTTAAATGCAAGACCGGCAAGAAATCCCAGCAGTCCCCAGCAGAACATCTGCCAGGGAGTCCAGGGACCCTGGCCCATGTAGAAATTGCAGACAAATCTTGACATGGCGCCGATCAAAAATCCTGCTTCCGGTCCTAAGGATATTCCGGCGATAATAATCATAGCCGTACCGATCTGAATGGGAAAAACAATATGACAGAAAATATGTGACACTACTGTCAGCGCACACATCATGGCCAGCAAAACAATTTCCCTTGCTCTGGGCTTCCGGTTTTCAAATACCATAAAAAACGGCGCCATGGTTAAAATCAGCACCACAGCACTTAAGACCATATACCAGCTTTCCGGCAAAAATGAAAAACCCAGAAACATCACCAACGGTATCGCAATAAATATCATAATTACAGCCACTTTAAGCCGCTTTTTTTCAATTTTCTGACGCAGGGTCAGATCAGTTCCTGAAGCCACCTGGTTACCTCCTCGCACGTTACCATTTCCGGATGCCACTTCCGGACAATTTTATTGGCTGTAGTTGTATAAAAATTATTTCCGGCAAAAAATTCTGCCGGAGGCGCCTGGGCTACAATTTCGCCGTCAAAAAACATAGCACAGACATCTGCATAAGCTGCACAGAATTCGATATCATGGCTGACCATAAAGATGGTCACACCCTGACTTTTAAGCTGGCCAAGTATTTTTGCAAGATTCCTTTTAAAAAACGGGTCCAGTCCTTTGGTTGGCTCATCCATCAGAAGGACAGAGGGTTTTAGCAGCAGAATTTTACCGATGGCCAGTCTCTGCTGTTCTCCTCCTGACAGATCATATGGATTTGCTTTTCTAAGATGCGCAATCCCCATCATATCAAGCATACGTTCCACATTTTTTATCTTAGTTTCCGCATCATAAGGGATAAATGCCATCCCTTCAAGCAGTTCCTCTTCCACTGTAATCTCGGTAAACAAAGACTGCGGATTCTGGGGAACCATGGCCAGTCGATGATCAAACAGCTGTGCCTCCGTCTCTTTTTTCACCGTTATGCCATCTACTGTAATCCTGCCCCGCTGGGGTGTTATGGCATTGCAGATTGCTTTTAAAGTCGTACTTTTCCCCGTTCCGTTTCCGCCAAGGAGACAATACCATTCTCCCTTTTTCACCTCAAAAGAAAGACCTCTCAAAACATCCGGCAGCTTTTTCTCATATCGAAACCAGAGATCCTTTAACACAATGGCCGCATCTGTCTTATTTTTTAAACGGCTCTCCCTCAGAGCTTTCCCTGCCTGCTTTTCTTTTCTTTTTGTCTCTTTTGTCCAAATTGCCCCGGTATCTGCCGTTTCTGCTTTTTTTTCTTCCGGAAGATTCGCTAAAAACTCTTCCATATGAATCCGTCCTTCCCGGATTGTCAGCGGAGTATTTTCCCTGATATGTTCCAGTGGTTCAAACATACGCATAACCGCCGGCAGGCCAAAAAACATGGGATGCGGTTCTGACTTGCCGTCACCGGATAAAATATGTCCGATTCTTCCCGGTGTATCAAAAGCCGCAATTTCTCCGGAATCCATAACCATCACCCGGTCCGCCATAGGAAATACTTCTTCCAGACGATGCTCGGATATAATCACAGTTGTCCCAAGATCCCGGTTGATTTTATATACTGTCTGAAGAAAATCCGAGGCTGCTATTGGGTCCAGCTGAGAAGCCGGTTCATCCAGAATCAGTATCTGAGGCTGCATGGCCATAACAGATGCCAGATTCAACAGCTGCTTCTGGCCTCCGGAAAGCTGGCTGACATCTTTTCGGAACCAGGTCTGTATTCCAAAATAGCTTGTCATCTCAGCCACTCTGCGTTTTATTACTTTTACCGGCAGTCCAAGACTCTCCAGACCAAATGCCAGTTCATGCCAGACCTTATCTGTTACCAGCTGATGATCGGGATTCTGCTGTACAAAACCGATCTCGGAAGCACTTCTTCTGTCATCCAGCTGTTCAATGGCAATTCCTTCATACAAAATTTCCCCGCTCCGCTGGCCATACGGCATCAGATTTTTCTTCAGATGACGCAGCAGCGTACTCTTCCCACAGCCGGATTTTCCGCAGACAACAATAAATTCAGAGGGCTTTACCTGAAAAGACACCTGTTTCAACGCCGGCTTCTCTGCCAGCGGATATTGAAATGTCACATTTTTGAAATTGATTTTTTCCATTTATACTCTCCTGCTAAATCAATGATAAGAGGCAGTATCAGTAGCAGCAGAAATGCTGTAAAAACTGCCGGATGGGGTATCTTCCATATCAGCTTCGGATAGAATGCCATGGTAGTCTCTCCAAGGGCTCCTCCGGCAATGACCACTCCTCCGGCAGCGACCATATAAACCAGCATTCTGATATCCCGCCCGGTCATTTTAAACAAATGAAAGCTGCTTCTTCCACGCAGTCCATATCCTCTGGCAGACATAGAATCCGCACTTTCAATAGATGCTTCTAAAGACCACGCAATTAAAATAGATACCTCTTTTGCCAGCTGCCGTACTCTGGCTGTCAGTCCCTTTTGTCCGCCTCTTCCCATACATTTTTGTCCCATGGAAATCTCTTCATATCTGTTTTTCAACAACGGAACAAACCTGAAAATCATAGAGATTACCAGACCAATCACAGGTATAAATTTCCCAAACAGAAAAATCAGCTTATCCGATGACATCAGAGCCTGAAAACTCTCAAACCAGATCATCACCGAAATCAGCATTACGGAAGCACTGAGACCATAAACAAATGCTTCCAGAGTAATCCGGTTTCGATTGATATAAAATAAAACCGTTTCTCCATTATGGGTAAAAAAGGTATTGATTGCCGTCATCAGCACAACAATGGTCAGCAGCATAATCAGATTCTTTTTTATCACTTTTCTGCCACGCATTAAAACGGCATACAACCACGCAAAGAAAAACGTGGCACATAAAAAGAACGGTGACATTGAAAACATCGTAATCCCTATCACCAATATGTAATAACATGCTGTGACTGCAGGATGATAACATCCAAATTCACAGTTCTCTCCCAATTCATTCTCAAACATTACCGCTATATAACTCCCAATCTTTTAAATTCTCAGCTGATACAATACATTTCCCCAGGAGCCGCAGGCATCCTGCAGACGTTTTCTAACCGGCTCCGGCACCTGATTTTTTTCAGGCATTTTTCCGTCTTTGGCTGCTTTCTTTTTCAATGCTTCCAGATCTGCTCTGGCTGGCTCATCCATATTTAAAACCCGGTAATAGCAATTGCGAAGATTACGGCTGTGCCTTGATTTATTTTGATTTTGCCGATAATCCAGGTAACATTTGTCAAAAGGCTTCATTCTTACCACCGGTTCCAATCCAATCTGATACAACACATTCCTCCAGGAACCGCAGCGCTCCAGAAGCCTTCGTTTTACATCTTCATCTATTTCATGATGCATAGGGGCCCGTCCCAGCCTGCGGGATATACCGCTGAGTTTGTGAAGAAGCGTCCATTCCTCCTGATTCAAATCCGGTATTGAATACACCGTTTTCTCACTGTATCTGACTGATGGAATGCCTGCATCCAACAGCGCCTTCCCCCAGGAATCATAATATTTTTTTATTTTCTCTGTTAATTTTGGACATTGATGAGGATGTGGAAGATAACCGTTAACCTCTGCCATATTTTTTAATTCTTCCAGAATTTCCTTCCTCTCTTGTTCTTCTGTCTGTGCCTGTGACAGTGTTTTTCCTCCTTTTCCAGCTCCTTTGGATAACCCTGCCCGCTCCAGCGCATAGGGCCATTTCTGAAATCTTTTTTTGATATATTCACGGAATACCCATAAAACTTCCTTCTGCGAAGGAGAATGATTTAGTTTTTCAGCTATTTTTCTCAGGATAAATAACAATTCTTCATCCCGGAATGCCTGATATAAAAACTTTCCTGTTTTAGAACTCAGGGAAAAATAACGCCAGGAAACGGACTTTTTATTCTTTTTTTCCTCTTCATTCCTTTCCGTTTCACCGGCGCAGCTCACTACTAATCCGGCAAATTTCCTTTTTAATAACCCCTGATCTTTTTCTGTTAGTACCATATTGTCCTCTTAACTTAGTACAGGAAAACGGACTGTGATATATATCACAGTCCGTTTTCCTGTACTAAAATATACTCTATTTATGGCAATTTTGATTCACCGCCAGCATGCCATATGTTATATGCAGGTCTCCTGGCTTGCGGTTCAAGCGCTTTATCTTACCTTCCCAAAAATTCAGTGGCTGACTATTATCGTCACAGACAAAACTTACCGCTTACAGTGGCGGGACCGCGCAGGACTTGAACCTGCTTCCCTCTTAGCTGCTTTCATGAAGCAGAACATATAACAACTTATTTTCTTATTAGTTCCTCTTATCTTCCTAATTTTCAATGATTTTTTCAATTTCAAGACGTAAGTTACTGATTTTTATTATAATATTTTGCAACTTGCAAGTCAAAGTTTTTGTACTTTTTTTATGCCACAGCCCAAAACCGCCAAAGAAAATACTTTTTCAACAAATTTTTTTACAAATTGTGCTTGCTATACCCCTGCACTTTATATCTTAGAAAAAGCAGCCGCCCTAACCTTCTGAAAAGTTAAGACGGCTGCCACAAATCAACAATCCGATTCCCTATGTCATCTTTTGTAAATCTTTTTTATGTTATTTTGTATTCTTTTTTCTTTGTGTCAACACAAGAATTCCAACACCTGCAATTCCCGCTGCACCAAACCAGAGAACTATATGTTGTGCGTCACCTGTCTTTACAACATCTGTGGTATCTTCCTGCTGCTCTTTATCCGGAGCTTTATTCTGATCCTGATCAGTTCCGTCCGGTTTTTGATCAGTTGGACTTTCCGGATTTTCCGGTTTCTGTGGTTTTTCAGGTTTCTCTGTTTCTTCCGGATTCTGCGGTTTTTCAGGTTTCTCTGTTTCTTCCGGATTCTGCGGTTTTTCAGGCTTTTCTGGTTTCTCCGCTTCCTCCTGTAGCTTCGCATATGTTTCTTCTGCCGCTGTCAGCACTTCGTAGTTTTTCACCAGCGCCTTCTGATCTTCACTAAGCTGATCGTATGCTTCTCTGGCTGACTGAATTGCTTCCTTGCTCTCAAGGGTTACTGTCCCGATTTCTGCAATCGCCTTTTCCACTGCCTGTGCTGCTTTTTGATCTGCTTCTGCTTTTTCTGCTTCCTCCTGCAGCTTCGCATATGTTTCTTCCGCCGCTGTCAGCACTTCGTAGTTTTTCACCAGCGCTTTCTGATCTTCGCTGAGCTGATCGTATGCTTCTCTGGCTGCCTGGATTGCCTCTTTGCTCTCAAGGGTTACGGTTCCAATTTCTGCGATTGCATCTTCCACTGCCCGCGCTGCTTTTTGATCTGCTTCTTCTTTTTCTGCTTCCTCCTGCAGCTTCGCATATGTTTCTTCTGCTGCTGTCAGCACTTCGTAATTTTCTACCAGTGCTTTCTGATCTTCGCTGAGCTGATCATATGCTTCTCTGGCTGCCTGGATTGCCTCTTTGCTCTCAAGGGTTACGGTTCCGATTTCTGCGATTGCATCAGAAACTTTCTTAGCATAATCTTCATCTGTCATTGCTGTTACCTTTACGGTAAACATTTTGGTTGCTCCCTCGTAAGAAGCTGTAATGGTCCAGGTTCCCGGTGTATTGACAAATCCGGAGAACGTTACCTGATCTGCAGGAATTTCTTTAGAAGTTCCGTCACTCATATGAGCAATTACCTTGATTCCTTCTGAGGTAAATTCTTCGCCCTCTTTATATTCGGCTTTATAATCTGTTACTTCCAAAGATGAAATATAAACAGTGATCTCCTTTTCAAATACCGGATATTTGGTACCCTGTCCCCAGTTTTTACTGCTTCCCTCACCTGCATTTAAAGCATCTGTGATTGTTCCATCAGAAAATTCTTCTGCAGATGCGGCTTTCGCCAGCTTATGGGCATCCTTTCCAAGAGGATCGTCATCACGGCAGTAACTCTCTGTCATAGTATATACAGCATCTTCTCTTTCAATTTTCTGACTTGTATCAATGCTTTCTACCTGTCCGATTCCTTTATCCGTTCCACAGGTATCCACATAATAATTATTGGAAATAATATTATAGCGGTCCAGAGATTTCATAAAACCGATAATACCGCCGGTTACATCACCTTTCAGTGTTCCGTAAAAATGATTATTGCGGATATATCCGATTCCATTTGCCCAGCACTGTTTTGATACAGGTTCTCCGCCAAGAATACCTCCAACATAGGTGGCGCCGGTAATATCAGCTGATACAAAACAGTTTTCTATGCTGACACACGGGGTATTCGGCGCAGAACTGGAAGTATAACCGGAGCCATAGATTCCTCCCACATAATTTCCGCTTGCCTCTATCTTACCCTGGAAAGAACTGTTTAGAACCCGGCTGGTTCCCATTGCTTCACCTTTTGCTCCAGCAATACCGCCTACATAATTTTTACCATAAACTTCTGCATAACTGTGGCAGTTATTAATTGTTCCCGTGTTATTTCCTGTAAAAGAGCCTATTTTTACCTGCTCTTTGTCATATCCAATTACAACACCTTTTTCTATGGTAGAATTACTGATATTTACAATATTTGCGGCTGATGCATATCCGCCATAAAATCCTGCCTTTAATGTTTTTGTTCCAGCTTTCAGCGTTACCCGGTCTATGGTCGCAGTTACTCCGCCGGAAGCAAGCCAGTCACTGTAATTTCCTGACGGGCCGTAATCTACATAATATTTCGCAATTACACCGTAACCTTCAATCTGCTCACCATAAATATTCAGATTTTTAATAACGGCGCCGCGAACATAACCAAATAATGTCTGTCCGCCTTTTTCAACTGTTAACGTGCAGTTATTTCCATCGAAAATACCTGCAAACGGCTTCAGATTTTTTCCGCTTCCTGTTGTAGTTCCGGTTCCTATTGGTTCCCAGTCAGCTGGAATCGTAATATCTTTCATCATTTTAAAATGACTTCCGGAAAGATCAATTCCCTTTTCATTGACAATTGTCTGTATCAATTTCAGATCATCAAGATCATTCAGCTGATATGGATCCGTTTCTGTTCCTTTACCGTCCCAGAGTTCTTCATCTACCATCTGATCTAATGTCTTAAAGGAAACTTTAGCAACTGTAGATTCACCGGTTATGGCATAGGTCTTTCCATTAAAACTGTTTACCGTATTTGTGGCAACACATTTATAATATTTAACCGCCGGAACATCTGAGCTCTCCGGCTTATAGCTTACAGCTGTACTTTTATAGGTCTCAGCCTCTCCAACAGGTGTAAACTTCACACCATCTGTACTTTCGAACCACTGGTAGGTCTGTGTGGAATTCTGATGTGTGGACCCATAGCGGATCGCGGAAGAAAATGGTATTGTTGCCGCACCTGTCAGATATTCTTTATCTGCAAACTCAGATGCAAAAGCAGGAACCTGAATATCATCCGCTTCTGCTGAAACAGTATACAGGATCTCATTACTGTAACTATCTCCAAACCGCCTTCCATCCTGTGTAATATACAGTTTTACACTGACATATCTTCTGCTGTTTACCGATGCCTTATATGTATAAGTCTCGGATCCATAAGTACCACCCGACGGGCTTCCGGCCTCTGTACCTGTTGACCATACATAATCAATATCCAGTGTATCTTTGGTGCCCTCTGCTCTTGTATCAAAAGTAACTTTTAACTCCTTGGTCTCATCTCCTACATTATACTTATAACCGTCTGCCGGAACTGCACTTCCATCCACCGGAGCTATCTTTATGTTATAAGGTGTGGGATCCGGTTTTACCGTTATATATACAACTTCTGAATTCTGTGTATATGTCTTTCCGCCGACTGTATTGCTGACCACGCAATAATAGTAATGATTCTCTGACTTTTCAACCTGTTTTCCGCTGAGAACCGGAGTATAAGATGCTTCTGCTGCACCTTCAATTTTTTTACCGCCTTCTGTGCTGTTTTTGTCATTCTCATACCACTGATAAGAAATTTCACCGTTTCCGGATGCCCGCACCTTTATAGGGTCAAGCTCTGTATCTGTATCAACATATATTTGTCCAGCCTTTGGCTGAAGTACAATTGTCGGTTCATTCTCCTGGGGTTCTTTTGTTAATGTCAATGTATATTCAATGGAATCCATATCTTTGCTCACTGCTTTTACAGGAACCTTCATTTCTCCATTAGCATCCCATGTTACCGGAACCTCAATCGCCTCGCCGCTGTCACCTTTGATGCCGCCGGCTTCAATACTGTAAGAAGAGCGATACCCTTCCGCTGTCACAGATACTGTTTTAGAATCCGCAGGAATATAAGCCCTGTATTCTTTTACTTCCTTGTCAAAGACAGGTTTCATTGTATCATCTACTGTCAAAGATTTCAGGCTGGCTGCCTTCTTATAGCTAATCATATAGCTTACTTCATCACCGCCTGCTGCCGGTACGATTCGAATATACATATCCTGAGAAGCAGAAAACTGATTCCAGTTATCGCTTTTCATTGTCCTTACGCTTCCGCCTGCCACCGGCCAGGAGTTCAGTGTATCTTCCGCTATAGCGCTGGAAGGATTCACATAAATATTTGTAATATAATCCGGCAGTGTCACTGTATAATTAAATACATCAGACGCAAAAGACGGGGTAAACTCTAAAAGCTGTTTTCCCTCACTGTCAAGAGCAAACTGAAGCCCTTTTAAACTGCTTTTATCTGCCTGTGGACTGGTCAGACTTTCTGCGGCTTTGTCTACTTCACTCTGAGCTGCATCCCAGTCATTTAAAACAGCCAAAGCCGCTTTAAAAGTATCGGATGTCTTATCTGTACAGTCTGCCAGTTCCTTTATTAATTCATCCTTATTGGCATAATCTGCCAGTGACGCAGCTCCCCAGTCTGACTGGTCCATAATATCCGCGCCATAGCCATACACTGAAAACTGAAGTCGGACTACATCACCATCTGATACCTTGATCTGATCTGCTCCTTTTTCTATTCCCTGGTTATTTTTTGTAAACATCCACCCGGACTGTCCGCTATAATCAAATTCTCCCAGCCATTCTTTGCTATTTCTCAAGCCGGTATATGATGTCTGTCCGGCCGGATCACTTTCGCTTGAATTATTAAGGGCAGCCATGATTTTAGCGGGGATCTTGCTTTTATCCCATCCTTCCGGCTCACCGCCATCCTTTACATACCGAAGATAATAATCACCCTGCAAACTGTCGGTTTTTACATCTGTTTTCTCATCACCAAGAACCTCCTGGGTTACATCTGCAACCGAACTGTCCTTGGGCACAACCACCTTTACCGGTTCCTGAATCAGCCCCTGTCCAAGTGTGATTTTTTCTGTTGTAAAATACACTGTGATATCAGCAGACTTGCTGCTGTTTTCCGGAGCAGCCCATACAGTACTTGGGATAACCATTGCCAATGACAATATGACAGCGGCAATTTTGTGTTTCCACATTTTTCT
This sequence comes from Brotonthovivens ammoniilytica, assembly GCF_025566885.1. Classification (NCBI taxonomy): domain Bacteria; kingdom Bacillati; phylum Bacillota; class Clostridia; order Lachnospirales; family Lachnospiraceae; genus Brotonthovivens; species Brotonthovivens ammoniilytica. The sequence continues at coordinate 383,341 of NZ_JAOQJQ010000003.1, read as the reverse complement.
TTTTACTGTTCTCTTTTTCATGATTTCTCCTTTCATGTTATTTCTATCTATCATCAACCGGCAATGCCGGGTATATTTTTAAATTTCCTCCCTCAAATTTCTATCGCATTTTCTTTGTTATCCTCTGTAACAGCATATTTTTGAAGTATTTAAAAACAAAAAAAGACCATGGCAAAATACCACAGTCCGTTTTTTCTGTTTCTATCATCGTTCTCTCTTATTTATGACAATTTTGATTCTCCGCCAGCATGTCATATGTTATATGCAGGTCTCCTGGCTTATGACTCAAACGTTTTAGCTCTCCTTCCCGGTTTCCCAGTGGCCGGCCTAAAGCCGCGAGCAAAACTTATCATCTACAGTGGCGGGACCGCTCAGGCCTTCTACCTGATTCCCTCTTAGCTGCTTTCATGAAGCAGAACATATAACAACTTATTTTCTTAGTAATTCCTCTTATCTTCCTGATTTTCAATGATTTTTTGATTTCAGGACGTAAATTATTGATTTTTATTATAATATTTCACAACTTACAAGTCAAAGTTTTTGTGTTTTTTACAGAAATCCATATAAAAACTACAAATAAAACCCTGAATATACAAAAATTTTACAAATTTATTTTAAGCAATTTTATTCTAACCAATCACAGGACTTTTTTACATAAAAAGCAGCCGCCCTAACCTTCTGAAAAGTTAAGACGGCTGCCACAAATCAACAATCCGATTCCCTATGTCATCTTTTGTAAATCCTTTTTATGTTATTTTGCATTCTTTTTTCTTTGTGTCAGCACAAGAATTCCAATACCTGCAATTCCCATTTCTGCTAAAATGAAATCAAAATATAAAACATGCAAAGAAAATACCTTTTATTGTAAAGATTTTACGGTACCATCTGTCCTTCTCCCTTTCTTTCGCGCATCCCATACCATACAGCCCACTGTCTCCGTATCTCTTGCAAATCCCAGTTTTTTAGAGTCCAGTCTGACCCGGAAATCTTTCTGCAGAGCAGTCAGCAAAAGCGCAATCTTCATAGCTTCACTGGATGCAGCGCCGCATGTAACTGCCGTCTCTCCCTCCCGCACAAGAGGCAGTTTCATAGCTATGGACTGCTCAATGCTTTTTACCGCCATTTGAAACAGCATCATTCCCCGGCATTCCTCCGGTTCCAGATAAAGTTTAAAACAAATATATAAATGCACGCATTCTTTGACTGACGTCTCAGAAAGTTCCGGTGTCTGCACCACCTGCTGTGCCTGTTCTAAAGCCCGGATATTCTGCTTTAATATCCGCTCCTTAATATCCTTTCTCATGCTTTATACCATAACTGCTTCCATACCATAGCTTTCTGCCAGCATTTTTAATTCCTCTGAATAATCCCCGAAAATTAATGGCATATGTAAGCCTGCACGGCACTGTTCTTTATATACCTTTTTCTGATCTTCCACCTGGAAAATAAAACCGCCGTTGCAGTTATCCAAATCATAGCCTACCGTTTTGATAATAGTCCCCTTTCCAATCAACAGCCTCTTTAAATCTCCGCTGAATTTTGCAAAAGTAATTACCTGTCCCTTATCCTCGTCAAAATTATGGCGCATAACTGCACCGAATTTCTGATCATAGGCAAAATGGCGCAGTGCATATGTTCCATCCGGTTCATGAATCCCTTTCAATTTTCTGTGGGGAGTGGAATGATATACAACATACAGATTGTCCAGCCCTTCCACCTCTTTTACATCCTCCGGCGAAATCATTTTTAAAATCTGCATATTTAATCCCCGACCGTCTGTAGAAACGATAGGAAGTGTATTTCCCATATACGGAGCCCTGCCGGACACACTCATTTCAGCCAGCATGGTTACAGCGGAAGCCACATCATACTCACAGGCCGAGGCAATGCCCTGCTCCAGATTTAAAGAGTGTGCCAGACAGAAGGTAAACTGCTCCTCATTAAATCTTCTTGTGGAACAGATATCCGGACATGGAATTACAGCTCCGCTGCAATCGTACAGGTCCATATTTTTCTGAACTACTTTATAGGCGATCAGAGACTTCATTAGCTTTTCTTTTTCAATTGCTGTATTTTCCGCTCCTGACAAAAGCTCATCTGCCAGTATTTCCAGCTCTCCAATCTCTTCTTTTGTAATATTCGGTGTAATCCGCCCCGGTGTTGTGTAATTTCCTTCCGGTGTCAGCGGTTTCATCTGATCAATTAATTCATGTGCATTTACGGTCCGAAAATGAACCCCCATCAGATCTGTTACGGCCTTAAGATTCACAAAGCTGTCTGTGGCACCGGCCACAGGCAGGTCATGGTTAAACCTTGCCACCAGCAAAAGATTCGCCTTTGCAATGGCTTTTTTCGCCCGCAGAACGATAAAATGCCGCACCAGATCCTCCCAGGTCATTTCGCAGATAACATCTACCCCCAGATTGTACAGTCCGCCTGCTCTGGCAGGCCCCCAGATATCCGGCTGTATTGCAAAAGGTTTTCCGCATTTTTGTGCAAACTCGTTAAATACGGTATCCGCTCCAAAGGCTCCTGCCGCCAGATATACATCCACTTCATGCTGATCTTTCAGCAGAGTTTCAAAATATTCTTCTTTCACCTCCCAGTCACAGCTTGTTTCCAGAAATACCGGTTCCATAATATGAACGCATTCCGGCATTACATGCTTAATTCCTTCCATAGTCCCCTGAAAAATCGCACCGTTCACAATAGAATCAAACCCCGGCTGCAGAGAATCTCCACCAGTCATACGGCAGGGTCCCTCATAATAATATTTATGCGCAAACATTACAAACACCGGCTTCACATTCAATTTTACATCCATACATTTACGAATCATCGTATCCTCCTCCTGATATGTACTGATCTCTCAGATCATATTTTAATATAATCATTATAACTGTGCATTTTTCACATTTCCATGTACATCAAAAACAGTATTTTTTAATAATTAAATTATGTGCTGTTCACTCTGCACATTTTCTTGTTTTCTTTTTACAGCTCAGCTATAATAATTCTGTCATTAAAAATTTATATTTTTCAAGAAGGGAGCAATTATGAAGCTTAGTCTTTTTATCCTCAAACATGCGCTGGCACACTATTCTCCCAGAATTCAATGCGCCAGGACTTCCATTCCCATAGAAGAACTGCGTTTGTATAACGCAGATGCCCATATCCCGCAAAATACAGAATCTCATATTTTATATGCAGGCACTTCTGACGCCTTTTTCCAGGACGGTTCGAATCTCGTTGTCTGCAAAAACGATTCTGATTATCTTTTTTTAAACACAGACAATATCACTGCCGTATTCAATGATATTTTAAAAACCTTTGCTAATTACAGCCGCTGGTCAGAAACCTGCGCACAAAACATTCAGAGCGGCTGTACGCTCTCCCAGCTTCTGAATCTTGGTGAAGCCATGCTGCACCGTCCCATTATTATTGTGGACTCCTCACAATATTTAATTGCTCAGTCATCTTCTGCCGCACAAATGCCATTTGAAGACATCTGGAAAAACAATGACGGCCTCCAAAGTGCTCCTGCCGATATTCTGATGCAGTTTAATCAGGCTCATCAGGATTCCTTTTATAAAAAATCTGTTTTTCTTCTTCCGGCAGACTTTTTTCCCCATCCTTCCTGCTGCAGACATATTTTTTTAGATGATGAGCGCATGGCCACACTGATTGTGCTTCTTGATGAAGAATGTCCCCCCGATCATCTGCCGCATCTGCTGGAGCTGTTTGCCGCCCATGCAGCCAGCTGGATACAGTCAAATATCTCGGAAGATTCTTCTTATCACTTTGTTTCTTTTTTCGCCCGTTCACTGGACGGAAATGAAAATGCACTGGCTCCTCTTTTACACCGGCTGACCTTATTTGGCTGGAAAGAAAACTGCCAAAAACAGATTTATGTGATTACCGCTCTGTCAGAACAGTTCCACTTTGATGCCCATTTAAGCCGAATGCTCTCTGATGATTCTTCCGGAGTTTATGCAATCCCATATCAGAAAAGAATAGTAGTTTTATTAAATTGTGATCTGATAAAACCGGAAGACTTTGTAAAACGGCTGATATTTTTAATGGAAAAAAATAATTATTACGGCGCCGCTAGTTTTCCCTTTCAGGACGTCTGCCATATTGCAGAAGCCTACCACCAGGTACTTTCTGCTCTGTCTCAGGCATCCCCCAAAAAAGGCCGGCTCTTTTACTGCAGGGATAACGCAGTAAAATATATCACCGATATTGTAAATAAACATACCTCCGGTAATATCCTGCATCCGGTTCCGGCGCTTATCCGCTCTTACGATAAAACCTATCACACAGCCTTTTATGATACGCTGTTCTGTTTTTTAAAAAATGAACGGAACCATCAAAAAACTGCCAGTGAGCTTTATATTCACCGCAATACATTGTTTATGCGGCTGTCAAAAATACAGACTCTCTGGCAGCTGAATCTGGAGGATGCACAGGAACGTTTCTACCTGCTGTACTCCTTTTATCATACTTTATACCATCTTTAGTTTTCTTTTTTTACCGGGACGACCCCTGATTTTCGGCCCGGAAACTTTTAAACTGTCCCAGCACCTTTTTTAGGCCATCTAACTGCTCCTTTGTATAATGCTTTGTAAAGGGCTCAAACTGCAGAAGTGTGCAGGAATATTCCGCAATTTCCTGTACACTTCTGTCCTGATAAATTTCAAGAAGAAAGGACAATGCCCCTCTTACCGGCAGGGACTCACTGTCAGCCCGGATATACAGTCTGCTGTTTTTCCATTCTGCATACACCCAGGTACGCACCTGGCATTCCGGTATCAGATACTTATTTTTTCTGTATCTGTCAGGATACTCCGGCAGGTCTGCGCCGCATTCCACCAGAAATGTATACTGGCTGATCTCTTCCTTTAATTCCGCAATATCATTTTTTATATCGTCTTCTACCTCTGCCATGCTCATGGGGTCCATTTTCTAAAATCCTTTCAAAATATGTAATTGTTTCCCGTATAATCTCTGCAGCCCTTTGTATCTCCGCCATTGTATTGTAAGGCGCCACAGAAACGCGGACGGCACTCTGTATTCCAAGGGCATTCAGATACGGCTGCGCACAGTGGTGTCCGCTGCGCACCGCCAGTCCGTACCGGTTAAAATGAGTACACAGGTCATAGGCGCCTGCCACAGAAGATACAAAAGAAAGACATCCTGTCTTCTCCTGACCTTTTGCAAGAATCCGCACAGAAGGTATGTTACAAAGCTCCTGTTCTAATACCGTTAACAGCCTTGTCTCATGTTCTCTTACTGCCCTGCCCGGATATTGCTTCCAGAACATACAGGCTTCTGCCAGGCTGACAGCTCCGGCGTAATTAGGTGTTCCGGCTTCAAACCGTTCTGCACCGTCTTTTAGCAGCATCTCCGTCTCAGATACCTGATAGACCGTTCCGCCGCCAAACCTTGCCGGTCTGCAGATTTTTTGTGCCCGTTCACTCATACAGAGCACGCCGATTCCGGTCAGCGCCCCAAGCTTATGACCGGAAAAGCAGTAAAAATCACAATCAGGCATTCCATAGCCCATATGTACAATGCCCTGTGCACCGTCCACTAAAATAAGCGCATCCGTATGGTTTCTGATATAAGAAGACATTTTCTCAACAGGATTTTTCACGCCGGTTACATTGGACAGCTGGGTAAAAGCCGCAATTTTAGTTCTGTGGGACATTTTCCTGTAAAACTGCTCCAAATCCAGTTTTCCATCTTCCAGTACCGGAATGACCACAAGCTTTGCCTGACTTTGTTTTGCAAGCTGCATCCAGGGAAGAAAATTTGAGTGATGCTCCATCTGAGTAACCATAATCTCGTCTCCGGGCATCAGGAAAGGCGCTGTCATACTGCATACCTGATTAATTGCATCTGTAGTCCCGGCAGTAAAAATCAGCTGTTCCCTGTTTTTGGCACCAAGCTGCTCTGCTATCAGGGTTCTTGCATTTTCATAGGCCTCCGTAGTTCTTGTGCTCAGAACATGTATCCCCCGGTGGACATTTCCATTATCCCGCTCATAATGTTGAACAATCCGTCTTTTTACGGCATCCGGCATCTGCATGGTGGCTGCATTATCCAGGTAAATCAGTGGCTGTTCCTGATATGTCTGCTGCAGAATAGCAAATTCACTCCGCAGCTTTTCGGCGCAAAAACCCGTATCCCGTGTCTTAAGTCTCCCTTCCATACTCCCTAGTCCTCTTCCTTCCCGCCTGCGTTTTTCTTTTTTATTTTATTATATACACAATCGCATAACGCTGTAAAGGTTTCCAAAGAGGCGCTCTCCCCGGGCGAAATATTAATTCCAAATTCACGCTTCACTGCCATGATAAACAGCACTTTTTTATTCATAGCAGTGGTGGCCCCGCCGCATTTGGATGCAGTTTCCGCTGCATCCAGTGCTCCAGAGGGCATTTTGACCGCTTTTTTTACCGATATCTGACAGATTTCATAAAAATTATCTGTAGTGATCTCAGAGGGCTTTAACAGAAATTTAGAACACAGATAGTTTAAAAAACTGCTTCGAAACTGTGTTACATCAATATCCGGCGTACTGAGAATTTCCTCTGCATACCACTCTGCCGCATTCCGTCCTTCCAGAATACGCATCTTTATATTTTTTCTGATCAAACAATCACAACTTCCATTCCAAGAACTTTTCCCAGCATTTTAATATCGTCTATATGATCCCCAAAAACCAGAGGCATATGAAGACCAAATTCCGCCTGTTTGTGGAAATAATCGTACTTATCCTCTACCTCAAAATAGATTCCCTCGCTGCAGCCGGTTGCATGGTATCCAAATCCCCCAATGCAGGTCCCCTTTGCAGCCAGAATTTTATTACACTGAGGATTAAAACGCATCAGCGTAATCGTTTCCCCTTTATTTTGATTAAAATCAATCCGCATAGTGGCACCCCAGCCGCTGTTTGTAAATGACCGCAGGGCATATGCGCTTTTTTCTTTATCAAATCCATGCATCAGACGATTTGGTGTGGCATGACCGCTGTAATATATATTCTGAGTACGTTCCATATCCTCAATATAACCAACACCGGTATACTCTCCTTCTACCCGTTTTCCATACCATACCATAGGCTGGGTATTCCCCTGATAGGGAGCTTTTCCTGTAAGGGCTGCCAAAGCAGCAATAGAAAGGGTAGCTAAAAGATCATATTCACAGCCGGAAGGGATTCCTTTTTCATTTAACAGAGAATGACTGAAACAGAAGGTAAACTGCTCCTCATTCATTCTGCGTGTTGCACAGCCATCCGGACATACTGCTGTAAACGCATTACAGCCGAAATGTCCGCACAGTTTCTGTATCAGAACAGCTGCTTTTACAGAATTGACAACATAATCCCGATTCATATCCGTCTCAACAGAATCTGCAATCAGCTCATCTGCCCAGCGCCCGGCTTCTTCTGCATCCGCCTCAGTGAGATTATAAACATTTCTCCCCGGAAGTGAAGGGTTTTTTCCATGCTCATTCACATGCATCATATCCATAAACTCATGGAAGCTGAAATATTGAAAACGCACGCCCAAACGCTTCATAGCCTCATCATTGCTTAAAAAAGCATCCTGCGCTCCCATAGAGGTCTGTGAATTATTGCGGTTAACAGCCAGCACTTTTACCGTCCTCAAAGCCTTTCTTGTCCGCAGTGCCCGAAGCAGCCGCACAGCATCCGGTATATCTAAAACCGCATAGCTTTCAAATCCCCTGTTTGTCAGTACACTATTTAATACGGTAGAACCAAACATCCCTTCACAGGCTACCGGAACATGATAACGCATAGCAAAATCTCTGGCAATTCCTTCGCCTCTCATTCCGGTAAAGATGAAAATATCCGCCTGAGGAATCCGGTCCGCCATTTTCTGTTCCTCTTCATCCGTAATAAAAAATTCATCGGACATCCGGATATACAACGGTTCCAGCAGATGAATACCCGGCTCTGAGGCGATGGCTCCCCCATATCCCGAAGACCACATTTTAAAAATCTCGGCCTGATTAAGTTCGTCAAACTCTGTAGTAAGAGTCTCCCAGGGGCCGAATCTGCAGGGCCCTTCATATGGATATTCATGAATCAGGGCTACATACACAAGCTGTACATTTAATTGCACATCCACACATTTGTTTACATTATACATTGCTAAATCCTCCTCGTAATCATTGATAATTTAATTATAACAATGAAAAAAGGACCTGTATAATTGCAATTTTATATCAAACGATACGCAAATTATATTCAGGTCCTTAAAGACTGTATTCAATTAAAAAATTCGATAAAAGAGCCAGTACCGGATTCAGATTACTTTTCTTCCAGACATAAAGAATAGATACATTCCTTAAGTCCTCCGGAAAAGGATAAAAACGGAAGGATTCCGTGTCATGTACGGCAGCGGCGCTTGTGTCAGAACAGGCAATTCCCTGTCCGGCCCTCACTTTAATCATAACTGCCTCTGTGCTTGGCGCATAAATAATATGTTCCCCGCTAATCCCAAGCCTGTCAAAAATCATATACAAATCTTCTTTTCTTCCCGGAGAGTCAGTTTCAGCCGGCAAAATAAAAGTTTCTCCGGAAAACGCCTTCCCGGTAATCTCATGGTATTTTGTAACAGGATAATTTTTTGCTGCGATAAAACCGGAAACAGCAGTATCCAGAATATCACATACAATCCCCCGGTAATTTTTCAGATCAAATTCCAGAGTGAAGACTAAATCCAGCTCATCGCCGGAAAGTCTCTCCCTCAGCTCTGAAAAACTGCATTTTTTCAGATTAATTTCCACATCCGCATACCGCTCGCTAAAATCAGAGATAGCCGTCATAACCGTTCCCCCAGAATCCATAGACTCCGGTATTCCAATTCTGATCTTTCCGGATATACCGTCCTTTTGCATCTTAACTTTCTGATGCCCTTCCGCCAGCAGGTTTAAAGATTTTTTGACATACTCTGTCATAATCACCCCTTCCGGCGTCAGCCGTACTTCTTTATTATTTCTTACAAACAACGGAAATCCCCATTCCTCTTCCATCAGCCGCAGCTGCCTGCTGATGGTAGGCTGCGTTGTGTACAGTTCTTCTGCAACTTTCCTGAAATTCAGGCTTTCAGACAGACGCAGAAAAATATCCATCTGTTGCGTTGTCATTTTTTACGTCTGCCTCCTTCCCTGATAATTTTATATATTTTTCACTTTCGCAATATCCACCATGGTAAGCTCATCACTGGCTGTCTCAAGACTTAACGCCAGTGCATTTGCTGTATCCATGGATGTCAGACAGTGCACGCCGGTCTCAATAGCATTTCTCCGGATCAAAAATCCGTCCCTTGACTTATCCCGGCCCTGAGTTGGAGTATCAATCACAAGGTCAATTTTATGCCCCAGAATCAGATCCATAACATTCGGTGATTCCTGGGAAATTTTATTCACCCGCAACGCTTTTACTCCATGCTCCTGAAGATATCTGGCCGTACTTCTTGTGGCATAGATCTTATATCCAAGAGCTTCAAACCGTCTGGCAACACCTACTGCCTCTTCTTTATCTGCATCTTTTACTGTCATAATCATCTGTTTATATTTTGGCAGCTGGATGCCTGCACCTAAAAATGCCTTATATAATGCTTCATTGAAATTTTTTGCAATGCCAAGGCATTCTCCGGTGGATTTCATCTCCGGTCCAAGGCTGATCTCCGCCCCCCGGAGCTTTTCAAAGGAGAATACCGGCATTTTAATTGCTATATAATCAGCTTCCGGCGCAAGCCCGGGCTCATATCCCATCCCCCTTATGGTCTCGCCGATGATCACTCTTGCAGCCAGATCTACAATCGGAATACCTGTTACCTTGCTGATATACGGAACGGTTCTTGAGGATCTTGGATTTACCTCGATAACATATACCTCTTCACCCATGGCAATAAACTGAATATTGATCATTCCCACCACATGAAGCGCTTTTGCCAGACGTTTTGTATATTCCACAATGGTGTCTTTTACATTCTCACTGATGCTTGGTGCCGGATAAACAGAGATACTGTCCCCGGAATGCACGCCGGTTCTCTCAATATGCTCCATAATCCCCGGAATCAGAATATCGGTACCGTCGCAGACTGCATCTACTTCAATCTCTTTGCCCATCAGGTACTTGTCAACCAGAATCGGATGATCCTGGGCATACCGGTTGATCACCGCCATAAACTCTTCGATCTCTTCATCATTAAATGCAATCTGCATTCCCTGACCGCCCAGCACATAGGAAGGACGCACCAGCACCGGGTATCCAATCCTGTTTGCGGCATCTTTTGCTTCTGCCGCCGTATATACGGTATCTCCTGCCGCCCGCGGAATCCTGGTTTCTTCCAGAATCTTATCAAAGAGCTCTCTGTCCTCTGCGGCATCTACATCTTCCGCTTTCGTTCCAAGAATAGGAACACCCATTTTCATAAGGCTCTCTGTCAGTTTGATAGCTGTCTGGCCGCCGAACTGCACCACCGCTCCGTCCGGTTTTTCAATGTTTACAATATTTTCCACATCTTCCGGTGTCAGCGGCTCAAAATACAGTTTATCTGCCACATCAAAGTCTGTGGATACCGTCTCCGGATTATTGTTAATAATAACAGTCTCATACCCTTGTCTTGCAAAAGCCCAGGTACAGTGTACCGAACAGAAATCAAACTCTACCCCCTGACCGATGCGGATAGGGCCGGACCCAAGAACCAGCACCTTCTTTTTCGGGTGTGTCTCCCAAGCTTCATTTTCTCCGTCAAAACAGGAATAATAGTATGGAGTGGAAGCTGCAAATTCCGCCGCACAGGTATCTACCATTTTAAATGCTGCTGTAATTTTATTTTCATACCGCATCTGTTTGATATATTCTTCCGGCTTTCCAGTAAGCTTTGCAATGACATTGTCCGGAAATTCAATGCGCTTTGCTTCTCTTAAAAGTTCAACGGTAAGAGCTTCGCTTCTTAAACGGCTCTCCATCTCCACCAGAATGGCAATCTTATCAATAAACCAGATATCTACCTTTGTAATATCATGGATAGTTTCATAGGAAACGCCCCGGCGGCAGGCTTCGGCGATGACCCAGATCCGTCTGTCATCTACCAGTCTCATCCGTTCTATCAGCTCATCATAAGACAAATGCAGATATTCGTCTGTCACCAGACTGTCCACATGCTGTTCCAGAGAACGAATGGCTTTCATCAAAGCCCCTTCAAAGTTGGTACAGATGCTCATAACCTCTCCGGTGGCTTTCATCTGTGTAGTCAGCGTCCGCTTTGCTGTAATAAATTTATCAAAAGGAAGTCTTGGAATTTTTACAACGCAGTAATCAAGCATAGGCTCAAAGCTTGCGTAAGTCTTTCCGGTAATGGCATTTTTGATTTCGTCCAGTGTATACCCCAGGGCAATCTTTGCGGCCACTTTTGCAATGGGATACCCTGTTGCTTTGGAGGCCAGAGCAGAAGAACGGCTGACACGTGGATTTACCTCAATGACACAATATTCAAAGCTGTCCGGATGCAGAGCATACTGCACATTACAGCCTCCGGTGATTTTCAGCTCGCTGATAATATTCAGCGCTGAGGTACGGAGCATCTGGTATTCTTTATCGCTTAATGTCTGAGAGGGAGCTACAACAATACTGTCGCCGGTGTGAACCCCTACCGGATCCAGATTTTCCATATTGCAGACAGTAATACAGTTGCCGTTGGCGTCCCGCATTACTTCGTACTCAATTTCCTTCCATCCTGCAATACAGCGCTCCACCAAAACCTCTCCCACACGGCTTAAGCGAAGGCCGTTGGAAAGAATTTCCACAAGCTCTGTTTCATTATGGGCAATTCCGCCGCCGCTTCCACCCAGCGTATAAGCCGGACGCAGTACAACAGGATAACCGATGGTATTAGTAAAACGGATTCCGTCTTCTACATTTTTTACAACCAGGGAGGCCGCACATGGCTCGCCGATTTTTCCCATAGTATCTTTAAATTCCTGACGGTCTTCTGCTTTTCTAATGGTTTCCGCTGTAGTTCCGATAAGTCTGACACCCTGTTCTGCCAGGAAACCAGATTCTGCCAGCTCCATTCCCAGATTCAGACCGGCCTGTCCTCCCAGAGTAGGCAGAACGCTGTCCGGCTTTTCTTTTAAAATAATTTGTTTTAAAACATCCACAGTTAAAGGCTCTATGTAAACCTGATCTGCAATCTCTTTATCCGTCATAATCGTTGCCGGATTAGAATTAACCAGGCAGACTTCAATACCTTCCTCTTTCAGAGACCGGCATGCCTGGGTCCCCGCATAGTCAAATTCAGCCGCCTGCCCGATGACAATTGGCCCCGAGCCGATAACCAGTACTTTTTTTATATCCGGATTTTTAGGCATTTTTGTTTCCTCCCATCATTTCAATAAATCTGTCAAACAGGTAACTGCTGTCCTGGGGGCCCGGACAAGCCTCCGGGTGAAACTGCACCGTAAAAATATTTTTTCCTGTATATTTTAAGCCTTCATTTGTACCGTCGTTGACATTAACAAATGCCGGCACAGCTACAGAAGGATCTAAGTTTTCAGTATCTACTACATAACCATGATTTTGTGATGAGATATAGACACGATTATCTGCAAGATCTTTCACCGGATGGTTTCCCCCGCGATGCCCGTATTTTAATTTGTGGGTATCTGCTCCGTTTGCTAACGCCATCAGCTGATGACCAAGACAAATTGCAAAAATCGGTATATCGGATGCGTATAATTTCTTTAATTCTTCGACAATACCCCGGCACTCTTTCGGGTCCCCGGGTCCGTTTGACAGCATGATGCCGTCAGGCTGATCAGCCAGAATTTCATCTGCAGGAGTGTGAGCCGGATAAATAGTCACCTCACATCCTCTTTTTACTAAAGACTCTGCAATGTTTTTCTTTGCCCCAAAATCCATCAGAGCTACTTTGTAACTGCCCTTTCCTGTTACTGTTTTTTTGCTGCAGGTAACTTTTTCTACCACTTTACCAGTACTGTAAACTTTCAGTTTCGGAATAATTTCACTTACATTAAAAGCTTCATTGGTGGTTATCATGCCGTTCATGGTACCTTTTTCTCTTAAAATCTTTGTAAGAGCTCTGGTATCTATACCGGCGATTCCGGGAATATCGTATTTTAACAGAAAATCCTGAATGGTTCCCTGGCATCTGAAGTTGCTTGGAAGCCTTGATAACTCCCGCACAATATATCCGTCGGGCCATGGTTTTTCTGATTCCATATCCGGAGTAATTCCATAATTTCCAATTAAAGGATAAGTCATAACAACCGCCTGTCCCGCATAGGACGGATCGGTTAATACTTCTAAATAACCTGTCATAGACGTGTTAAATACAATCTCACTGATGACTTCTTTTGCGGAGCCGATACTAGTTCCCGTAAAAACTGTGCCATCTTCCAGAATAAGAAATGCTTTCATCTTTTCTCTCCTTGCCCTTTCTGTGAATCTACCTGTTAATGAGCAAAAAAAAAGAGTGATCTCTTTTTTTCCTGGGCACCCGGATTACAGATGCCCAAATTGAATAGAGTTTATCACACTTTTTTTTCTTTTTCAATAACCTGACTCAATTTTTTCTGCATTTTAATAACGATTATATCACTACACTAAAACTGTCTTTTTATCCGTCCGGGCCTTTTATTCTTCTGCGGCCTGGCGAATTCTTCCTTCCGCCTTAAAGTTTTATATTTTTAAAAGCTTCTGCAAAGGCATTATTTACCGGCTCTTTTGCTTCTTTCTGCTGCTTTTTCAAATAGTTCTGCACATCCCGTTTAGAAACTCCGGCTCCTTCTTTTTTCCGGCGCTCCTGGAATTTGCTTAAGCGCTCCTTGTATCCGCAGGCGCAGACAAAGGTTGAGGCCTCCCCGCTTCCAACCATCTCCATTTTTTTGTGGCACTGAGGACAGCGGGCATTAGTGACTTTAGAGACAGTCTGCCGGTATCCGCAGTTTCTGTCCTGACACACAAGCAGACGGCTGTTTTTTCCATTCACGGCCAGCAGACGTTTTCCACAGTCTGGGCAGATTTTATTTGTCAGATTATCATGCCGGAAAGTCCCCTGGCCTTTTTTGATTTCATCTACCAGTTCCACCGTATAAGTTCTGATATCATTCATAAACTTCCGATCAGACAGCCTTCCGGCTGCAATATCAGAAAGCTTCATCTCCCACTGGGCTGTCAGCTCCGGCTTTCTTAAATCCTCCGGAACCAGTTCAAGCAGCTGTCTTGCTTTAGCTGTGGTATATATTTCTTCGCCTTTTTTCTCAAGGAGAAAACCGGAAAACAGTTTTTCAATAATATCCGCTCTGGTGGCAACAGTTCCAAGACCGCCGGTCTCGCCTAGTGTCTTTGCCATCTGTTTATCTCCGCTCTCCATATATTTCACCGGATTTTCCATGGCGGATAAAAGTGTCGCCTCATTAAATCTGGCAGGAGGCTTTGTCTTGCCTTCTGTCCGGCGGATATTGGAAACCAGCAGTTCCTGCCCCTTTGTAACGGCAGGCAGATCCTGTTTTTTTAATTCCTCTTCCTCATCATCCTCAGAAGGATTTTCATAAACGCTTTTCCATCCGGCGAAAAGCGTCCTGTTTCCTCTGGCCCAAAAGCTTTCTCCTGCAATTTCTCCTTCCAGCGTCGTCTCCTCATACTCATAAGGCGGGTACAGCACAGCTAAAAATCTGCGGACAACCAGATCGTAAATTTTCTTTTCTTCGTTGCTCATATGCAGATAGGAGGGCGCCTGCTCCGTGGGAATAATAGCATGATGGTCGCTGACTTTACTGTCATTTACAAAAGATGCGCTCTTTTTTATCTCCTGCTTTAACAGCGGAGCCACAAACGCCCGGTAAGCGCCGGAATTAACAGCCTGAAGCCGTTCTTTTATAGTTCCCACTACATCCGACGTCAGATAACGGGAATCTGTTCTTGGATAAGTTAACACCTTATGATTTTCATACAGCCGCTGCATAATATTCAAAGTTTCTTTTGCGGAAAATCCGAATTTCCGATTCGCCTCCCGCTGCAGCTCAGTAAGATCATATAACAGAGGCGCCGGTTTCTTTTTCTTTTTGGCATCTGTCTTTACAAGCTTTAGTTTCTTTCCGCTGATTTTTTTCTCAATCTCCAGAACCCGTTCCTTTTGAAAGGTCCGGTAGCTTCCGCTCTTTTCATCTCTCCAGGTAAAGCTGATTCCCTCTGCCAGCACAGACAGGCCGTAATAGGACTTTGGTATAAACTTTCTGATCTCCTCTTCCCGTTTGGCGATCATTGCCAGTGTGGGAGTCTGTACTCTTCCGCAGGACAGCTGGGCATTGTGCTTACAGGTCAGCGCCCGGGTGGCGTTTAACCCCACCAGCCAGTCAGCCTCCGCCCGGCAGACAGCCGCATGGTACAGATTATCATACTCCCTGGCATCTTTCAGCCTGTCAAATCCCTGCCGGATCGCTTTATCTGTCACAGAAGAAATCCAC
Organism: Brotonthovivens ammoniilytica; assembly: GCF_025566885.1. Lineage (NCBI taxonomy): Bacteria > Bacillati > Bacillota > Clostridia > Lachnospirales > Lachnospiraceae > Brotonthovivens > Brotonthovivens ammoniilytica. The sequence continues at coordinate 367,813 of NZ_JAOQJQ010000003.1, read as the reverse complement.
AGACGTCTGCAGGGCTTGTGGCTGCCTGCCGCCTTTAAGATCCAGCGTGCTACCAGCTCTCCCTCCCGGCCGGCATCTGTGGCAATTACGATTCCTGACACATCTTTTCTGTGAAGCTGGCTCTTCACCGCCCGGTACTGTTTTGCAGTCTGGCGGATCACCTCTGTATCCAGCTGCTTTGGCATCATGGGCAGATCTTCCATCTTCCAGTCTTTATATTTTTTATCATAATGCTCCGGATCCGCCAGGGTAACCAGATGGCCAAGCCCCCAGGTTACAATATATCGGTCACCCTCTAAGGCTCCCTCCAGCTTCTTTAAACACTTTAAAACTCTTGCAACATCGCGGCCCACTGACGGTTTCTCCGCAATTACTAAAACTTTTCCCACTTTTTATCCTCACTTTTACTTAAATAAATATTGATATTTCCTTTTTTGCATACGCAATAATTCAAAAACCCGATCTAAAATACGCTGGTCATAATAACCAGAAAATTTGTCTAATTCCTGTCTTGCAAATTTTAAATCATAATAAAACTCTAATTTTGTCCCATACAGCTCTTCGGCTGCATCCAGTTGTTTATCAAAATCTATACTAAATGGCTTGGCCTGTATTTTTTCCATACATCTTTCGATTGGTATATCAATGGAAAAATCCATCCTTGTATCCGCCAGCAGAGAAAGGCCATTATCAAAATATGGACATAAACGATAGCAATCCTGCTTGCTGTCATATATTACTGCCATATTATTTGTGTGCCTGTCTTCATTCAGGAAAAATCCATCTATTGTCAATTCTTCTGCTAAGTAACTGCCAAAATTATTAATATGGCAGATCTCTTCAACCAGAGATACAACATATTGTATCCTTTCTTCCACCAGGGCAAAACCGGCCAGCTTTTGTGCGAGACTTTCTCCTGTATACTGACGATGCAAATGTTCCATGGTCACCAGTTCTTCATTTTTCTGAAGAAAGCTTTTACTTTTGCATCCTAAAAATCTCTCATTCTTAAAAATTATTTCTACAGGATCATATGTTACATACAGATCTGCATTAGATCTTTCCAACATCCTTGAAACTATAACTTCTGCCAGCGCTTCATATCCCATATGATCAGCTTTATACCAGATTCCATCCTGCTGCCACTTCATCTGGTCTCCTTTAGAAGAGCCTCCCAACACCGCCATCTGAGGATTCGATGTGACTGTCACTTTTTCCATTCTGCGCCTCCAAAATCTTTTTTATAAAGAATTTTTAACCAATGATGATCTTCCGCCATGCGCCCTTTTGTTTTTTCTATAATCTGAAGCGGATCATAGGAATCTATGCCAAGCTCCTTTAGCATCTCTTTTGCATTGGCCCGGGTTCTTGGAAAACAACGGCTTTCTAAAAAATATTCAAACTGTTCCCAGTCAGGCTTCTCTACAACTCCAAATGCCTTCCATAAAACCCTGTCTGTTTGATTCTCAATATATATTTGTTTATGTTTGAAATCTATATTTATAATCGTACACAGCTGTTCATCATGCATAAACTGAATCTGCATTGTAATATCCGGATTATGCTCTGTTCTATTTTCCATATATCATTTCCTCTCTGTCAGAAAACTGCCTCATCAATGATCTTTTGCAGATCCTGTATAAACTTTGATGTATGATAGCCGTCAGCCGCTGCGTGGGCAATCGTTACCGTAAAAGGCATTTTCATACGCCCGCCCTCTTCCTGATACCGGCCAAAGGTCAGAATGGGAAATAAATTCGGCCGCGAATCTACGCAGGCTGTATGATAACCGGAATAATTCAGCCACGGGACACAGGAAATGCAGAAAAAATTCTGTGGCTGCCCTGCTTTTACCTTAACCCCTTTTTTCTTTCCATACAAAGCCATATCCGCTGTCATTGACTGATAAAAAGCAGAAAAGGATTCGTCATAAAAGGTCCACAAATCAGAAAAGGTATGATCATCTTCATGAAAAATCGTGTAACTAGGATGCATCACATCCCAGAATCCCGGATTGCCTTCTGCATCCGTACCCATCCGGAATTCTCTGGCTGCATTTACAGCTCTTGCCGCGCAGTACACAAAAGCGGGATAGAACTTCAGATGTTTTTCTTTCACCTTCTTTTGTAATGCAGTCACATCCAGATCAGCCGTAATACTGTACACACATTTTAATTTTTCATCATAATACTGATAATGCTCTCTCCGCTCCCAATGTTCCATATCTATTAATCGAAACATCCTGTACCCTCCTTCTTTCTGCTTCTTCTGACTATCCTGACAACCGGTAAATCTGATCAGCCTGCCCTTCCAGTTTTATTTTTGTATTATTGTCTATTATAACAAAAATCTGATTGGCAGGGGATTTAATATATAACGAATATCTTGCATTTGGTATAAAAGAATGTGCAAAGCACATTCTCCGCCTGCGGCGGGTCGCTTTTGCGACATGATTCCATTCCGCCGCAGTGCGATCCTCAGCGGAGCGTTTTTTTGCTCTATAGGAATCGGTACTTTTCAGCTTTATCACAACACAGTATTTCCTATGGAGTAAAAAAACACGCCCAAATGCCCTGCATTCCGGCGTGTTTTTTCTTTTTCTTACTGTACTACTGAATTTTTGTTTTTCCGCCCATATACGGCTGAAGCGCTTCCGGGATATTCACAGTACCGTCTTCATTCAGGTTGTTTTCCAAAAAGGCAATCAGCATTCTTGGAGGAGCTACAACGGTATTGTTCAGTGTATGTGCAAAATATTTCCCGCCTTTTCCTTTAACACGGATTTTCAGACGTCTTGCCTGAGCATCTCCAAGATTGGAACAGCTTCCCACTTCAAAATATTTTTTCTGGCGGGGCGACCATGCTTCCACATCAATTGATTTTACTTTCAGGTCTGCCAGATCTCCGGAACAGCATTCCAGCGTACGTACCGGAATATCCAGAGAGCGGAACAAATCTACTGTATTCTGCCACAGCTTATCAAACCACATGGGTGATTCCTCAGGCTTACATACAACGATCATCTCCTGTTTTTCAAACTGATGAATCCGGTATACACCTCTCTCCTCAATTCCGTGAGCACCTTTTTCCTTTCTGAAACATGGAGAATAGCTTGTAAGGGTTTTGGGCAGAGCTTCTTCTTCTATAATTGTATCTATAAACTTACCGATCATGGAATGCTCAGAAGTACCGATAAGGTACAGATCCTCGCCTTCAATCTTATACATCATGGCATCCATCTCTTCAAAGCTCATAACACCGGTTACCACGTTGCTTCGAATCATAAACGGCGGGATACAGTAGGTAAATCCCCGGTCAATCATAAAATCTCTGGCATAGGCCGTCATTGCAGAATGCAGTCTTGCGATATCTCCTTGGAGATAATAGAAACCATTTCCTGCAACCTTTCTTGCCGCATCCAGGTCAATTCCATCAAATTTTTCCATGATTTCCGTATGATACGGAATCTCAAAATCAGGAACCACGGGCTCCCCGTACTTTTGCACCTCCACATTTTCACTGTCGTCTTTTCCGATTGGAACAGAAGGGTCAATGATATTTGGAATTGCCATCATATCCTGTCTGATTTTTTCCTGCAGCTGTGCTTCCTGCTCCTCCAGCTCTTCCAGCTTTTTGGCATCCTTAGCAACCTGCTCCTTTAAGGCCATAGCTTCTTCTTTCTTTCCCTGAGCCATCAAAGCTCCGATCTGTTTGGAGATCTTATTTCTGTTGGCACGCAGATTATCAGCTTCCTGCTGTACGGCGCGGGCTTTTTCATCCAGTTCAATGACTTCATCCACCAGAGGCAGTTTTCTGTCCTGAAATTTATTTTTAATGTTCTGTTTTACAATTTCGGGATTTTCTCTTAAAAATCTAATATCTATCATAATATTTTCCCACTCTGTCTTCCCTTCACAGAGCTCTTTTCCTTCCTGCTTATTTTAACGGATACTTGTCTGTCAGACTTTTTACAAGAGCCTGGGCTTTTTCTACACCGGCTTCACCCTCTTTAATTACCAGGGCAATGGCCTCTGCCACAGTATCCATATCCTCCGTATTTAATCCCCGGGATGTTACCGCAGGTGTCCCAAGACGAAGACCACTTGTTACAAACGGAGATTTTGGATCATTCGGAATTGTATTTTTATTAGCAGTAATATGTGCTTCATCCAGCAGCTTTTCCACTGCTTTTCCGGTGAGGTCAAAAGTTGTCAGATCTACAAGCATCAAATGATTGTCCGTTCCCCCGGAAACAATCTTAATTCCTCTGTCCATCAGTCCTTTTGCCAGAGCCTGGGCATTATCAAGAATATTCTGCTGATAAACTTTAAAACTGTCGTCTAACGCCTCCTTAAAGCATACTGCCTTTGCGGCAATAACATGCATCAGAGGACCTCCCTGAATCCCCGGAAAAACAGCTTTATTGAAATTAAAATTATTCTTTTCCATAGATTCTTTGGAAGCAAGAATCATGCCGCCTCTTGGGCCCCGCAGAGTCTTATGTGTTGTAGTAGTCACAACATCCGCATAAGGCATTGGATTTGGATGCAGCCCCGCTGCAACCAGTCCCGCAATGTGAGCCATATCTACCATCAGATATGCACCGCATGCATCGGCTATCTCACGAAACTTTTTAAAATCAATGGTTCTTGCATATGCGCTTGCCCCAGCAATAATCATTTTTGGCCTGCATTCCATGGCAGTTTTCATAACTTCTTCGTAATCAAGAAATCCTTCATCATTGACGCCGTAAGGAACAATATTAAAATAAACACCTGAAAAATTCACAGGACTTCCGTGTGTCAGATGTCCGCCGTGATCCAGATTCATACCCATAACGGTATCTCCGGGCTTCAGCAGTGAAAACTGTACCGCCATATTTGCCTGAGCGCCGGAATGTGGCTGCACATTGACATACTCTGCTCCATACAGCTTTTTCGCACGCTCTATGGCAAGCTCCTCTACTACATCCACACAGCCGCAGCCTCCGTAATATCTTTTTCCTGGATACCCTTCCGCATATTTATTTGTCATAATACTGCCCATAGCAGCCATTACTGCAGGACTTACCCAGTTTTCAGAAGCAATTAATTCAATATGGCTGTTCTGTCTGTCCATCTCATCCTGGATGGCATTGTACACATCCACATCCACTGCTTTAACTTCTTCAAGTGAATACATTGTTATTTCCTCCGTTTATTCTCATGCAGGCGGCTGCATGGCAGCCTCGCATATTTTTACTTATTTTTGCCTATTCTGTCTCATTATAAGCAATCTGAAAGCCAATGTAAAGCAGACATTCGCAATTCAGTTTCTCCTTTTGCGCTGCTGCCTCAGCACATAATCCAGGAAAGCAGCAAGATCTGAAGGACCAGTATAACCGGAATGCCAATAACAAATTTCAGATGTTTTGTTTTATGCCGGAATGCATACATCCCCGCCCAGGTTCCCAGACTGCCAAACAGCAGGCTGACAATAAAAAAAGTTTTTTCCGAAATTCTCCATCTGCCGTGCCTGGCCCGGCGTTTATCTGCTCCCATCAGAATAAAACCTGCAAAATTAACTGCCAGCAGATAGATTCCCGCTGCCATTATAAAACTGTCCCTTCCAAAATAAAACCATTCTGTGTTATTCAATACTCTTTAATGCCTCCACCATATTAATTCGGTCCAGAATCCGGTTTGTAACAAGATCTACAATCAGCGCAAAGCAAAAAGAAACCACTGCTGCAATTACATAACTGACAGGATGTATAGATGCTGCAAACTGAATAGACGGCATATTCAGCACCCCTGCAAGGACATTGCCAAGTACATGCCCCAGGGGCAGCCCAAGACAAATTCCCATAGCCGTCAGTATTAATGTCTCTTTGTTTACATAAGAATGCACTTCTCTGTCATAAAAACCAAGTACTTTTATCGTGGCAAGCTCCCGGATCCGCTCCGAAATATTTGTTGTGGACAGCGTAAACAATACTACAAATGCCAGTCCTGCCGCAAGAATCAAAATCACATAAACTACCATATTCACAAGATAAAATGCTGCGGAAAAATCCGTTTTCATCTCCTCAGTGCTGACTGCTGATACAATCCCGTCTAACCGGCTTAAATTCTCAGTATAAGCTGTCTGATCCTTACATGCCTCTGAAAAATGCGCTAAAACTCCGTTCGGTTTATATTCATCAAACAGATCCTCATAGGTCTTCTGGGTCATATAAACTGTATTTCCCAGATAATTCTGAACAATCTGGGTCACCTGCACGCCTGCCTGTTCCAGCCCGGAAGTCTGAATATAAACCGTATCTGAACGGTCAAAGTCAAGTACTCTGGATGCATTCTGGGTAATATAAATCTCCCCGTCTTTGAGCTTTAGCTTTTCACCTGCCAGACTTTCCAGCCTGATATACGTATCCAGAGATTCTCCCTTTGGCACTGCAATCAGCTGGAGCTTTTCTTCTTTCCCCTGCTGATTTTTCACTTTTACGGAATCCGTCAGCACATTTATATAATCTTCCACCTCTCCCTCTGAATCCAGATAGGACAGCAGTTTTTCATTATCATCCGCCGCAGCGGCGGCTAAAAGATCGTACTGATAAATCTGCTCATACTGCTTTGGCAAAAGATCTGATACGGTATCTTTAATAGTAAACCCGCAGATCACCAGCGCAGTACAGCCCATAATTCCGGAAACTGTCATAACAAGACGTTTCTTATACCGAAACAGATTCCGCGCCGTTACTTTATTTAAAAAGGAAAAACGCTTCCACAAAAACGGCATTCTCTCCAAGAATACTTTAGAACCTGCGTGAGGCGCCTTTGGTCTCATTAACACCGCAGGCATCTGTTTTAACTCCATCCGGCAGGCATAAACCGCTGCTCCCGCTATTCCAAGCAAAAACAGCAGCAGACCTCCAAGGCCGTAAAACAGATGAAACCGAAGGAAATACTCCGGCAGCAGATACATGGTATCAAATATAATAAAAATGATCTTCGGCAGCAGAATAAATCCGCACAGATCTCCGATAATGCCTCCTAGCAGACAGGCTGCCACCGCATAAACAATATATTTCCGGCGGATTTCACCACTGGAAAATCCAAGAGCTTTATATGTGCCGATAAGCCCTCTTTCTTCCTCCACCATACGGGTAATGGTTGTCAGCCCGATCAATACCGCTACAATTAAAAACACTACCGGAAATGCAGTTCCAAGGGCCTCTATGGAACCGGAGTCGCTTTGAATATTGCTGTAGCCGCTTAAGGAACTGCGGTCCTGCACATACCACTGAGCCATATCAATATCCGCAATCTCTCTGCGTGCCTCAGCAATTTCTGTCTCCGCCTCCTGCTTCTTATCATAAAACTCTGCTTCCTGCTCCTTTAACTCTGCCTCGCCGTCTTTTAGCTCCTTTTCACTATCTTCCAGCTGCTTTTTCCCATCTGCTATCTGATCTTCCGCCTTTTCTTCCTGAATCTTAAGCTCATCTTCCCCGTCTTTTAGCTGCCGCTTCCCCTCTTCAAGCTGCCGGCGGCCTTCCTTAAGCGCCGCTTTTCCATCCGCAAGCTCTGCTTTTTGTTCCTTTATGGTTTCCCATGCCTCAAAAAACTGTGCATCTGCCGCTTCCTGCTGTTTTTCCAGCTGTTTCTGGCCGTCCTCAATCTGTCGTGAGACCATCTGAAGCTGTCCTATTCCCAAGACCAATGCATCCATAGACGTGGGCAGTTTTTCCAGCTCCTGCTTCTTCGCATTGAAAGCCTCTAACTGTTCCTGATAATCGGAAGCCTCTGGGTTTAAGCCTGCTATCTGTTCCTCAAGCTGATATACCATAAGGTCTGTCTTGGACTGCAGGCTTTCTAAAAACTGTTCCTTTTCTTTCTCTCCGTCTCCCGTTTTTACTGCCGTCAAATACGCCTGCCATTCCTTTTTTGGCCACAGCGGCCCCAGCATTCCGGCAGCCTGGCCGGCCTGTTCAGACAGCGTATTGTATGCCTGCTTTGTCTGCTCGGCCTGCAAAAGAAGCTCCCCGGCAGCCTGTTCAAACTGCTCTGCAGCGGATTTCTGTTCCGTTTCCAGCTCTAGCTCTGCTGATTTTAACTGGCTCTCTCCCTGCTTTAACTCTGCTTCTGACTGTTCCAGCTTTGTCTCATTTTCTCTGATTTCAGCCAGTCCATCCTCCAGTTTCCGGCGCGCTTTTGCAAACGCTTCCTTTGCCTGCTCCTCCTGTAAAAGAAGCTGCTCCTGACCATGGGTCAGCGCCTGGCGTCCATCTGATATTTCATTCCAGGCCTCTTTGATCTCTTTTTCTGCCTTACTAAATTCATCATCCATTTCCTGCTGGGCATCATCTGCTTTTGCATTTGCTTCGCCTGTTACAGAATCATACCTTGCCTGTTCTCTTTGAGATTTAATTTCTGTTTCAATCTTTTGGACAACCTCATCCACCCGATTCTGATACTGTTCCGAATAGCACTGGTAATCCTTTGTATCAGACAGTGTTAGATAAACGGCTGTATAAACTTCACTGCTGACAGCGCCTGCGGGAACAAAAAAAGTATAATCTGCAGATGAAGACGCCCGAAAAGACGCTGAACCTTCCGCACTGTTTACATTGGCAGCATCAATGACAACACCAGTAATTGTATATGAAAGATGTTCAAATACCGGCTCTGCTTGGGCATCCTCCACTTCCCGCTGCGAAAATTCCACCGTATCCCCCACTGACTTACCGGTTTCACTGATGTAATTCTCCGTAACCGCAATCTCATCCTTTTTCACCGGAAGTCTTCCCTCCAGCACATATGGTTCATTCATCCCCTGACTGCTTAGCACTTTAACTTCAGCACTTCTGTGCAGGCCATCCGTCTGTGTATCTACCGTTTCACTGTAGGAGCCTTCCGCCGCTTTTACCCCATCCATCCGGGAAAGTACATCTACATCATCCTCTGTCAGACCCAGTGTGGAAACCACACTGATGTCATATAGATTCTGAGTATCATAAAACCGGTCAGCAGAATAACGAAGATCCGCACAGGCCGCCGTCACACCGGTCAGGGTAGTGACGCCCAGCATAGTAATCAGCAGAATCGAAAGAAATCTCTTTTTTTCATTTTTTACAGTACGCCAGATATCTTTCCTATATGCCTTCTTCATAGGAATCACCACTCAATCTCCGCAATGGGCACCGGATGCTCATTGCAGGTTATTTCTACAATTTTTCCGCTTTTAAAACGAATCAGCCGGTCCGCCATAGGCGCCAGCGCCGAATTATGAGTAATAATAAGGACTGTTATTTTTTCTTTTCTGCAGGTATCCTGCAGCAGCTGCAGAATCTGTTTTCCGGTGGTATCATCCAGGGCTCCCGTAGGTTCATCACAGAGCAGTATCTTTGGATTCTTGGCAATGGCCCGTGCAATGGAGACGCGCTGCTGCTCTCCTCCGGAAAGCTGTGCCGGAAAGTTATCCATTCTTTCGGTAAGCCCTACTTTTTTTAATGTCTCTACTGCATCCAGAGAATCCCCACAGATCTGTGAGGCCAGCTCCACATTTTCAAGAGCCGTCAGATTGGGAACCAGATTATAAAACTGAAAAACAAACCCGATATCGGTCCGCCGGTATCCGATCAGCTGCTTTGTGCTGTATTCAGCGATATTACACCCGTCTACCAGCACCCGCCCTGAAGTAGCAGTATCCATCCCGCCTAAAATATTCAAAGCCGTCGTCTTTCCAGCCCCCGAAGAGCCGAGAATCACTGCCAGCTCTCCTTTTTCTACAGTAAAAGAAGCATCATCCAGAGCTTTAATGGATGTCTCCCCTGTCCGATACTCTTTTATTACATGATCAAACTCTATATACGCCATATATCTATCCTCCATAACAGGACAACCTGTTGTCTGGTAATAGTATACTGTACTCAGAACCGGACCATCAATCAACAGTTGCAGGAGGAGTGTTGAAAAATATCTAGCAATTTCACAACATGAAACAGGCTCCTGCCTGACAACAAATAAGGCTCTGTGCAATTTCTCACACAGAACCTTATTCTTTCATACTGTATTGTTTCTTTTACATACTTTTTATTTTTTCTTCTTTTTCTTTCCGCTCTCCGGCACAATCTCATCCGGCAGTCTGTTCTTCCCAAATCTTGTCTTAAAGACATACCATAAAGCGCCGGTAATACATACCGAAGCATATGCGCCGCAGACAATACCCACCATCAGCGGTGTGGCAAATTCGCGGATAGATGAAACTCCGAAAATAAAGAGCACAAATACCATAATAAATGTTGTCAGTGACGTATTGATACTCCTAGATAATGTCTGCGTAATACTTGCATTTACTATCTCTTTCAGCTCGCCCTTTGTTCTGGCCGCTTTCACCTTAAGATGCTCACGAATACGGTCAAAGATAACAATGGTAGCATTTACTGAATAACCTACTATGGTCAACATGCAGGCAATGAAAGTATTTCCCACGGATGTCCGTGACAGCACATAAAAGGCAAATACAATCAGCACATCATGAAGCAGGGCAATAACCGCACTGCCGGCAAATCTGAGATCTTTAAAGCGGAACCAGATATAAATCAGCATACATACAGTGGCAATGCCCACCGCCCATAGGGCATCTGTCTTCATCTCATCACTGACTGTTGAGCTGACATTAGCAGATGTAATCTCTTTTTCATCTACCCCGAAGTTTTCAGACATCGCCTTATTAAAGTCTTCCCTCTCATCTAAAGACAGATCTCTTGTCTTGATAATCACAGCATTGCTGTCCTGAACCTTCTGTGTCTGAATATTCGCGTCTTTTGTAATATCTTCCACAACAGGAACAATCTTTTCGTCAATTTCTTCAATGGAATAATCTTCATTAAATGTAACGGTAGTGGAAGTACCTCCCACAAACTCAAGACTATAGTTTAAGATATTGCCATCTGCTGATTTATGGTATCCCATGCCTGCAAATCCAATCACAATTACCGCAATGGAAATCACAAAGAACAAACCGCGTTTGCCAAGAAAATTGATGGGTTTCCGGTCTTTTTTCTCACCATAGAATTTCTTATCCTGAAATCCCATGCCATACAGCGCTTTTAAAATCCAGCGGGTAATAAACAATGCTGTAAACATGGAGAATATAATACCGATAGCCAATGTGCTGGCAAATCCTTTTACTGTTCCAGAGCCTCTAAGTCCCAGCACCGCCGCCGCAATCAGTGTTGTAATATTTCCGTCTAAAATTGCGGACATCGCCTTGCGGAACCCCGTCTGTACGGACTGTGAAACACTTTTTCCAGCGGCAATCTCTTCCTTTACTCTGGCAAAAATAATGACGTTTGCATCCACAGCCATACCAATAGATAGTATAATACCTGCTATACCAGGCAGTGTCAGCGTAATGTCATATAAATGCAGAATTGCCAGAATGATTCCTGTATAGATCAACAGCGCAATTGCTGCTGCAAGCCCCGGAATCAGATAAAACACAATCATAAAAATCATGACAACAATCAGACCAATTGCTGCTGCTTTAATACTTGTGGAAATGGCTTCCGAACCAAGCTTTGCACCAACCACCTCTGACTGCAGCTCCTCAAGCTCCAGTGACAGAGAACCAATCCGAATGGTGGATGCCAGATTTTCAGCCTCCTCATAATTTGCCATACCGGTAATCTGAGCTTCACCGTCTGTAATAGCGCTCTGAACAGTAGGATTGCTGATAGTCTCCCCGTCAAATACAATTGGCAGGGTCTTGCCGATGTTGGCACTGGTAACATCGCCAAATACCTTTTTCCCTTCATCCGTCAGTTTCAGTGAAACAATGTACTCTTTGGCTCCGGTTGTCTGATCCTGATAAGTTCCGGCCTGAGCATCTGCAATCATATCACCGGTCATAAAAGCCTCACCGTCGCTGGTCTGAAATTCCAGTGAGCCAGGCTGTCCAAGCTCTTCTAAAATATCATTGGCATCTGTAACCCCCGGAATCTCCACAGCAATCCGGTTATCTCCAACCTGATAGGCCTCTGCCTCTGTACTGTATCCCTCCACACGTTTCTGCAGCTTGTACACAGTATCTTTCATATCCTCTGCTGAAGGTTTCTCATCTCCCACTACCTGATAGGTAATGCTGACGCCGCCGGACAAATCAAGGCCCAGCTTCACTCCTGCATCGCTGTCTTTTGCCATGGTTCCTTTAACAATGCCAAAGGAATAATAGCCAAGCGCTGCCACAATTGCAAGGAATACGACAAATACTATGACTGATTTCTTTTTCTTCATATTATTTGATCCTTTCTATGTAACTACTCCGCCATAGCGGCTTTTATCATAATCGCGCATTCTATCCGTTTTTTCTGCAGTTCGCAGCCGATATCATATGCGTCATTAATACTTCCATGGAAATTATAAGAATTGGCCGCGCAGCCTCCGCTGCAGTAAAATTTTGCGAAACAGTTTCTGCATTTTTCTTTTGCATAGACATTGCAGCACTTAAACTCGTCTCTAAGTTCGGTATTTCTAACTCCCTCAAAAACCGTTCCCATTTTAAATTCTTCATTTCCAACAAACTGATGACACGGATAAAGATCTCCCCAGGGAGTAACCGCCAGATACTCTGTCCCCGAACCGCAGCCAGATAACCGCTTGGCCACACAGGGCCCCCCTTCCAGATCAATCATAAAATGAAAGAAATTAAAATCTTTTCCTTCTTTTTTGCGCTGCACCATTTCGGCGGCCAGTTTATCATACTCATGAAATAAAGTTTCAAGGTCTTCCTCCCGGATCGCATAATCCATATCGGCAGGGGCAACTACCGGCTCCACAGAAATCTGCTGAAATCCCAGATCTGCCAAATGCAGCACATCATCGGCAAAGTCCAGGTTGTGATGGGTAAAGGTTCCTCTCACATAATATCTGTCCTGATTTCTGCTCTCTGCAAATTTCTGGAATTTAGGCACAATCAGATCATAGCTTCCTTTACCATTTCGAAACGGACGCATATAGTCATGTACTGATTTACGCCCGTCAATACTTAAAACCACATTGGCCATCTCACGGTTGGCAAACTCCATAACGTCATCGTTTAACAACACTCCGTTTGTAGTCAGGGTAAACCGGAAATTTTTATCATGAATTTTTTCCTGCTCCCGCCCATAGGCAACCAGATCTTTGACTACCTGAAAATTCATCAGCGGCTCTCCGCCAAAGAAGTCTACTTCCAGGTTCCGGCGGCTCCCGGAATTGGCAATCAAAAAGTCCAAAGCGGCTTTTCCCACTTCAAAACTCATAAGATCTCTGCGGCCATGATACTCGCCTTCCTCCGCAAAACAGTACCGGCAGGCCAGATTACAGTCATGAGCAATATGCAGGCACAGTGCCTTTACTACCGTGGGCCGTTTTTTGAAATCCATGATATAATTTTCATACTCATCTTCCGTAAACAACTGCTGTGAATCTGCCAGTTCTTTTACTTCCTCATAGCATTCTTCAATCAGCCTTTCAGGATACCGGTCCTTTAACTTACAGACAATGCCTTCCTTATCATGTTTTTCATACAGAGCAATTACGTCATAGGTAGTATCATCCACAACATGAATGGCTCCGCTGTTAACATCCAAAACAATGTTAAACCCATTGTTTTTATACTGGTGAATCAAAACTTTCGTTCCTCACTTTCTCAAATTGTTTCTGCCAAACGCACAAAGACCGTATGCACTCATACGGCCCTTTTGTTTGTTTTATGTAATTACTTCTGCACTGCTATTTCTGGCTCTCACAGCTTTGATTTCCTACTGTACAGGAAGTCTTGCATGCTGACTGACAGGATGTCTGACATTCACCGCATCCGCCTTTTTTTACTGTTTTCTGTAATCTTTTTGTATTTAATGTTTTAACATGCTTCATAATTCAAAAGCTCCTTTCATACATAAATAAGTTATTGGAAGTATAACACAATTTTTTTTATAAAGAAAGTATTTTTCTGAAATTGATTCTGCATAAAAAGAATGTGCAAAGCACATTCTCCGCCTGCGGCGGGTCGCTTTTGCGGCATGACTCCATTCCACCGCAGTGCGATCATCAGCGGAGCGTTTTTTGCTCTATAGGAATCGGCACTTTTCAGCTTTATCACAACACAGTCTTTCCTATAGAGTAAAAACCCTGAACTTAACGTTCCCCTTTGCTGATCATTCCTCCCAGCATTCCGGCACAGGCACACATCACCCATACAGTAGCCATTCTTACTAGATTTTCGGGCACTCCATGATTCATGGCAGCAGAACCGGCAAATAAAATCAGAAAATATACGGTCCCGGAAAACAATCCCCATAAAAACTTATGTCTTCCCATTCTTTTTCCGATTACAAGCCCTCCGATAAGCCCTGTTATTATGTATACAGCAATAATACCCGCTGATACAAATTTTTCATTCAGCTGGAACTTGTACAAAAGCAGAGCAAGCACCAGCAGCATTACTCCTGTGATTACGTACATCAATAACAGCGTGCTTAAAATTTTTAAACCTTTCCCTTCCTGTCTGATCGTTTTTTCCATAATCATTCCTCCTGTTACTATATATATGTCAGACTTTCAGGATATATGATACTTTTCATGCAATTATTGAAATTATTTTGCATTTGCCATTTTTTACATTTTACGATATAGTGAAAAGACATATTACTTTTTGTACATGATATATATGTAAATTTTTAAATACGAGGTGATTATTTGAATCCGGCCATTCTATTTCAGCTTATTATACTGGTTGTACTGCTTGCGTTATCTGCATTTTTTTCATCTTCTGAAACAGCGCTGACAACCTCTAATAAAATACGTATGCGTTCTCTTGCCGAAGCAGGAGATAAACGCGCGGAAATGGTATTAAAAGTAACTGATAACTCACAAAAAATGCTCAGCGCAATTCTAATCGGAAATAACATCGTGAATATTTCTGCATCTTCTCTGGCAACCACACTGGCCATTCAGCTGTTTGGCAATGCAGGAGCCGGTATTGCTACCGGCATACTGACCGTTTTAATATTGATTTTTGGTGAAATTTCTCCTAAGACAATGGCAACTATCCGTGCAGAAAAAATTTCCCTCCGGTTTGCCAAAATTATATGGATTATCATGAAAATCATGACGCCCGTTATTTTTATTATTCAGGCATTGGCTATGGGCCTTTTAAGACTTCTGGGTGTTCAGGCGGATGAAGCACAAAAAACTATGACAGAAAGCGAACTGCGCACCATCGTAGATGTTGGCCATGAATCCGGCGTCATTGAAACAGAAGAAAAAGAAATGATCAACAATATGTTTGATTTCGGCGACACTCAGGCAAGGGAAATCATGGTACCTAAAATTGATATGACCTTTGCCCAGGCAGACAGTTCATATGAGGAGCTGCTTGCAATTTTCCGCCAGGATAAATTCACCAGAATTCCGGTTTATGAAGAAAGTCCTGATGACATCACAGGAATTTTAAATGTCAAAGATCTTCTTTTATGTGAAGACAAAGACGCATTCTCTCTGCGGAATATACTGAGAAAACCATATTTTACTTACGAGCAGAAAAATACTGCTGAATTGCTTGTAGAAATGAGAAGCTCTTCTATTAATATTGCTATTGTTCTAGATGAATACGGGGTTACCTCCGGCCTTATTACAATGGAAGATCTGTTAGAAGAAATTGTAGGAGATATTCAGGATGAATACGATGAGGAAGATGACAATCCTGTTGTAAAAATATCTCCCGCAGAATATCTGGTGGAAGGCTCTATGAATTTGGAAGATTTAAGCGATATGCTGGGAGTAAATTTTGAATCTGATGACTATGACTCCATCGCAGGGTATATGATCGGTCTGCTGGATCATCTGCCAAAGCTGCGGGAATCTGTTACTGCCCCCAACGGCGTTTTCCTTCAGGTTTCCATGAAAGATAAAAACCGCATTATTAAAATCTACATGAAGCTGCCGGAAGATCTTGTCAGTGCCTGATAAATTTTTCTGCAGGCTTCTTTGAAAGACCAATAAAACTCACTGCAATACTCTGAAATCCCATTTCCACAGGGGCTTTTCAGGTACTGCTTTAATCGTCCTTTCTCGCTGAGCCATCCAATTCGTGAATTGTACGGAAGCACACAAATCTGTTCTTCCTGGATTCGATAAGTTTGAATCAGCCATGATTTATTCCAGTCTGACAATTCAAAATAATCATAAATAATAAAAATAACATTCCTGTCTGCCCTGTTGAACTGTTCAAAAAAATTCTTAAGCAGGACAGGATCCTGCTTTAACCATACTACAGTCAGATCCGCTTCTCTTAACAGCTTAAGAGACCGCGGATCTTTGTTGTTTTTACAGTCAATGCAGATAAGCTCCGGCCATTGTTCAAATAAATCCGAGAACAGCTCTGTCTTTGAATATTCTGTTTTCCATTCACCGGGACTAAAAAAACTTAAAAGAATACTTTGTTTCATTGGCGCTCCTGTTCTAAAGCGCACATCTGACATGTATCTGGATTTGATAAAATAGATCTGAAATATTCTTAAATTATAACAAATAGCCGACAAATGTAAAGATTTTATTCTGCTACAATAAACGTGGAATAGCCATTTTCACGCAGCTGGTTTTGCAGATCTACCGCCTCTTCAAGAGTCTGAGTGCTTCCCACCCAGACACCGTAATACGGCTCTTCATAATGAATTGTTCCGTCAAATCCCAGTATCTGCAGGCGCTCTAACTGATAGGCAGCATTTACGTCATATTTAAAAAGGCCGGTTTGAACAAAAAACCGATGGGTGGTTTCCACTTCCTGGACTTTAACAGGGAGGGTCAGTTCAATTCCGTTAACCGCCGCCTGAACAATTTCTTCAAACTTTGTATCAAATAGTTCGTTATCTTCTTCACTGTTTATAAATCCAATTTCCACAAGTACCGCCGGCATCTGGGTATTTTTTAAAACTATCAGATCAGGAATTGCTTCTGTTCCCAGATTCCGAAAACCCAGTTTTTCCATTTCCCGGTTTATATTTTCCCCAAGCATAACGGATTCCTCGTTTTCCATATCGCAGACTAGAGCCTGAACGCCCTGATACAGATTGTCTTCAATGGCAGAATTTCTATGAAAAGAAATAAAAAACTGCCCTCCCATCTCATTGGCCCTCTGTGCCTTCTGATAGGGAGATTCATAAATATCCTCCGTTCTTGTATATCCCACCGGATACCCGGCCTGTTCCAGTTTTTCACCTACTGCCAGCGCAAGCCTCAGCACCTCATCCTTTTCGTTTCTTTCCCGAAAGACTGCTCCGTTGTCAAATCCACCGTGTCCGGCATCTAATATGATCTGTACCGCCATATAGTATCCTCTTTCCGTTTTCTTTATAATTTTCAATATATGCCTGACATTCCATATTAATACATTTCCGCTTTTCTATTATTGACAAACCTATCGTTTTTTTTTATACTTCTTGTATATTATTTTGATTATCAAACTAAAATGAAATGGTGATACATATGCGAGCACAAATTATAGGTACAGGAAGCTATCTTCCTGAAAATATTGCAACAAATGATTTTCTTTCTACAATTGTAGATACAAATGATGAATGGATCAGCAGCCGTACCGGCATCCATTCTAGACATCTTGTTTCCGAACATGAAACATCTGCTTCTATGGCATATGAAGCAGCAAAAAAAGCTCTGGATGACGCTCATATGAAACCGGAGGACCTTGACCTGATTATTGTGGCCACCTGTACGGCAGATACTCTTGTTCCAAGCACTGCCTGCGATATACAGGGGCGTCTTGGAGCGGACAGGGCAGCTGCATTTGATCTAAATGCCGCATGCTCCGGTTTTATTTATGCCCTCAGTACGGCAGACTCCTTTTTTCAGTCAGGAATGTATAAAAATGCACTGCTGGTTGGAGTTGAAACATTGTCAAGAATTGTTGACTGGAACGACCGGTCTGTCTGCGTACTCTTTGCCGACGGAGCAGGCGCCGCCGTGGTAGAGGCTGCCGACACAGGTCTTATGGCCTGTTCCCTTGGAAGCGACGGAAATAAAAGCAACGCTTTAATTGTGAAAAACAGAGAAAATCATAATCCTTTTGTCCCTGAAGAAAAACCAATGGATTTTCTGTATATGAATGGCCCGGAAGTATTTAAGTTTGCGGTAAAAACGGTTCCTAAAAGTATTCTTAAAACATTAGATGACGCCGGACTGACACCGGAAGATGTAGATTTATTCCTGCTTCATCAGGCAAATTTAAGAATTAACCAGTCTATTGCACACAAATTAAAAATTTCCATGGATAAATTTCCATGTAACATGGACCACTGCGGAAACACCTCCGGTGCCTCTATTCCACTGCTTCTGGATGAAGTTCGTCAGAAAGGGATGATTAAATCCGGAGATACCATTGTTCTGGCCGGATTCGGAGCCGGACTGACCTGGGGAAGCGCCGTTCTAACCTGGAAATAAAATTATACCGAAATAAGGCGCCGTATATGCCTAATGATTTTAAACGCCATGCAACTTCCAAAATCGTAGATTTTGTCAGTTTACGGCTGGCGCCGTATATGCCTAATGATTTTAAAAGCCATGCAACTTCCAAAATCATAGATTTTGTCAGTTTACGGCTGGCGCCGTATATGTCTAAAAAAGAGACTGCTGTTCTTCTTGAAAAACAAGTTTTCCCTAAGAACAGCAGTCTCTTTTTTATCCCTGCATGGCTTGTAGCTACAAAAAGTCTTAAGATTTTTTTCTGTTTATCTTTCTTGCTATGGGTGCGTATGAATGCTATAGTTACTGTATTATATTTATTGGTACACTTAGAAGGAGGAGTATATGTTCCAACTAAATTACCGGGATACCCGGCCTTTTTACGAACAGATTAAAGACAACCTCCGACAGCTGCTGATCACTCACTCTATTCATGAAAACGAGAAACTGCCGTCTGTCAGAGAACTTGCCTCTACACTCACAATTAATCCTAATACCATTCAACGCGCATACCGGGAGCTGGAAAATGAAGGCTATATTTATACTGTTCCTGGAAAAGGCACCTTTGCTTCTTCTGCAAACAGCAGCTCTCAGACGAAACGCCAGAAAGATCTTCTGACCCGGTTTGATGATCTTGTTGCAGAGCTGCTTTTTTTATCTGTCCCGGTTTCTGATTTATGTGATCATGTTCTGCGGACTGCGGAAAGGAGGGGCAATTCTTGATTCAGGTAGATAATGTTACAAAAGAATTTCACGGTTTTAAAGCTCTGAATCAGGTTTCTATGCACGTTCCCAAAGGGGCTGTTTATGGACTTGTAGGACCTAACGGAGCCGGAAAATCTACTATTATCCGAAATATTACAGGCATTTATCAGCCGGATTCCGGTTCTGTTCTCATTGACGGTGAACCTGTGTGGGATAATGTAAATGCCAAAAAAAAGATCTCATATATTCCGGATGATCTGTTTTATTTTCTCCAGGCAAATACGCTGGACATGAAAAAATTTTATCAGGGAATCTATCCCCGGTTTGACTCTGATCTTTTCTCCAGACTCAAAGACTTTTTTCCGGCAATAGATATGAAACGAAACATACGGCATCTTTCAAAGGGAATGCAAAAACAGGTTGCCTTCTGGCTTGCTATCTGTTCGAAACCGGAACTGATGATTCTAGACGAGCCTATTGACGGATTAGACCCGGTTATGCGCCGGCAGATCTGGGGAATTATTTTATCAGAGGTAGCCGAACACGACATTACCGTACTGATTTCATCACATAATCTAAGAGAACTGGAAGATATCTGCGACCACGTGGGAATTATGCATCAGGGAAAAATCATGCTGGAACGTACACTTACAGAACTTCAAGGATCTGTTTCTAAAATTCAGGTTGCATTTCAGGAAGGCATGCCGGCACTGCCTGATGATTTTGAAATTCTGCATATGTCCAATATCGGCCGCGTATACACCTTAATCGTTAAAGGGAATCCGCAGGAGGCAAAGGCCAGGCTGGAAGCAGAACATCCAATGCTGATTGACATCATACCACTGTCTCTGGAAGAAATATTTATTTATGAAATGGGAGGGGCCAATTATGAAATCAAAGACATCCTGTTTTAACCGGACGATCTTTCAGAAAAATATTAACCGGTTCTGGCCGGTCTGGACCTTATACCTGATTATTCTTCTGGTTATTATTCCGCTGTCTCTGTTTATGCAGACAGGCGCTTCCTATCCGGGGCTGTCAGAAAGTGATATTACAAGTTTGAAATTAACCTCACTGGCTTCTACACTCGATACCGGTCTGAGCGTCTTTTTGATTTGCCTGTTTTCAATTATTTGTGCCATCGCCATGTTTTCATATTTGTTTTCTGCCAGAAGCTGCAATATGATTCATGCCCTGCCGCTGAAGCGAAGTGAACTTTTCACTACAAACTATGTTTCCGGACTGCTGTTTCTGGTCATCCCTCAGGCGGTTACATTTTTATCCAGCCTGATTATTTGTATTATCCGCGGGATTACCAATGTTGAGCATCTTTTCTTCTGGCTGCTGTATGTTATGGGAATGACATTCTTCTTCTACACACTCAGCGTTTTCTGCTGTATGCTCAGCGGGCATATCTGTGCCAGTGCAGCTTATTTTGTTCTGATTCTGGCAGTTTTCCGGCTGATTAAATTTTTACTGTCCAATCTTCTGGCAGCCATCTGTTTTGGTTTTTCCAGTGTGGACACGACACTATTTTATGATACTTCCGCCTCCCAGGGTGAGTTTTTGTCTCCTTATACATTCTTAAGCTACTTTGTATCTGTACAGACCAAAACGTCAGACAGTGGAGCTGCTGTCTCTATTTCCTTAACAGGGGGCAGATATATTCTGCTTTATTGTATCCCGGCAGTGCTGCTGCTTATATTTTCAGCAGTTTTATATCAGCGCAGACAACTGGAAACCTCCGGAGATATTGTGGCTGTACGGTGGTTAAAGCCTGTTTTTCGCTGGCTGATCGCTTGTATGGCGGGACTAGGCACCGGTTATTTCTTCTCCGAGCTGTTTTTCCATACAGCAAGATATTATTTTCCTGCTCTGCTGATTTTAACGGCCATCTTTGCAGGCATCTGGTATTTCATTGCTGAGATGCTTCTACAGAAACGTTTTCGGGTATTTAAAAGAAAATCTGTGCCTCAGCTTATCATTTGTATTGGTATCACACTGGGATTTCTTGGCTGCCTAAAAGGAGATATCTTCCGTTTTGAAGAAACTGTTCCGGAAAAAAGGAATATAGAAGCGGTAACAGTCTCCAGCACACAGGATTTCACTACAGACGATCAGGATATGATTCAGCAGATTCTTGATATCCACCATGAAATCGTAGACCACAAGCAGAAATACAAAAAATATCAAAATAACCAGGATTTCTTTTCCTACACCGCGTTGTACAGCGATACATCTTACGGCGACGACAGCCAGGATACAGCCATTACTTCTACTGGAATTACACTGACCTATTATCTGTCAGATGGTTCGCACTTAACAAGAGCCTACATTATTCCTGTTACTAAAGAAGCATTCAGCGATTCTCAAAGTGCGGCTTCACAGCTTCGTAAGATATTATCTGATACAGATATATATTTAAAAAATATCATATGTGAAAATTATAAAGATGCAGACCTTAGAGGCGGTAATTTTTCAACCCTTTCTCTGGGGAAAACAATAGAAGAGCACAACATAGAACTGACTTCCAAACAGGCAAAGGTTATTTTTGAGGCCTACAAAAAAGATCTAGAAGAAGGCAGTCTTGCATTGAATATTGATGATCTGAATAAAGAAACAGCAGATACTTATTACAATACGCTGTCACTGATTTTCTACTCCGAGGACGGCATCAAATCGCCTCCTTCTCCAGAAAAATACATGAACAATGACATCGTACAGCCGGTATTTGGCGGCAGTTACGTTACAAGTATCTCTTCAGGACCGGATGAATCTCTGAATACGACAGATGCTTATTTACAATTTAATGCAGACTGCAGACACACCATAGAAGCATTACAAACACTTGGTTTGATCACCAGCGAATCTGATCTGATTACCGGTGAACAGTATGACGACTACTATTCTCAGTATGAATGATTCTGGCTTCATGTTATAGAAAACAAAGCTAAATCTTTCTTGTATAAAATTCAGCCCTAGGGATTGAAATTCAACCTTTCAATCCCCAGGGCTGTTATTTTGCTTCTCTTTTTCAAAAAATTATATACACTGCCTGAAAATATCTGCCGTCAAAAGAGCTGGTTCCAGATATGTTTCAAAATCTTTGGAAGCTCAAGAATGGATGAAATCTCTGCGTCAGCTTCCCGCACTTCTCCAAATCCATAGGACGCCCATATAAAGGGAATCCCAGCCTGTCTGCAGGCTTCATAATCGCCCATGGTATCACCTACATAAACCGCCCGATCAATCTGATTTCTCTGGAGCAGACTGCGTATGTTATCGCCTTTTGACTTTTGTGTATTTCCATAACATTCGGTATCCTGAAAATAACCAGTAAACCGGTAATATTCCAAAAACGCTTCAATGTACCCTCTTTGACAGTTACTGACAATATAAAGAGGATAGTCTTCTGACAACACCTTAAAACTTTCTTCCAGCCCCTGATACAAAACTGCTCCGTGTTCTTTTAGATACCTGTTCTCATCCTCACCGCAGACATTTATAATCTCAACAGCACGTTGGTAAGACAAGTATGGAAACAGCGATACAGCAATCTGATCCATAGGTTTACCAAGCTCCTCTTCCAGACGCTTTCTGGTAAGCACCTCTCTAACCTCGGGAAATCTCAAAATTGTTTGATTCCAGGAAACCACAATCTGATCTGCCGCATCCCACAGGGTTCCATCCAAGTCAAAAATAACGCCTTTTTTCATTCTTTAAGCCTCGTCAATTGCCTTTCCGATATCATGACGCATATATTTATTGTCAAAGGAAACCCATTCCGCTGCTTTGTAAGCATTCAAACGGGCCTCTTTTAAATCTTTCCCCTTGGCAGTCACACCAAGAACACGGCCGCCGTTGGTGGCAAATTTCCCATCTTCCGTCAATTTTGTTCCTGCATGATAACAATAGTATCCCTCGTGCTGGTCAAATTCTTCCAGACCCGATATCACTTTTCCTTTTTCATAAGCGACCGGATAGCCGTCACTTGCCAGTACAACGCAGACGCAGGCATTGTCTTCAAATTCCAGCTGAATCTGATCCAGGGTGCCATCCACACATGCTTCTATTACATCAATGATATCATTTTTCATCCGTGGAAGTACAACCTGGGCTTCCGGGTCACCGAACCTGGCATTGTACTCAAGCACCTTTGGCCCTTCTTCTGTCAGCATTAGCCCAAAGAAAATAATGCCTTTAAAGTCTCTTCCTTCTGCCGCCATAGCATCAACCGTTGCCTGGTAAATATATTTTCTGCAGAACTCATCCACTTCCTTTGTATAAAACGGACTTGGAGAAAATGTACCCATACCACCAGTATTAAGCCCCTGGTCTCCGTCCTTTGCCCGCTTATGATCCTGTGCTGAGGACATAATCCGGATTGTCTTTCCATCTACAAAAGACAGCACAGACACTTCCCGTCCGGTCATAAATTCTTCGATAACCATATGGTTTCCTGCAGAGCCAAACTTCTTGTCCTCCATGATTTCTTTTACGCCGGCCTTTGCCTCCTCAAGAGTCTGACAAATTAAAACGCCTTTCCCAAGAGCCAGACCGTCTGCCTTTAATACAATAGGCATCTTAGCGGTCTCAAGATAAGCCAGCGCAGCTTTCGGATCATCAAAAGTCTCATAGCCGGCTGTTGGAATCTGATATTTTTTCATAAGATCTTTGGAAAAAGCTTTGGATCCTTCAAGGATTGCCGCATCTTTTCTAGGGCCAAATACTCTCAGTCCCTTTTCTTCAAATACATCTACAATACCGCCAACCAGTGGATCATCCATACCGATAATTGTCAGATCAATTTCTTTTTCCTGTGCAAAGGCCGCCAGTTTTTCAAACTCCATAGCGCCAATAGCAACACATTCCGCAATCTGACCAATTCCGGCATTCCCCGGTGCACAGTATATTTTATCCACACGACTGCTTTTTGCCGCTGCATCTGCAATGGCATGTTCTCTTCCGCCGCTTCCTACGATTAATACTTTCATCTTATCCTCCTCTTACTGAGAAATCTTAACAAAGCCGTTTTCCACAGAAACCTGTCCATTGGCAATCAGATGCACCGCTCTTGGCAGAATCACCCATTCTGCTTCTTCCATAACCCGCCGCTGCAGGGTTTCCGGGGTATCATCTTCTTTCACCTCCACTGCCTTCTGCAGAATAATAGGTCCGGTATCTGTTCCCTCGTCCACAAAATGACAGGTAGCTCCTGTAAGCTTTACCCCTCTTTTTAATGCCCCTTCATGAACTTTCAGCCCATAAAACCCGGTTCCACAAAAAGAAGGAATTAAAGAGGGATGAATATTAATAATACGGTTTCTATACTTCTTTATCATCTTTTCAGGGATCACTACCAGATACCCTGCAAGCACAATCAGATCCGCCTCTGCCGTCTCTAAAGCCTGCAGCAGCGCATCATGAAACTGCTCCCTCATCTCAAAATCCTTGGGGGAAATGCATTGATGAAAAATCCCGTGTTTTTCTGCCCGTTCCAGCGCATAAGCATTTTTATTGTTGCTGATTACAGATACGATCTGAGCATTTGTAACCGTACCATTCTCAATTGCATCTATAAGCGCCTGCAGATTTGTCCCGCCGCCGGAAACCAGTACTGCGATTTTTAGCATACAGTAACTCCTTTTTCTCCGTCTTCAATCTGGCCTACTATATATGGTGTCTCTCCTGCTGCCCGGATTGCTTCCATTGCTTTATCTGCATCCGCCGGTTCTACTGCCAGTATCATTCCAAGCCCCATATTATATGTATTGTACATCATCTGTTCTTCAATCTTGCCTTCTCTTGCCAGCAATGTAAAAATTGGCGGAATCTGATAGCTGTCCTTTTTTACAAACGCCCGTCTGCCTTCCGGAAGCATCCGGGGAATATTTTCATAAAATCCGCCGCCGGTAATATGACTGCAGCCTTTAATCGTAACTCCAGCTTCTTTTACAGAATGCAGCGCTTTTACATAGATTTTTGTAGGAGCAATCAAGGCTTCCCCTAATGTTGTTCCCAGCTCATCATAATACGTATCCAGCGCCTCTTTTTCCATACGGAATACCTTTCGCACCAGTGAAAATCCATTAGAGTGAACACCGGAAGAGGCCATACCGATCAGCACATCCCCGGCTTTTAAGTCTTTTCCTGTAATCAGGTCTTTTTCATCTACCACACCTACCGCAAACCCTGCAAGATCATATTCATCTTCCGGATAAAAGCCTGGCATCTCGGCAGTCTCACCGCCGATTAACGCTGCATCTGACTGCTTGCATCCCTCTGCCACACCTTTTACAATATCCGCAATCTTTTCAGGTGTATTTTTTCCACAGGCAATATAATCAAGGAAAAACAGCGGTTCGCCGCCTGCACATGCAATGTCGTTGACACACATAGCTACACAGTCAATCCCCACCGTATCATGCTTGTCCAGAATAAATGCCAGTTTCAGCTTTGTTCCAACGCCGTCCGTTCCTGAAACCAATGTGGGTTTTTCCATCTCTTTAAATTTTTCCATAGAAAACGCTCCGGAAAATCCTCCAAGATTTGTCAGCACCTCCGGGCGCATGGTTCCCTGAACGTGTTTTTTCATTAATTCTACGGATTTGTATCCGGCTTCAATATCTACTCCCGCGTTTTTGTAATCCATTATGAATCCTCCCCTGATTATTTCATGTATGCTTTGTAACCGATTTCCTGCAGCTTCGCATCTTTTTCCTGAACCTGTTGTTTCAGTTCTTTAGAATAATCTTTCACACGCTCAAGTAATTCAGGATCTGATGCAGCAAGAATTTTTGCTGCAAGAATCCCTGCATTTGCTCCACCATTAATGGCAACTGTAGCAACCGGTATCCCGGATGGCATCTGAACAATAGAATACAGTGAATCCACACCCCCAAGATCAGATGTCTTCATAGGAATTCCAATCACCGGCATCGGGAAAATAGCTGCGCACATTCCCGGTAAATGAGCTGCTTTTCCAGCGCCGGCAATAATTACTTTAAATCCTTTACTTTCCGCTGATGTAGCATACTCATAAAAAACATCCGGTTCCCGGTGAGCGGAAATAATAGTCATTTCATACTCAATTCCCAGTTTTTCTAAAATTTCCGCTGCCTTTGCCATAACCGGCATATCGGAATCACTACCCATTACAATTCCTACTTTAGCCATAATTGTAATCTCCTTTTTATGTGAATAAATTAATTAATAGTTCTTTGTTTACAGAGCGCACTGTCTGCAAGCAGTCACTGCCTCTCTCTACTTTTTGCGCAGTGCTGTAACCTGGAAAATCTCCGTTTTTCCAGGTCACGGGCTTTCGCCCTATCTTTTCCTTACATATTGAGCAGGGCTGTGACCTGGAAAATCTCCGCTTTTCCAGGTCACGGGCTTTCGCCCTATCTTTCCCTTACATATTGAGCAGGGCTGTAACCTGGAAAATCTCCGCTTTTCCAGGTCACGGGCTTTCGCCCTATCTTTCCCTTACATATTGAGCAGGGCTGTAACCTGGAAAATCTCCGCTTTTCCAGGTCACGGGCTTTCGCCCTATCATCGGCAGCAGGGGCAAATATTTTTGTCTGCAAGCAGCCACATTATTTGCCCCTGCTGCCGATGGCACTGCTCATTGCTTTCGTGAATATTGTAACGTATATTGGGTTCAATTTCTAATTACAAATTATGATATGATTTATTAGCGTTGCTAATTAAAACTGGTTGTTTCATTAGCTGTACTCTTTTTCTATGATTCTAAAGGTACGTTTAATTCTTCTGTTCCCGGCACTACAAATTTTCCGTCTAAAATAACAGGTATTTCTGTTCCGTTTTTCTGAACAACGATGATACTGTCAAGTTCATCATAGGGAATGGTAATGTCTGTATGACAGTTAAAATAGGCTTTGCTGATATCTTCTTTTCTCTGAACAGATATTTCATTGTCTCTGGGCATGATCTCTTTTCCGTCAGGATTATAGACCCTCATATCTTCCGCATGGGAATAGCAGGTATCGCCCACAGCAAAGTGAGGGCCGCATTTTTCTGCAATTAAAATAGGCAGTTTGTCGTTGATTTTAAACTTTCTTCCCATCCGGTAAGCTGTTGTATTGGTTCCAATGGCAAATTCTCCCATGGGCAGTGTATCATGATGCATCAGCACATTATCTTTGATATATTTTTCATTTTCTTCTATCTTTTCAAAGTTCGTACAGCTGTACTTCTTAATCATACCATCTTTAAATTCCAGTGTCAGATTCTGATATTGCAATTCATTTAAAAACACTTCTGATACATGAAGAATCCCGCTGGTCTCTTTTAATACCGGCGAAGTAAAGACCTCCCCCACAGGGATGTTCACATCGGCAACACAGTTTTCAAAGGCTGTCTGGCGGGCCGGTTCTTCTAACGCCCATATGGATACGGTGAGATCTGTCTGGTTTGCTCCTTTTCCTTTAATACGTACCTCTCTTGCGGTGTCCAAAACATCAATCAGTTTCTGCTGGATATTCTGATATTTTTTATAATCCAGTGTATTAATTTTCACAGTTTCAGCAAATATTTCCGGAAATTGTTTTCCGATTGCAGGAACCGGATAGGCAATAATAGTAAAGCTGCGCTCCTCTCCTTTTACATACTCATTGGTTATCTGCCCGGACATGGAGGCATGATAAACATTAAGCTGCTGCTGCTTTTCTGAATAATGAATTGCTTCCTCTTTTACAGCCGGCGAAAAGGGTTCTTCTCCAAAGGTTTCAAGTACTGCCGGCCCGCCATGTTCTGCGGCCGCCTTTTTATTCTGCTCAAAGGCTGTTCTTAAGGCTTCCAGTCTGCGTTCTACAAAGGATTTATCGAAATAGTAAGCTTTATCCTCACGGTGGTCAAAATCATACTGTTTATTCACGGAAGAAGAATATGCTCCCCGTTTTGCACCGCCTTTTCCAAAAAAAGAGGAAAACGCCTCCTTTGCGATGGTAGGGCGCAGTCCAATCTTTTCAAAATTTCCAATTGCAGCCCGCATCATCCGCTCAAATCCCAGCGCGTAATGAAGACTTACCGTCTTCTTTTTCGAAATATCTTTTCCGGTAACTTCAAATCCAATGCGGTAGCCTTCCGTATAAGTATCAGCCATAGCCTGAATCTCAGTCTCCGGCATGCTGTTTAAATATTCCGCCGTTTTTATTTCGTTTTCGCCCACAGGTAATCCATACCGGTACAGATATCTAAGATCGCTCAAATCAGATTCCATTATAATTTTTGTGCAGAAATCCAGTTTGGGATCCACCATTTCCTCTACCTGCCGCTTGGCAAAAATTTCACTGTAATCATGAAAATACCAGTAAATTGTCTGGCGTGCTTCTTTCAGATCAACGGTCCCCTCAAAACAATTATATACCTGTACAAACAGCTCTCCCAGCATAACAAATGCATCCATTCTGCCCTCAAATACATAACCTGTCCCGGCCTGCAGCTCAGAATACATAAAGGAAAGCATCTCTCCTGCTTCCCGGCCAAATAATTTCACAGCATATGACGGATTTCCAAAGCAGGCTTCATAATGTTCTCCCATAAACCTGCCGTACAGCCTGTCATTTCTTTTCTTACATTCTTCCATAGATACCTGAAATAAAGTATGATTCTGCTCCTGTTCTAAAAGCCTGTCCAGATATAAAAGAAACTCAGCTGTTTCTTTAAAATATTCTCTGTATCTTTCCTCCACGGTACGCTCTGACAAAATCTCCTTTAACCGGAGAACCAAAAGCGTATGCCGCTCCTTTAACGCTTCATCTGTTTCCTGATAAATCTCTTTATTTTCCACTAAGATACTTACTCCCTTCCTGCTCTAAACCGGCTGATCTATTCTGTGAGATATTTTACAGAATTGGAAAACCGGATATTTTCCCATTTATTAAAAGAGCCGCAAACATCCTATCTGTTCCAGATCCTGTTCACGGCGGCTTTTGTATTTTTTGACCACCGTCATCTGTCAGACAGCGGCCAGAATTAAATTATGATTCCATAAATGTAAAGTCCCAAATATACGACTGCTAAAATACCGCCGGACACAGCCCCTGTCCTTGGGGGAATCAGACGAATATTTTTTTCTTTAAAGGCCAAAATTCCAAGTGCAAAGGCACCTGCTGCAAATACCAGTCCAAAAAGACCTGCCGTCCCCAGCAAAAAACCTGAATTTCCGCCAGATTGAAATGTTTTTATAACTGATACAAAAAACATTACAAGTGCTGTCAGTCCAAAAATTCCGGATAAAATCCCGGTAACAGAATTTTTTTGTTCCCGTCTTCTGACCTTTCTGGTTTTTCGAAAATATTGTCTGCGACTACTTGGCACGGTGCTTTCTCCTCCTTCTGCGAAGCCATACATAACATGCATAACCCAGCATTCCTCCGATGGTATTGAGCAGCATATCATCCACATCACAGCTGCCTACTTTCGTTATAAGCTGAATCAGCTCCACCGCCAGACTCAACTCAAAGCTCAGCAGTGTTACCATAAAGAATCCTTTGTATCTTTTACTCAGAATTGGAACAAGCATTCCAAAAGGAAGAAAAATCAGAATATTCCCAATCAAATTCTGAAACACGCAGACCCAGCCCAGCAGATGCCGGTACTTTATAAACCTGGTAATTTCCTTAAATAAAACCAGGTTATAATGGTAAGTCCTGTTTTCGTCCATTCGCCCTGCCATTTCCGCAAAAAACAGAAAGTAAAACAATACCAGTATATAAACCCAAAATAATATATTACATAAAATACGAAGTTTTTTATAATGTTTTTCCTGCATCAGACAACATAAATCCCCTATCTTGCACCATACTGTTCATAGTATGCGTCGATAGCAGCTTTTAATGTATCATCAATGACAATTTTACCATTACATGGACGATTATAAAGATATTCCACAACTTCTTCCATTGTGACAATGGCATTTGTCTCAAATCCGTACAAATCTTTGACCTCATCCAGAGCGCACTTATCTCCTTTTCCCCGCTCCATACGGTTTAAGGACACCATAAGCCCCACCACATTTACATTTCCCTGTGCTTTAATAATTGGAAATGTCTCTTCAATGGATTTACCAGATGTAGTAACATCCTCAATGATTACAACACGGTCCCCATCTTTCATGGAGCTTCCAAGCAGAATGCCTGTATCGCCGTGGTCTTTTACTTCTTTTCTGTTTGAGCAGTATCTGATATCTTTTCCATAGAGTTCACTAAAGGCAATGGTAGTTGCCACACTTAACGGTATCCCTTTATATGCCGGTCCAAACAGTACGTCGAAATCCTCTCCATAATTTTCATGAATTGCTTTCGCATAGTACTGTCCAAGCCTGCGCAGCTGTGCTCCCGTTACATATGCACCTGCATTCATAAAAAAAGGAGATTTTCTTCCGCTTTTTAATGTAAATTCTCCGAATTTTAAAACATCTGATGCTACCATAAACTCAATAAATTCCTGCTTATACTGTTCCATACCTTTCATATCCTCCATTTATCTGTCTAAAAGCAGATTTCAAATCTGCTTGTTCATTATCTGTATCCGAAGCTTTCCGGATTTCCTGGCTGCAGATGCAGAGTGAAGATGCTCCTCTGCCTTTCCGCTTTTAAGGTTTTACTGATTTTATCATATTTTTACCAGGTTTACAATTGACATACCCTATAAAAACAGATAAGTATTTCACAGATTCATTGACACTGCATACTTAAAACTAAAACGATACAAATTCCAGGTTCAATACCAAATTCTTCTATTTCCTGCAGATATTTTTGATTCATAACAGTAAAACCGGAAAACCAGACCTCTTAAGATCTGTTTTTCCGGTTTCCTCAAATTATATTTTCCACAAATACAAATAATTAATGGGTATGCGGTTTATTATCATATTTATGTTTCCATGTCCCGTCCGGCTGCTGCTCTGTAGTGAGATCATAGTGAACATTCTCCCAGGGATCCGGCAAATCCTTCCACAGCTGATACAGCGGAGGCAGAAAATCTTTCAGCCTTCCGGATTCATATACCATATGAGACTCCAGAGGCATATCCTCAGCATGAGCCTTTATATCCTACTTCACCGCACCAATCAGTTCATTGATATCTTCCACATGATTCATTCTCATGTACTCTTCAATACCGTTTACCACATCTATAGTGGCAGCAGGGTTGGCAAAGTTTGCCGTTCCAACGCTGACTGCCGCAGCTCCTGCCAGAATAAATTCCAGGGCGTCTTCTGCAGTCTGGATACCGCCCATTCCGATAATCGGTATGGACACAGCCTGTGCGGTCTGGTACACCATACGAACTGCCACCGGCCGCACTGCAGGACCTGACAGGCCTCCAGTTTTATTGGCAATGGCAAACTGACGCTTCTGCACATCAATCTTCATACCTGTCAATGTATTAATCATGGACAGGGCGTCTGCTCCTCCCGCTTCTGCCGCTTTTGCCATAACGGTAATATCCGTCACATTGGGGCTTAATTTCATAATTACCGGCTGTGCCGCATATTTTTTTACGGCTTTTGTAATCTCCTCCACAGCTTTGGGATCCTGTCCAAAAGCAATGCCGCCTTCTTTTACATTTGGGCAGGAAATATTGATTTCCAGCATATCTACTGGCTGATCTGCCAGCCGTTCTACTACCTGACAGTAATCCTCTGTGGATCTGCCGCAGACATTTACGATAATTTTTGTGTCATACTTTTTTAAAAATGGAATATCTCTGGAAATGAATACGTCTATTCCAGGATTCTGCAGACCGATGGCATTTAACATACCGCCGTAAACTTCAGCGATCCTGGGAACTGGATTACCGGGCCAGGGTACATTAGCCACACCTTTGGTTACCACAGCTCCCAGCTTATTTAAATCTACAAATTCGGAAAATTCTTCTCCGGAACCAAAGGTTCCCGATGCAGTCATAACCGGATTATTCAGGGTAACTCCCGCAATATTTACTTTCGTATTCATTACAGTTCCACCTCCTCAGCCCGGAAAACCGGTCCTTCTTTGCAGACTCTTTTATTATGTACATTGGTATGCTCGTCCACTTCCTTAGACTTACACACACAGGCCAGGCAGGCCCCGATACCACATGCCA
The DNA here is from genome assembly GCF_025566885.1 of Brotonthovivens ammoniilytica. Lineage (NCBI taxonomy): Bacteria > Bacillati > Bacillota > Clostridia > Lachnospirales > Lachnospiraceae > Brotonthovivens > Brotonthovivens ammoniilytica. Next base: position 335,501 of record NZ_JAOQJQ010000003.1, on the reverse strand, counting down.
TTTTCTCTTCCATAGAGATCCAGCATTCTGTTTTGTGCTCTGCAGCATATTCTTTTAAAGCCCGCAGCATTGGTGTGGGTCCGCAGGCATAAATAATGTCTGCGCCAAGTCCATTCTCCCGGATTGCATCTAAAACATTTCCCCGGCTGCCGTAACTTCCGTCTTCTGTTGCCACATAAACACTGCCTTCTTTTTTAAACTGATCCAGTAAAAACATTTCGCTGTTTCTGTATCCTAGTACAATCTGTTTTTCACAGTCCAGCTGCTTTGCCAGCTCTAACATAGGCGGAATACCGATTCCTCCGCCGATGAGAAAGGCCTTTTTATTTTTCAGTGGAAAACCGTTTCCAAGAGGTCCCATAATCTCAAGCTGCATTCCCGTATGCTTTCCGGCAAACTCCGCGGTTCCGCCTCCTGCAATCCGGTATACGATTCTCAATGCACTGTCTGCCGCATCTATTTCACAAATACTGATGGGACGCGGAAGCATTCTGCTTTTGTCATCACAATATAAAGAAATGAACTGTCCTGCCTTTGCGTGCTTTGCAATCTGATTTGTTTTCAGCCACATACTGTAAATTCCAGGGGCAATCTCTTCCTGGCTGATAATTACCGCCTGCTCTTTAAACTTTTCAGCCATGCTGTCTCCTATTCGTTGGTTTTTTATAACGTTCTGTACTTTTAAATTGCTATTTCTGCAATGCTCCGTTGATATCCTCAATCATATCCAGCACTGCCTGGCGGGAAGCATCCGCGAAATTCTCAGGCCCAAACTGCGCATATTTTTCCTGCTTATATGCAGCAATAATTCCTCTGGATGAATTTACAATGGCGCCAAGTCCATCCTCATTGAAATAGTGCACAAGATCGGAGGCTTTCCCCCCCTGAGCACCGTATCCCGGTACCAGAATAAAGCTTTTGGGCATCACTTTTCTGAGAATTTTTCCTACCTCCGGATAAGTAGCCCCAACAACTGCACCGATATAGCTGTAGCTGTCTCCCATATGATCTTCTCCCCAGGCAGCTACTTTCTCAGCCACATGTTCATATAATGGCCGGCCGTCTATCAGCTGATCCTGAAACTCACCGCTGGATGGATTGGAAGTTTTTACAAGAATAAACAAACCTTTCTTTTCTTCTTTGCAGACATCCACAAAAGGTTTGATTCCATCTGTTCCAAGATAAGGATTTACTGTGGCAAAGTCTTCATTAAATGCAGAGTATGTCTTACTTCCAACCTGTACTTTTCCAAGGTGCCCCACTGCATATGCCGCAGATGTAGAACCGATATCTCCGCGCTTCACATCACCGATCACCACAAGATCCTTTTCGCGGCAGTAATCTACAGTTTTCTGAAATGCCTTAAGCCCCTCAATGCCAAACTGCTCATACATGGCAATCTGAGGCTTTACTGCTGGAATCAGGTCATGTACTGCGTCCACAATGGCTTTATTGTACTGCCAGATGGCTTCCGCTGCTCCCTCTAATGTTTCTCCGTACGCATCAAAGGCTGCTTTCTGCACCTGCTCCGGAATATAGGAAAGCATCGGATCCAGTCCCACTACAATGGGCGCATTTGTCTTTTTTATTTTGTCACAAAGTTTATTTATCATTATATTTTCCTCTCTTCACTTATCCATCTTTACTTCATAAGTTTTGTTCATACAAACATTTTTTTGCTTATGCTTCCTGATAAGCAATCTCACCGGATACAATGGTCGCCATTACCTTTCCCTGTACTTCTTTTCCACCAAAAGGTGTATTATGCCCTTTAGAAAAAAACTTGTCCGGATCAATTTTGTAAGTCTCCGTCACGTTAAGCACCGTCAGATCCGCGGCTTTTCCAATTTCAATACTGCCGCACCTGTCCTGAATTTTAAGCACTTTTGCAGGATTATAGCTCATTTTTTCTGCCATCTGCATAATTGTCAGTATTCCAGGTTTTACCAGTTCTGTATAAGTCAGCGCCGCTGCCGTTTCAAGACCCACAATCCCAAAAGGAGCTTTTTTCATGGTCTGCATTTTTTCCCGTGCTGAATGCGGAGCATGATCCGTTGCAATCACATCCATCACATCCTGGCGGAGTCCTTCTCTTAAAGCCTCCACATCCTCTTTTGAACGAAGAGGCGGATTCATTTTATAATTGGCGTCATCCTGGGGTATATCATCAGATGAAAGTGTAAAATGGTGAGGGCATACTTCCGCAGTTACAGGAAGTCCGAGTTTTTTAGCTGCATGTACCATAGAAACACTGTCCTTTGTGGAACAGTGGCACAGATGTAGTCTGACCCCTGTTTCTTTTGCCAGCATAATATCTCTGGCCACAATGACATCTTCTACGGAATTTGTAATTCCCGGAAGTCCCAGGGCTCTTGACCTGGCATCCTCATTCATTACGCCGCCGTTTACCAGGTTAATATCTTCACAGTGAGCCAGCACTGCCATATCGTTCTTTGCTGCAAGCTTCATGCCTTCCCGGTACAGCTGAGCATTCATTACGGACTTTCCATCCTCACTGATAGCAGGGCTCCCGGCCATTTTCATGCCCGTAATGTCCGCAAGACGCTCCCCCTTTTGTCCTTCTGTCACAGCTCCGGCCTGAAACACATGCACCTTGGATACCGATTCTGCTTTATGATGTACATAAGAAATTACATTGGGACGGTCTGCCACAGGTTTTGTATTGGGCATAGCCACAATTGTGGTAAATCCTCCGTGAGCGGCCGCTGCCGTTCCTGTCTCAATGGTTTCCTTATATTCAAGTCCTGGATCCCTTAAGTGTACATGCAGATCAATAAATCCTGGCATTACATAACAGCCCTCTGCATCTACCACCTGGTCTGCAGAATCTGTAATTTTCTCTTCCAGTTTTGTAATTATTCCGTTTTCCGCCAGCACATCCAGCTTTTTTTCCATTTTAGACGCCGGATCCACTACCGTTCCATTTTTAATCAGAAGTGTCATTTAGAATTGAACCTCCTAGTATTTTTTCACAGTCTAAATCAATTTTATTCTAGCATTTTTCCCAGTCCCTTACAACTATATGCTACTAAAAAGAAAACCAGTCCATATCTGAAAAAAGCGGCAGACCTCCGGTTAATATTTTCTTTTGTCCCCGCAAAAGGCAGACAGGAAACTGTTTTCCCCTCTGCCTTTTCACGGAAATACTTTATTGTTTTATCTGATCCAGATAAGCTCTTATATTGGAAAGATTTGCATACTTGTGCACCTCTCCATGCTTTAAAACGACTAATGTGGGAGCCTGCATCACCTGATATTTTTCTGTCAGCTCTGGATACTCCTCTGCATCGGCAAGCTGATACTCAGTATCTGTATCTTTCAGCCATTCTTTTGCAACTGCACAGTTAGGGCAGGAGGCGGTTGTAAACAAATATACTTTCTGACCGCGGCTCTCCTTCTCAACAGGAACAAGCATCTCCGACTGAAAATCGTTTTGCTCCCGGTTCAGCTCCCTTTGCAGTTCCTGTTTTTCTGCTTCTTCATCAGTGACGGGATGTTTCAGCACAGACATTTCCGGCCGGTACAAAACTCTATTTTTATATTCCTGAGCCTTGCCGTCATTCCAGTTTTGAACAGGTCTGTAATATCCGGTAATACGACTGTAAACTTCCGCCTTTTCCCCGCAGACAGGACACTCAAAATGCTCTCCGGACAAATATCCGTGTTTTGCGCAGACGGAATATACCGGCGACATTGTATAATATGGCAGTTTATAATTTTCTGCAATTTTTCTCACAAGAGATGCCGCAGCCCTCCAGTCCGGCAGCTTTTCCCCCAGATATGCATGGAAAACGGTTCCTGATGTATACAATGTCTGAAGTTCATCCTGAATATCAAGAGCATCAAAAATATCCGCCGTATATTCCACCGGCAAATGAGAACTGTTTGTGTAAAACGGTGTATCCCCCGGCTTTCCTGCCGTGATAATATCCGGATAACGCTTTCTGTCATGCTTTGCCAGCCGGTATGTGGTGGATTCCGCCGGCGTTGCTTCCAGATTATATAAATCGCCGTACATTTCCTGGTAATCTGACAGACGCTCTCTCATGTGGTTCAACACGTTCTTTGTAAATTCCTGTGTTTTAAGATGGGTCAGATCCGCCTTCAGCCAGGAAGCATTCAGCCCTGCCTCGTTCATTCCCACCAAACCAATGGTTGAAAAATGATTTTCAAAGGAACCCAGATAACGTTTTGTATACGGATAAAGCCCTTCATTTAACAGCTTGGTAATAATTCCCCGCTTAATCTTTAAAGACCTTGCCGCAATATCCATCATCTGATCCAGTCTCCGGTAGAAATCTTCTTCATCTGACGACCGATATGCAATCCTTGGCATGTTAATGGTAACCACGCCCACAGATCCGGTGCTCTCACCGGAACCGAAAAACCCCCCTGATTTCTTCCGCAGCTCTCTTAAGTCAAGACGCAGACGGCAGCACATGGAACGGACATCCCCAGGCTGCATGTCGCTGTTAATATAATTGGAAAAATACGGCGTTCCGTATTTGGCTGTCATTTCAAAGAGCAGACGATTATTTTCTGTATCAGACCAGTCAAAATCCCTGGTGATAGAATAGGTTGGAATGGGATACTGAAATCCCCTTCCATCAGAATCACCAGCAATCATTGTTTCCAGAAATGCCTTATTTACCATATCCATCTCTTTTTTACAGTCTTTGTATTTAAAAGGCATCTCTCTGCCGCCTACAATAGCCGGAAGCTCTGCTAAATCTTCGGGAACCGTCCAGTCCAGAGTAATATTGGAAAAAGGCGCCTGGGTTCCCCAGCGGCTTGGTATATTTACTCCGAATACAAAAGACTCTATGCACTGACGCACCTGCTTATAAGAAAGATTGTCCGCCTTTACAAAGGGAGCAAGATATGTATCAAAGGATGAAAACGCCTGGGCCCCCGCCCACTCATTCTGCATCACTCCAAGGAAATTCACCATCTGATTGCAGAGCACAGCCAGATGCTTTGCAGGGCCGGAATTAATCTTGCCCGGAATCCCTCCAAGCCCCTCTTTAATCAGCTGCTTTAAAGACCAGCCCGCACAATAGCCGGTGAGCATAGACAGATCATGAAGATGAATATCCGCATTTCTGTGAGCATTTGCAATCTCTTCATCATAAATTTCTGAGAGCCAGTAGTTGGCTGTGACCGCGCCGGAGTTGCTTAAAATCAGCCCGCCGATAGAATAGGTCACGGTAGAGTTTTCTTTTACCCGCCAGTCTTCTACCTTTACATAGGAGTTTACAACTTCCCTGTAGTCCAGAATGGTTGATTTCATGGCCCGCATCTTTTCCCGCTGTTTACGGTACAGAATATAGGCTTTGGCCACCTCCTCATATCCGGCTCCCGCCAGGACTTTTTCCACACTGTCCTGTACATCTTCAATCTGAACCGTATCGTCTTTAATTTTATCCTGAAAATCTGCTGTTACACGCAGAACCAGTAGTTCAATAATATCTTCTGTATACACCTTCGCAGAAGCGTCAAAGGCCTTTTTCATGGCACTGCTGATTTTCTCCAGCCAAAATGACTGAACATCTCCGTTTCTTTTTATAATTCTGAGCATTTACTCACCCTTTCACAAATATCCGCGACATGCCTCCCGGCACATATGCCTGAATAAAAATTCCGTTTTCTCTGTAATCTTCCTGCAGTAATTCGCCGTACTGACGGATTTTTCCGATCAGCGCCGCCTGAGAATAAGGCACCAGCTGCTCAATGAGAACTTTATCTTCTCTTAGAACATCCTGCAGAATTTCTTTAAGCCGCCAGGTTCCCATTCCGGTTCTGGCTGAAATATGCAGTGTTATATCAGCCTTAAAATCCCGGTAATTATCCTCTGTTTCCAGTCTGTCGCATTTGTTAAACAGCGTGATAATCTTTTTATTCTCTACACCAAGCTCTCTTAATGTTTCATAAACAATATGCATCTGTTTGTCCCACTGGGGATTAGAAGCATCCACTACATGCAGGATAAAGTCTGCATACTTAGCTTCCTCCAGTGTACTTTTAAATGCCTCTACCAGATGATGAGGAAGCTTCCTAATAAACCCTACCGTATCTGTCAGCAAAAGCTTCTGCTTATCCGGCAGCTCTAAAAGTCTTGTGGTGGGATCCAGGGTTGCAAACAGCTGATCCTCTTCATAAACATCCGCATCTGTCAGGAAATTTAACAGCGTAGACTTCCCCGCATTGGTATAACCCACAACTGCTGCTGTTTTGATGCCGTTTTTTGTCCGCTGGCTTCTTGTAACCTCACGATGTTTTACAATATCCTTTAACTCCCGGTTCAGCTGAGCCACCCGGTGATTAATCAGCCTCCGGTCCATCTCAAGCTTTTTTTCTCCGGGGCCTCTAGTACCGATTCCGCCGCCTAGACGGGACAGAGATCTGCCAAGCCCGGCCAGTCTGCTTAACCGGTATTTCAACTGGGCCAGCTCCACCTGTATCTTTCCCTCACTGGTTCTGGCACGATCTGCAAAAATATCTAAAATCAGAAGTGTTCGGTCCATAATTTTTGTGTCCAGAACCTGCTCCATGTTTTTTATCTGAGCGGGCGTAAGTTCATCATCACATACAATCCCTGTAGCATCCAGCTCCCATAACAGTTCCCGGATCTCCTCTAACTTGCCGCTGCCCACATAAGTTCCCGGATGGATTCTGGAAAGATTCTGTATTACAGTTCCTGCTACCTGTGCCCCAGCCGTCTTCGCCAGCTGGGCCAGCTCCTCCAGAGAATCTTTTGTGTCGTCCTGTTCCTGCTCACTGACGCCCACAAGGATTACCCGCTCTTTTACCTGTTCTAAATCAAATCCTGTCATATCATTCCTTTTTATTCTTTCATCCGCTTTTCTATGATTGATCCGAGCTTGCTTCCCCTTGATTATCACTTTTTTGCTGGCTTTGATCTGTAATTCTTGTTTTCAGAAACTCAAATTCCCTTTGAGCTTCTTTGTCTTTCGGATGGTCTTTCAGATACTCTTTCATAAGCGTATACGCTTTTTGAAAGTCTCCGCTGTATTCATAGGCATAGATCCTGTTCAAACGAAGGGTCTGATTCTCTCCGTCAGTATCCAGGGCAGCCGCTTTTTCAAATGCTTCCAGGGCATTTTCATAATCGCCGGCATTCATCTCCAGTACGCCGATTTCATTTAACGCATCAATGTCTTCCGGATATTTACTGATGTATTCTTCATATACTTCCTGGGCTTTCTGGCTGTCTCCCTGAGCTTTTAACAACTGGGCCTGATACATCATAGCTTTATCATAACCTTTTTCCAGTGCTTTACTCAGCATCTTATCCGCGTTTTCATAATCTTCAAGCAGCAGGTAAATATAGCCCTGGCCACAGTACTCTTCTCCTTTTGAAGCCTTTTGCTCCAGTGCTAATTTCAGATATTCTTTACCTTTATCCTCATAATCAAAAGCGCTCAAATTTTCATAGATTTCGATATAAAGCTTATAATTATCTGGAGCCAGTTCTACCGCCTGATTATAATCACTGACGCATTTCTTCCCCTGGCCATCCGCAAGATACACACATCCTCTTAAGAAATAAGCGTCCGCATTTTCATCATCATATGTAAGAAGACTGTCATAGGTTTCAACAGCATCTTTATAATCTCCGCCTTTATACTGAGCCAGCGCTTTATAATAGCAGATATCCAATTCAATATCTCCGATTTTTCCCTTGGACTCATCTAGTGCTTTCTGAAAACTTTCTACCGCGGCATCATAATCATTTTCTTTCAATTTTAAAATTCCAAGCTGTCTGTATGATTCCTGCGCTTCACGGTCCGTTCCGCCGCATCCGGTAAGAACGGCCGGTAGTGTCAGCATCCCGGTAAGCATCAGAACAATAAGTCTTTTTCTCATTTTTTTCCTCCAACTTAAACCCTGGATTATATATCTATTGATATGGTACCTATCATAACATGTTCCGAATTCTATGTATATACTTTAACTTATACTTTAAAAGTATCCATCTGTCATACTCTTTTCTTGCGCAGCAGTACCTTTTCCGATATAATGATAAAAGTTTATTTACGATTATCATCAGGAGGTTTTCTATGAGCGAAATTAAAGATATTACACTTGCACCTTCCGGCGCCCATAAGATTGACTGGGTCCGGAAAAACTGCCCCCTTTTAAGAAGTCTGGAAGAAGAATTTGCACAGACCAGGCCCTTTGAGGGCATCCGCATCGCGCTGTCCATCCACCTGGAAGCAAAAACTGCATACCTGTGCAAAGTTCTGGCTGCCGGAGGCGCCGAAATGTTTGTTACAGGCAGCAATCCCCTTTCCACACAGGATGACGTAGCAGCTGCACTGGCTGATGCCGGTCTGAATGTTTTCGCCTGGTATAATTCCACGCCGGAAGAATATGAACATCATATTACCTGTGTACTGGAAAACAACTGCAATATTATTATTGATGACGGCGGAGACCTGGTACATATGCTTCACACAAAGCTTCAGGATAAAATCCAGTATGTTATCGGCGGATGCGAGGAAACCACAACAGGTATTATCCGTCTCATCGCCATGGCAAACAGCCAGGAACTGAAGTTCCCTATGGTTCTTGTAAACAACGCTGACTGCAAGCATCTGTTTGACAACCGTTACGGCACCGGACAGTCTGTATTTGACGGCATCAACCGCACAACCAACCTGATTGTAGCCGGCAAGCAGGTAGTGGTTGCAGGATACGGCTGGTGCGGAAAAGGCGTTGCCATGCGCGCTAAGGGTCTTGGTGCCCAGGTAATTGTAACAGAAGTAGATCCTGTGAAAGCCATTGAGGCTGTTATGGACGGATTTGACGTGATGCCAATGAGAGAGGCCGCAAAAATCGGAGACTTTTTTATTACAGTTACAGGATGCGCCGGCGTCATCAGTGAAGAAGATTTCAAAGTTATGAAAAACGGAGCCATCCTCTGCAATGCCGGCCACTTCGATGTAGAGATTGATATGAAACGTCTCCGTGAGATTGCCCTTGATACCATTGACCAGCGGAAAAATATTATCGGCTATCAGATCTCAGAAGAAAACTGGATCTATGTCCTTGCGGAGGGACGTCTTGTAAACCTGGCTGCCGGGGACGGACATCCGGCTGAAATCATGGATATGAGCTTTGCCATCCATGCTCTCAGCGCAAAATATCTGGTTGAGAACGCAGATAAATTAACGGACAAGCTGATTAATGTCCCAAAAGAAGTTGATATGGAAGTAGCAAAACGAAAACTGAATTTCCTTGGAAAAAGTATCGACACATTAACTCCACAGCAGGAGGCATATTTAAACTCTTCCAGTATTGATATGTAATGAGGTGCACAAAATCATCAAATAGATGATTGAGCGATACCCTCGCTCTATATGTATTGAAAAATCGGGAAGGAGTCTCTGTTTAAAGATTCCTTCCCGATTATTATAATTCTATCACGCTTCCGCAGTGAACATCCCGAAACTGCTCCGGATACTGCTGCTGTATCTGCACAATAGCATTTACCCCGGTACAGTGAACCGGCATCAACACTTCCGCGCCGTATTCCCTGAGCCGCTCAAGGGTCCAGGATATTTTCTCTTGACCTGCATGCATCAGATGCATTCCCGCCAGCAGACTATAAATCTTCTTTCCAGGAAACTGCTCTCTGACATAGTGCAGACAGTTTATAATTCCCGGATGGCTGCATCCTGCAAATACCAAAAGCCCCTTTGGCGTGTCAAATACAAGCATCTGCTCGTCAGACATCCGGTCCTGTTCAAACTGCCCGGCTCTTAACACAAACATTCCAGGGGAAGTCCCCTCAAGTCCCGGCGTATATGGTATATCTCCAAGCAGCCAGACGTCCTGTGAAAGCTTCTTTTTTCTCTCCTCAACAAGCACCAGGCTGCCGCAGCTTTCTTTTTTCCATGGGATCCCGATTTCTTCCTTTTCAGGCCCCTTTTTATCTGCAAACTTTGCTTCAAAAGCACGCCCCCTCACATAGACAGGGACCGGAACACTCAGCTGTCTTATCAGCGTTTCTATCCCGCCGCAGTGGTCGAAATGTCCGTGGCTTAAAATAATCCCATCTAGAGGCTCAAGAGCAAGCCCCATAGTCCGGGCATTTTTCACAAATATTCCGGTCTGTCCGGTATCAAACAGCCAGCGTTTACCACCTTCCTCTATGAGCAGAGATAATCCATGTTCACAGACAATCCCTCTCTGATATGTAAGATTCTCGCTTAAGACAAAAATTCTCACGCTTCTTTTCTCTCCTTTGTCTGTTGTGCATACAAAATACGATCCTGCTCCTGTTCGGCCTTTGCGTCTATAATCGCTTCATTTAATGACAGCATTTTGGCATCCAGCTTAGAAACAATACCCGCACATTCCTGCAGGTCCCTGCTGATATATTCCGGTGCATTTCCTTCAAATTTATAGTAAATCTTATGCTCTAGACTTGCCCAGAAATCCATGGCAATTGTCCGGATCTGTATTTCAACCTTTGTCTGTACCTCTCCGGTACTCATATGCACCGGCACGGTGATCAGCATATGATAACTCCGGTAACCGCTTTCCTTTGGGTGCTTCATATAATCTTTTACAGAAAGTATCGTAAAGTCTTCCTGTTTCCCAATCATCTCCGCCAGACGGTATATATCTGACGTAAAGGAACACACTACCCGGACTCCCGCAATATCATTGATATACTGCATCATATTTTCCATGGTACTTTCATAATTGTTGCGCTTTAGTTTTTTTACAATGCTCTCAGGTGTCTTTAATCTGGATTTGATATATTCGATGGGATTGTAGTTGTGAATATTCTGAAACTCATCGTTTAGAATCTCCAGCTTGGTACAAACTTCTTTGATGGCAGAACGGTAAAGAAACATCGCATTCTGCCACTGGTCAACATCTTGTCTGATACTGTTAGACTGCATTTTATTCCCTCCAGCCTGTGAATTAGTTACATATATTATATTCTATCAGAATTTTCATAAAATGACGCTGTCTTTTTACGTATTTCAGAAAAAATTAATATTATAACTCTACCAGAAATCCCTTCTTAGAAAGCTGCCTTTGTATTTCTTCCAAAGTCTGTTCATTATCTGCTTCCACCGTATGAAAATGATTCCCATTTGTAAGTTCCTTTAACGGTTTTGCAAAGACCTGTTCTATTTTTTTGAGGAATTCATTAATATCTGCCCGTTTACGCAAAAGCAGATCCACGGTAATCTGTCCGTATATCTCATGCTCTACTACCACATCTAAAACCGTGCCGCCGTAATCTATAATAGTATACAGCTCATCCGCCATCTGTTCATCTGTATGGCACACTGCAAAGGACCGCTTTACTTTTGTATTGGCCGTCTCCGGTTCATACAAAAGATATCCTTTATTGGTACTTAAAATATTTTTATCCACAGCTCTTAAAAGTGCAATATCCTGTACAATCACCTGCCTGCTGACGCCAAACTCTTTTGCCAGCTCTGAGCCTGAAAGGGGATGCTGCGCTTTTGAAAGCATACGCATAATATTCAGTCTTCGTGTTTCTCCCTCTGCCATCTGTTATATTCTCCTAATCTTCCTCTATTACCTGCAGTTCCAGATAGTCAAACTCAATCTGTTCCACAAAATTGTCCTGATAAAACCTGGCTTTGGCATGTCTTTTAAATTCTGCAATTGTGTTTTCAAGCCAGATAGGTTTTCCCAGGTCAAATTCGTAACATATTTCTTCCAGCGCCCGAAACACTTTATGTGTCCGGGTATCTTCAGATTCATCACAGATAGTAGTATCCTGAAGCATACGATTGTCTTTAAAAATTTTACCCCATATTCGAAACATTTATTTTCTCCTCTGTCTGTTTGTCTCATACATAAACAAAGATGCAGCCACCGCCGCATTCAGTGATTCCAGCCTGCCTTCCATGGGAATTTTCACATATTCATCCGCAAGTTCTGCCAGCTGATCTGTCAGCCCGTTTCCCTCGTTTCCGATTAAAAAGGCACTGGCCTTCTTATAATCCGGTTCATCATAACAACAGGTGCCCTTTAAATGAGCTGCATACACCCGTACCCCCAGTTCTTTCAATTCTAGTACAGCTGCCGGCAGATCTTTAGCCGTCACAAAAGGAACCCGGTAAATGCTGCCCATGGTAGACCGGATCGTCTTAGGATTGTAGATGTCAGCTGTACTTCCATCCATAATCACCCCTGAAAAGCCTGCGCCCTCGGCGCTGCGGAACATAGTTCCCAGATTTCCCGGATCCTGAATATTTTCAAGTACTAATAAACATGGATCCGGCTGTTCTACCAAATCTTTCAGCTCCCAGGACGCCTGTTCCACCAGACATAAAACTCCCTGGGGAGTTTTGGTATCTGACACATAGGAAAACACAAAATCCGCCAGAACTTCATATCTGTGATTTAACAGTGCCTCTCCATGTTCCCTTTCAAAAGATTCAGAAACATATACCTGTCTGATTCTATCCTCCGGCGCTTCCTGAAACATTTTCAATCCTTCTGCCAGAAATACATTCTGTTCTTTTCGCACTTTCGCTTTCTTTTTCAGCTGAACCAGATTTTTTACCTGCTGATTTCCGGTACTTGTTATCATCTGACTATGTCTCTCCTGTCTGCTGTTTGATAAAAGGCGAAGCGTTCCAGACACTTTTTGTCTGTACCTGCTCCGCCTGTCGTTTTCATTGACTGCCGTTATCTTAAATTGAAAGATTTTTGGCAATGGAATACTGGTAATCTGAAATATCTTTGGTCATAGCCAGAGCCTCATCCACATCATCATCACAGAATTTACCGTCCCGATAGCTGACAATACGTTTGGATTTACCCTCGCATAAAATATCCACTGCATAAGCGCCCATGGTAGATGCATACACACGGTCTTTGCAGGTAGGACTTCCACCTCTTTGCATATGTCCGAGAATCGTTGCCCTTGCTTCCATGCCGGTTGCAGCTTCAATCCTTCTAGCAAGGCTTGTGGAATGACCGATTCCTTCCGCATTTATAATTATATAATGTTTCTTGCCGCGCTTACGGTTTTCAATAATGCTGTTTACAATTTTCTGCTCATCATAATTATACTTTTCAGGAAGCAGAATCCGTTCCGCGCCATTGGCAAGTCCGCACCACAGCGCAATATATCCCGCGCTTCTTCCCATAACTTCTATAATGCTGCACCGTTCATGAGAAGTGGATGTATCCCGGATTTTATCAATTGCCTGCATGGCTGTATTCACAGCTGTATCAAAACCAATGGTATAATCGGTACAGGCAATATCCAGATCAATAGTTCCCGGAATGCCGATGGTATTGATTCCCTGAGCAGCCAGCTTCTGCGCTCCCCGAAAAGAACCGTCTCCGCCGATAATCACCATTCCATCTATTCCATGCTTACGGCAGATCTCTGCCGCCTGCTGCTGTACCTCGGGCTCTTTAAACTCCGGACAGCGGGCTGTCAGAAGCATAGTGCCGCCTCTTTGAATAATATCGGAAACATGCTTTGCTTCCAGATCAACGATTTCCTCATCCAGCAGTCCGGCGTAACCGCGCTTAATACCTTTTACTTTTTTTCCTTTTGAAATTGCCTGACGTACCACTGCGCGAATGGCAGCGTTCATGCCCGGCGCATCTCCGCCGCTTGTTAAAACGCCAATTGTCTTAATATCTTTTCCCATGACAATTCCTCCTGTCTTTCATCGCTCCCCCGTCACCGACTGTTTCTTATTCTAATGGTTTTTCAACTATTTTTCAATGGACTTTTCCAAAACTTTGACATTATTTTCACCAAGTTTTTCTTTCAGCTTGGCAACCAGCGCCTGATCTGCCAGTACACCCATATTCGCTCCCAGACGTTTCATTGCTTTTAAAGAAGAAATATAGACTACAATCTGATCATAACCATCTGATACATCTAATATTTCTTTGATTTCCTGCATTTTATCTTCATAGGCTTCTTTTGTATCAAACTGCAGCCATACCTCTCTTCTGGCATCCCGGAAAGAATATATTTTTTCACAGATCAGTTTTCCGTTTTTATCCTCTTCCACAGATACCCTTCCCCGCACAAAGATCTTACTGTCCTCCTCTAAAAGCTGATGATACCGCTCATAGTCCCTTGGGAAAATAATAACCTCCACAGTGCCCACCAGATCTTCCAGCGAAATAAAAGCCATAGTCTTATTATTTCTTGTATATTTTACTGTTTTCTCAGCAATCATCCCCCCCACCATAACACTCTCACCATCATGGACTCGGGTACTTCCGGTTTCCTCATCCAGAATAAAATCTGACGTTACTCTTGTAATATTTTTCTTCCATTTTTCTTCATATTCTTCCATAGGATGTCCGCTGATATACACACCAAGCACTTCTTTTTCCATGGCCAGCCGTTCTTCTTTTTCAAATTCTCCCACATTTGGAAGTTTCAGTTCATACTCCTTTTTCTCTTCCTCCGAAACCAGATCAAACAGCGACATCTGTCCTGTCATAGAGTTTTTTCTCTCCTGCTGCACCGAGTCCATAACCAGGATATAAACCTGCATAAACTGTTTTCTGGTTCCGCCCAGACCGTCTAGAGCTCCTGCCTTAATAAAATTTTCAACGGCACGTTTATTTACCTCTCTTCCTGCCAGACGTTCAATAAAGTCTTTCAAAGATGTAAAAAGTCCGTTCTTCTCCCGTTCTGCCACAATCGCCTCGATCACCGGCCGCCCGATGCTTTTAATTGCTGACAGTCCATAGCGGATGGCATTTCCTGATACGGAAAAACTGCCTTCTCCCTCATTAATATCCGGAGGAAGAACCTCAATTCCCATCTGCCGGCAGGTCATAATATATTCAGATACTTTTGATGAGTTATCAATGACCGAGGTCATCAAAGCCGCCATAAATGCCACCGGATAGTAATATTTCAGATACGCAGTCTGATAGGAAACAACCGCATAGGCCGCCGCATGAGATTTATTAAAGGCATATTTGGCAAAATCTATCATTTCATCAAAAATCTTATTGGCTGTCCTTTCGCTGATGCCGTTTGCAATACAGCCTGGAACCCCTTCTTCCTGATTGCCATAAACAAAATTCTGACGTTCCTTTTCCATAACAGAAGTTTTCTTTTTGGACATGGCACGCCGCACAAGATCACTCCGCCCCAGGGTATAGCCTGCCAGATCCCGTACAATCTGCATCACCTGTTCCTGATAAACGATACACCCATATGTGGGGGACAAGATGGGCTCAAGCTGAGGACAGTCATAGGTAATCTGAGAGGCATTGTTTTTCCCCCTGATATAGGCGGGAATAAAATCCATTGGACCGGGACGGTACAGAGAAATACCGGCAATAATATCTTCCAGATTCTGAGGCTTTAACTCCTTGATGAAATTTTTCATCCCTGCACTTTCCAGCTGGAATACCCCTTCTGTTTTACCGGTGCCAAGAGAGTCTAAGACAGCTTTATCATTATAATCTATATGGTCAATATCTATGGATATCCCCTGGCTTTTTTCCACCAGCTTCACTGCATTTTGTATCACCGTCAGTGTCCGAAGGCCCAGAAAGTCCATTTTTAAAAGCCCCAGCTCCTCTAGTGTTGTCATAGTAAACTGGGTGGTAATAGAACCATCGGAAGCCCTTGATAACGGAACATACTCATCCACAGACTTCTGGCTGATTACTACCCCGGCGGCATGCATAGATGTATGGCGGGGCAGACCTTCCAGACGCTTTGCCATATCGACCAGTTCTTTTACACTGGCATCTGATTCATACAGCCCCCTTAGCTCCCGGTTTTTCACAAGGGCACTCTCAATGGTAATTCCAAGCTCGTTTGGAATCATCTTTGCAATATTATCAACAAAGGCATAGGGCAGATCCATAACACGCCCTACATCCCGTATTACTCCTCTGGCCGCAAAGGTACCAAAGGTCACAATCTGCACCACGCGGTCTTTTCCGTATTTTCCTACCACATAGTCGATCACTTCCTGGCGCCTTTCAAAACAGAAATCAATATCAATATCCGGCATGGAAACACGTTCCGGATTTAAAAAACGCTCAAACAGCAGACTGTAGCGGACCGGATCCAGCTTTGTAATACCCAGCGTATAAGAAACCAGACTTCCGGCAGCACTCCCTCTTCCGGGTCCTACAATAATATCATTTTCCCTTGCAAATCGGATAAAGTCCCATACAATCAGAAAGTAATCCACATACCCCATTTTCTGAATAATCGAAAGCTCATATTCCAGTTTGGGTTTTAGTTCCTCTGCCCGTTCCTGATAACGGTCATTTAAACCGTCAAAACACAGTTTATTCAGATATTCCCAGGATGTGAACCCATCCGGGACCTCAAATTTCGGCAGCTTGGTTACTCCAAACTCAATGTCCACATGACAGCGGTCCGCAATTTTCTGGGTATTTTCCAGAGCCTTTAGGGCATACGGAAACAGTTCTTTCATTTCCTGTTCTGACTTTACATAATACTGGCCGCCCTCATAACGCATACGGTTTTCGTCTGCGCGCTTTTTACCGGTCTGAATACAAAGGAGAATATCATGGGGCTCCACGTCATCCTCATATGTATAATGAATATCATTGGTGGCAACCAATTCAATCCCAAGCTCCTGACTCATACGCATCAGCTGCGGATTCACTTTGGCCTGCTCAGGAATACCATGATCCTGCAGCTCCAGAAAGAAATTTCCCTTTCCAAAACAGGCTTCATATTTCAGCGCTGCATTTTTAGCTTCTTCATACTGCTCTCTGACCAGAGCCCTTTGCACTTCTCCTGCCAGGCAGGCGCTCAAGGCAATGATCCCCTCATGATAGGTTTCCAGAACTTCCATATCAACTCTGGGCCGGTAATAATATCCCTCCACAAATCCTTTGGATACAATTTTCATCAGGTTGCTGTAGCCTGTATTGTTTTCCGCCAGCAGTACCAGATGATAATACCGGTCCTCTCCATGTACATTTTCCCGGTCAAATCTGGAATTTGGCGCCACATATACCTCACAGCCAAGAATCGGATTAATTCCGGCGCTGCGTGCCTCCCGGTAAAAATCTATAACACCGAACATAACGCCATGGTCGGTAATAGCCGCGCTGTTCATCCCCAGCTCCTTCACCCGGCTGACATATTCCTTAATTTTATTTGAACCGTCCAGCAGACTGTATTCTGTATGGACATGAAGATGCGCAAACGCCATAATATTTCATCCTTTCGTACTCATTCATAAACGATTCTTCTGGTGAAGTAAGTTTACTACATTTTTTTATAACAGGCAATGTACAGACTCAATTATCTTTTCCCTCCCATAAGCTCTGTTTCCTGCCATCGGTACCTGCTATCATTTTCCAAACAGGAAATATTAAAAAAATTTTAAATATAAAATTATGTAAATTCAGCCATACTATGCTATACTGATTACCATGTGTCACTGAGGCACTTTTATTTAACTTGTATTATTTAAGAATATATAGGAGGCATAACAAGAAACATGATTAATTTTTTCAAAAGCTTTCTTCCGTTTATCCTGTTTTTCCTGATTCAGCTGGCTGTAACAATTCCCATGATGGTAATTCAGGTTATTATTCATTTCCTTTTTTCAGATACACCTGCCGATACCGGCGTTAATTTTATATCTTATACACTGTCCCTTTTACAGGATACCGCTTTTTTGCAAAGACTTTCTGTTGTATTTTCTATTACCATAATTATTATTTTTGGAATCTGGTACCGGAAGGTATTTGTAACTCCTTTTCGCAAGAAGAAAAAAAGATACTGGAGCGGATTTTCTGTTCACATTTTTTTTGCCCTGATTTTCCTGGCATTTGGACTTCAATACATCACAGTGCTTTTAACCAGCGGGATCTCCTGGATTCGTCCGGAATGGATGGTTACTTATAATCAGACCTTATATTCTGCAGGATTTGATGCAATATCCATTCTTCTTGCAATATATACCATCATTTTAGCACCAATTGGGGAAGAAATTGCTTTTCGGGGACTGACTTACCGCTTTGCCAGAAAGGCTCTTCCTTTCTGGGGGGCCAATATTCTACAGGCCGCCTTGTTTGGACTTATGCACATGAATGTGGTTCAGGGCATTTACTCTTTCTTTCTGGGACTGATTCTTGGCTGGCTCTGCCGTACCGGACGCAGTATTAAATATGCTGTGATTCTTCACATGCTGTATAATCTCCTGGGAAGTATCTTCTCCGGCTTCTTTGACCTGACCACGGCCTTTAGTTTTGCAGGATTTTCAGCCATCGGCATTGCATTGACCATCTTCGCACTTTATATTTATAACAGTGAATTCCAGATTCAAAATGACCGGTTTGTAAAAGAATGAAAAGGAATGTGCCCTTTCACATTCCTGAGTCAAACATAGTTGTCTGCAGCATAAAAAAGAATCCTGCCACGGCAGGGTTTTCCGCCTGCGGCGGGTCGCTTTTGCGACATGACTCCATTCCGCCGCAGTGCGATCCACAGCGGAGCGTTTTTTTGCTCTATAGGAATCGGTACTTTTCAGCTTTATCACAACACAGTATTTCCTATAGAGTAAAAAAACATTCCCAGGTAATCAAGGGGCTGCCTCCTTAACTGCCTGGGAATGTTTTTGTTTATTTATTAGTAACAACTACTAATATTTGATATGAATCACAGTCTGATCTTAAGAATCAATACTACCTTTTACTGCTTCTATTATTCCTCTAACTGTTTCTATCGGTTCTTCCAAATCTTTCGCAATCTGCTCCGGATTTTTTCCTTTTACTAATTTCTTCTGTATCTGTTCTTCTAATTTTTTCTGTTTCCCAGCAATCAAACCAGACTTTATGCCTTCTTTTCTAGCCTCATTCTGCTCCATGACTCTCTCTTCCCATGCCTGCATATATCTCACACTCACTTCCGCATTCTCTTTGAGACTGTCGATCCGTCTTTTCAGCGTTTTTATCCGGCCGCTTTTACAGCTTTCCTCTGTCTTTTCATTGGTATGCTCTATGTAATGCAAAAGCTCTATAAGCTCCTCACTTACCCCTTCCGGGTCTGTTCCATGACTGTTTAAAAAGATCCGGGTAACTCCGTCTTCCAGATTCAGTCCCGGCACTTCTTCACACTTCATCTGAAAAGTATACTGATACTTCCCCGCCCCAAACAGGTCAAAAGGTGTAATCATAATTACATACAGCTGATTTAATTTTCTAAAATCAATTTCTCCCGGTTCCAGCAGTTTACTGTCAATCATTCCCTGATAATATCTGCTTCGCCTCGGCAGATTTCCGGTATTTTCCTTTTGGGCCTCCGTATTATATACAACACCCTCCTCATCCTGGCTCCAGACATCCAGCTTTACAAACCGCTTCAGCGGAGTAGTCCGTATTTCCTTCTCAGACTGCGGGCAGTCCTTTAAATGAACATCTCTTCCAAGAATAATTTCCAGTAAAATCTGCAGATTTCCCGGGCTTTCCATAGCCTCTGCGAATAAAAAGCGATCAAACAGTGTCAATTGTCCCAATGGTTTACTAGGTTTCAAATAACTTCTCCTTTCATTATAAAGAGATTCCTTACAACTGTAAAGAAAATCCCTTTCCCAGATTATAAATTTGTGACTTTGTACGGATATTTTGAAAAAACTTTCAAGAAATGTATTAAGAATAGTAGAAAAACAATTCCTTAAGCTGTGAACCAGCCTAAAAGAACATAATAAGTATATACCACCTTACAAAATATTTAAATAAATATTTTGTAAGGTGATGACTCCCTAAATATAGTCGTTATTTAAAATTCTTCCGGCTCTACCTGGATTTTTTCCAGATGCCAGATATCATCCACATACTCCTGAATGGTTCTGTCAGATGAAAATTTGCCAACATGAGCTACGTTTAACATTGCCATTTTTGCCCAGCGTTCTTCGTCTCTGTACGCTTCTTCTACACGTTTTTGTGCATCTGAGTAGGAACGGAAATCTTTCAGATTAAAGTAGGTATCTGCAAACTGGGTACATTGTGTATTCAACAGGGAATTATACAGATCCCGGAACAGCTCTGTATCATTTTGTGAATAAAATCCGTTTATAATCTGCATCAGTACCTGACGGATATCCTGATCATTATTGAAAATCTCCATTGGATTATAATCGCGTCTCTTCTCATGCTCAATGACTTCGTCAGAACTCATACCGAAAATAAAAATATTATCTTCTCCCACTTCTTCTGCAATTTCAACATTAGCTCCATCCATAGTACCAATTGTTACTGCACCATTTAACATAAATTTCATGTTGCCGGTTCCGGAAGCCTCTTTACTTGCAGTGGAAATCTGTTCACTGACATCGGCAGCAGCGAAAATCCATTCTGCATTGGAGACTTTATAGTCTTCAATAAACACAACCTTCAGCTTGCCATTAATGGTTTTATCATTGTTAATAACATCTGCCACAGAATTAATAAGCTTAATTGTCAGCTTTGCTATTCTGTAACCTGCCGCTGCTTTTGCACCGAAAATAAATGTTCTCGGATAAAAGTCCATGTCTGGATGCTCTTTTAACATATTATAGAGGAACATAATATGCAGGATATTCAGAAGCTGACGTTTATACTCATGGAGACGTTTTACCTGAACATCAAAAATTGATCTTGGATCAACCTCGATTCCATTATGTTTCTGAATATATTTTGCCAGGCGCAGTTTATTCTGGTATTTAATATTCATAAACTCCTGCTGCGCTTTTTTATCATCCGCAAACAATGCAAGCTTTTCCATATGCGACAGATTAGTGATCCAGTCGTCTCCGATTTTATCAGTAATCCACGCAGAAAGAAGCGGATTTCCGTGATATAGGAACCGTCTCTGGGTAATACCGTTTGTTTTATTATTGAATTTTTCCGGGAACATCTCATAAAAATCTTTCAGTTCCTGATTTTTAAGAATTTCTGTATGAAGTCTGGCAACACCATTCACTGAATATCCTGCCGCAATAGCAAGATGAGCCATTTTTACCTGTCCGTCATGGATAATAGCCATTTTTTCTTTTTTATGGTAATCCCCCGGGAATTTAGCCTCAATATCCAGTAAAAATCTGCGGTTAATTTCCTCAATAATCTGATAAATACGAGGAAGCAGACGGGAGAATATCTCAATCGGCCATTTTTCCAGAGCTTCTGCCATAATTGTATGATTAGTATAAGCGCAGGTTTTAGAGGTGATCTCCCATGCTTCATCCCAGCCAAGTCCCTCTTCATCCAGCAGAATTCTCATAAGCTCTGCTACTGCTACAGTGGGATGCGTATCATTCATCTGAATAGCAACCTTTTGAGGCAGCATGTGAATATCCGGATGATTTTTCTTAAACCTTGCCAGAGCACGCTGAATGCTGGCTGATACAAAGAAGTACTGCTGTTTTAACCGGAGTTCTTTTCCTGCAATATGATTATCATTAGGATACAGCACATCCACCAGATTTCTTGCAAGATTTTCCTGCTCTACAGCTTTTCTGTAATCCCCCTTATCAAAGGAATCCAGTTCAAAACACTGAATAGGTTCTGCATCCCAGATCATCAGCGTATTTACCATATTATTGTTATATCCGATAATCGGCATATCATAAGGTACGGCGCGAACTGACTGATAACCTTCCTGAATAAACTTCGTATGGCCGTTTCCAGAGGCCTCTGCCCGGACATATCCGCCAAACTTCACTTCAAAGGTATGCTCTGGTCTGCGCAGTTCAAAGGGATAACCGTTTTTCAGCCAGTTATCCGGTTCTTCCAGCTGATATCCATCCTTAATTTTCTGTTTAAACATTCCGTACCGATAACGGATACCACATCCATAAGCCGGATAACCAAGAGTTGCCAGAGATTCCATAAAACAGGCAGCCAGCCGGCCAAGCCCGCCGTTGCCAAGAGCCGGATCCGGCTCTTCATCTTCAATGGCATTCAAATCCACCCCGATCTCTTCTAGGGCTTCTTTTACTTCATTGTAGGCTGTCAGGTTGATCAAATTATTGCCAAGAGCTCTTCCCATGAGAAATTCCATGGACATGTAATATACAATTTTGGCATCTGTTTTATCAAAGGTCTGCTGAGTTGCCAGCCACTGATCAATAATTACATCTTTTACAGAATAAGAAACCGCCTGATAAATTTCCTGCTGGGTCGCTTCTTTTAATGTCTTTCGATATAAATTTTTAACATTCTCTTTTACACTTTTTTTAAAAGTCTCTTTTTCAAATGCCGGATTTTTCATCATTGTTTTTCCACTCCCAATTTTACTTGTTCGCCGTTAATGTTCCATTCCTTCTGATATCCCTGAAGTGTTCCCCCCAAAACAGATACCGCCAGAACTTCCTTTTGAATATCATTACCGAATTTTTCAAAAATATCTGCAGCTTTTTTTCCAGCTTCATAAGACAGCAGGATCTTATCCATAACTTCAAACCCTGCCTCTTTTCTCATAGTCTGAACCTTACTGATGATTTCCCTTACAAATCCTTCTTCACGCAGCTGAGGTGTCAGTTTTGTATCCAGCACAACAGTAACTTCATTATCGCTTTCTGTCACATAGCCTTCCATCTGTGTCATGGTAATCAGCAGATCTTCTTCAGATAATTCTACCTCAGCATCCGGAATATCCAGTTTCAGTAATCCTGTACTTTTTAGCTGGTTCATAGCTGCATTGCCATCTAAGGATGCCAGCGCTTTCTGAATCCTGCCCAGTACTTTTCCATATTTAGGTCCTACTGTTCGCAGCTGAGGCTTAAACGTATAGCTTGTAAAGGAACTTACATCCTCTGAGAAAGTTACTTTTTTTACATTCAGCTCTTCTTCAATAATCTGCACAAAATATTCTGGCAGATTATTTGCGGCTTTTACAAACATATTTCCAATTGGCTGACGATTCTTAATATTAGCGCTGTTTCGGCATGCACGGCCCATCACAACGATTTTCAGAACCTCATCCATGTTTTTCTCAAGTTCCTTATCAATCATGGACATTTCTGCAACAGGAAAATCACATAAATGAATACTTTCCGGAGCATTTTTGTCAATACTTCTTACAAGGTTCTGATAAATATCCTCTGTCATAAACGGAATCATTGGAGCCGCTGTTTTTGCAACAGTTACCAGTGCAGTATACAGCGTCATATAAGCATTGATCTTATCCTGCTCCATACCTTTTGCCCAGAAGCGCTCACGGCTTCTTCTGACATACCAGTTGCTCATATCATCTACAAAGTCCTGAAGAGCTCTTGCCGCTTCCGGGATTCTGTAATTTGCCAGATTATCATCCACTGTCTGTACCAGTGTGTTTAATTTTGACAGCATCCATTTATCCATAACGGATAATTTATCATATTCCAGCTGATACTTTGTGGCATCAAAATTATCAATATTCGCATACAGCACAAAAAATGCATAGGTATTCCAGAGAGTACCCATAAATTTACGCTGTCCTTCCATAACGGCTTTGCCATGGAAACGGTTAGGCAGCCATGGAGCTGAGTTAATATAGAAATACCAGCGGATTGCATCTGCACCGTACTTCTCCAGTGCGTCGAAAGGATCTACCGCATTTCCTTTGGATTTACTCATTTTTTGTCCGTTCTCATCCTGAACATGACCCAGAACAATTACATTTTCATAAGGAGCTTTATTAAACAGTAAAGTAGACTCTGCCATCAGGGAGTAAAACCATCCACGTGTCTGATCTACAGCTTCAGAAATAAACTGAGCCGGGAACTGCTGTTCAAATACTTCCTTGTTTTCAAAGGGATAATGATGCTGCGCAAAAGGCATTGCTCCGGAATCAAACCAGCAGTCAATTACTTCCGGCACCCGGTGCATAGGTTTGCCGCAGTGAGGACATTTTATTGTCACTTCATCAATATATGGTCTGTGCAGTTCTACATGAACAGCATCCGGATTTCCGCTTTTTTCTGCAAGTTCCTGCCGGCTTCCAATGGATTCCATATGACCGCAGTCTTCGCACTCCCAGATATTTAATGGAGTTCCCCAGTAACGGTTACGTGAAATTCCCCAGTCCTGGATATTTTCCAGCCAGTCTCCGAAACGTCCTTTTCCGATAGATTCCGGAATCCAGTTTACAGTATTATTGTTCCGAACCAGATCATCCTTCACGGCAGTCATCTTAACAAACCAGGATTCTCTTGCATAGTAAATCAGCGGTGTGTCGCATCTCCAGCAGTGTGGATAGCTGTGTTCAAACTTCGGAGCGTCAAATAACAGACCTTTTTCTTCCAGTTCTTTTAATACCATAGGATCGGCTTTTTTTACAAATACGCCTGCATATGGCGTTTCTTTTGTCATCTCACCTTTGCCGTCAACCAGCTGTACAAAAGGCAGATCATATCTGCGTCCTACCTGGGCATCATCTTCACCGAAAGCCGGCGCAATATGAACAACACCGGTACCATCTGTCAGTGTAACGTAATCCGCACAGGTCACATAGTATGCTTTTTTATGCTGTTTTTCACAGATATCCAGGGCATAGTCAAAAAGAGGCTCATATTCTTTATATTCCAGATCCCTGCCTTTATATGTCTCCAGAATTTCATAAGAAGCGCCATTTTCTTCATCTGTACCCAGAACTTTATCCAGCAGTGCTTCCGCCATGTAATACGTATATCCATCTGCCGCTTTTACCTTAACATAGGATTCCACCGGATTTACACAAAGAGCTACATTAGACGGCAGTGTCCAGGGTGTGGTTGTCCATGCCAGAATATATTCATCCGCGCCTTTTACTTTAAACCGCACAATAGCAGAACGCTCTTTGACCTCTTTATATCCCTGAGCAACCTCATGAGATGACAGAGGAGTCCCGCACCGCGGACAGTAAGGCACAATCTTAAACCCTTTATAAAGCAGTCCTTTATCCCAGATCTGTTTTAATGCCCACCACTCTGATTCAATAAAATTGTCATCGTATGTGACATATGGATGATCCATATCAGCCCAGAATCCAACGGTACCGGAAAAATCTTCCCACATACCTTTGTATTTCCAGACGGACTCTTTACATTTCTGAATAAAGGGATCCAGACCATATTCCTCTATCTGCTCCTTCCCGTCCAGATGAAGCAGTTTCTCCACTTCCAGCTCTACAGGCAGTCCATGGGTATCCCATCCGGCTTTACGGGGAACCATTTTTCCCTTCATTGTCTGGTATCTCGGAATCATATCCTTAATAACACGGGTCAAAACATGCCCAATATGAGGTTTTCCATTAGCTGTTGGCGGACCGTCATAAAAGGTATAGGTCTCCCCTTCTTTTCTGTTTTCCATACTTTTTCGAAAAATATCATGGTCCTTCCAGAACTCTTCGGTTTTCTTTTCTCTGTCAACGAAATTCAGATTTGTCGATACTTTCTCGTACATTCAAGATCTCCTTTCTGTTTATAAAAGAATGTGCGTTAGCACATTCTCGCGCCGGGCGTGGCCGCCTGCGGCTTTTTTCCTTTTCACGCCTGTGCGCATCCCTGCGGAGCGCTTTTATACCTGGGAAACTTATTTTCCCAGGTATATAAAAGAATGTGCTTTTGCACATTCTCGCGCCGGGCGTGGCCGCCTGCGGCTCTCTTCCTTTTCACGCCTGTGCGCATCCCTGCGGAGCATTTTTTATACTTGGGAAATAAGATTTCCCAAGTATAAAAAAACTCCCGTCCGAAAAAGGACGAGAGTAAAATAAATTCGTAACCACCTGTTTCGAAGTACGCGGCTTTTGCCGGATACTGTTTCCCGGTAACGGGGGAATCCCGTCAGAACCTACTCTGTAAACATTTCAGTCTGAAACTCGGAAGTGATCTTCAATTATAATATACTTGTACCGGCTCTCACCACCCCGGCTCTCTGCTACTTTCTATATATAATCTACTGTCTTCTTCAACGTTTTTTTCATTTATTAATAGATCGAAAATATTATAAAAGTCTTTCAGAACTTTGTCAACTGATTATCGCCTGATTCATCAGAAAAATCAGCAACTATTCCGTCATATGCCGGATGAATCATTGTGAGAAATCACAAAGCGGCCCCCTCTTAGAGCCGCCCGAAACATTCATATTTTTCTACTGCAATAATCTTTTTATAATTGTTAGAACATTGTGCTGTAACTATACAAACCACTGTTAAGTGCACTTACACCAATGGCAAGAAGAATAATATACAGTACAATAGAAATAATACCAAGTATCAGTCCTGCAAGGGCCATACCTCTTTTATCCTGATATCCTTTTACCAGATGAATAGCGCCAAATATAATTGAAAGTATACCTGTTACAATATTAATACTTGCGCAGAATAATACAATAGAGATAATTCCAAGTACTAATGATGCAATGGCAAATCCTTGTGGACCGGACTTTCCTTCACCACCGTTATTATAATTAGTATTTGTATCATAATTATTTACTGTGTTATTTGTATTCTCCGGGTCATGATAGTCTGCATCTGTAAAAACCGGATCTATTGCAGGCTGCACATTATTATTTTCTGGTTCTTGATTGTTGAAGTTATTATTTTCATCCATAGTAGTAACCTCCATTTATAAATAAACTATAGCAAGAGTATATCAAACTTCCTCCCTTCCCACAATAGTAAAATATAAGAAAATGCTGGTACTTTTGAATAAAAAGAGTATAATTGTAAATCATACATTTTTTCAGTAAGAGAGGAGCACATGCGAACGCAAGCATGTGAAAATAGAATGAGAACACAAAATTTGACATTATTGACTGATCTCTATGAAATCACAATGATGCAGGGATATTTTGAAACCGGAAATCAGGATATTGTTGTATTTGACACCTTCTACCGGGAAACACCTTCTGGAGGCGGCTATGCTGTTGCCGCCGGGCTAGAGCAGGTTATTGACTATGTAAAAACATTGCAGTTTACACCGGATGATATCCGCTACCTGAGAAGCCTCAATATTTTTCAGGAGGAATTTTTAAAGTATCTCAGCAATTTCCGTTTCTCTGGAAGCATCTATGCTGTACCAGAAGGAACAGTAATCTTCCCGAGAGAACCAATTGTAAAAATTGTAGCGCCTATTATGGAAGCCCAGCTCCTTGAAACCGCCGTTTTAAATATTATAAATCATCAAAGTCTTATTGCCACAAAAGCTTCCAGAGTCTGTTATGCTGCGCAAAACGATGGTGTTATGGAATTTGGTCTGCGCCGGGCACAAGGACCCGACTCCGGCATTTACGGCGCCCGGGCAGCAGTCATCGGCGGATGCTGCGGCACGTCAAACGTTCTAGCCGGCCAGCTTTTTGATATTCCGGTAAAAGGCACCCACGCCCACAGCTGGATTATGAGTTTTCCGGATGAATATACCGCCTTTAAAACCTATGCCAAACTTTATCCCACAGCCTGCATTCTTCTGATCGACACCTATGACACCTTAAAATCCGGCGTTCCCAATGCCATTCGTATCTTTCAGGAGATGAAAGCAGCAGGCATTGAACTGAAAAATTATGGTGTCCGCTTAGACAGCGGAGATCTGGCCTATCTTTCCAAAAAAGTCCGCAGGATGCTGGACGAAGCAGGATTTGAAGACGCTGTTATCTCCGCTTCCAACGATCTTGACGAATACCTGATTGAATCCCTGAAAATACAGGGGGCAAAGATTACATCCTGGGGTGTGGGAACCAGTCTGATTACTTCTAGAGACTGTCCTGCCTTCGGAGGCGTCTATAAACTGGCCGCTATTCAGGATAAAAACGGAAACTTTATCCCCAAAATCAAGCTGTCAGAAAACACAGAAAAGGTTACAAACCCCGGAAATAAAACAGTTTATCGGATTTATGATAAAGAAAGCAAAAAAATCAGAGCAGATCTAATCTGCCTGGAAGAAGAAGTGTTTAATTCAGAAGAAGACCTCCTCCTCTTTGATCCCAACGCCACATGGAAACGAACACTCCTGACCGGCGGAACATATACCATGAGAGAACTTCTAATTCCAATCTTCGATAAAGGAAAATGCATTTACACCTCTCCAAGTGTTATGGAAATTCAGGAATACTGCACAAAAGAAAAAGACACCCTGTGGAACGAAAATATGCGATTCGTAAACCCCGCTGAAATCTATGTAGATCTGTCAGATAAACTCTATCACCTGAAAAACAAAGTCTTCAACGAACTCAGCGAAGCGAAATATTCCCAGGCTCCAAGCCGCGTATAGTGAAATAATAGACCGTAAAACAATGTGCTTGCATATCGTTTTACGGTCTATTATTTTGCTATATGTGGCGCCAGCCACGAACCGAGGAAATCCTCTTGGATTTTCGAGGTGCGGCTTGGAGCTTGGGTATTTTGCGGCTATATTCGGCGCCAGCCACAAACCCAGGAAATCCTTTTGGATTTTCGAGGTGCCGCTTGGCGCTTAGGGTCTGCGGCTATATTCGGCACCAGCCACGAACCGAGGAAATCCTTTTGGATTTTTAAGGTGCCGCTTGGCGCTTGGGTATTTTGCTATATTCGGCGCCAGCCACGAACCGAGGAAATCCTTTTGGATTTTCGAGGTGCCGCTTGGAGCCTGGGTATTTTGCGGCTATATTCGGCGCCAGCCACAAACCGAGGAAATCCTTTTGGATTTTCGAGGTGCCGCTTGGCGCTTAGGGTCTGCGGCTATATTCGGCGCCAGCCACAAACCGAGGAAATCCTTTTGGATTTCTAAGGTGCCGCTTGGCGCTTAGGGTCTGCGGCTATATTCGGCGCCAGCCACACCCCTAAGAAATCCTCTTTTATTTACTCTTCCGTTTTCTTTCTTTTTCCATATACCCCGACACCTGCCGCAGATGCCAGTGCCAGCATTGCAGCCGCAAAAGGAATCACTGCATTTGTACTATCTCCGGTTTTCACAATATTCTCATCCTCTGTATCAGTTTTATCAGCATTTCCATTTGTATTTACCTGATTCATTCCGCTGCCATTTGGATTTTGTGTATTTGTTCCAGGTGTCTGATTTTGATCTCCGGGTACCACAGGATCTTTCTGATCATCTCCATCAGGTGTTTCAGGATTCTGCTGGTCATCTCCTCCCGGTGTTTCAGGATTCTGCTGATCGTCCCCTCCCGGGTTTTCCGTATCCACTTTCACAAGAGCGGCAATTGCCTCCTGCAGGTGAGCGATTGCTTCGTTTACAATGGCCTGGCTGTTTGGAGCTGCCAGAGCATCTTTTGCTTCCTGTAATTCTGTCTGCATATTAGCCCAGCTTTCAGCAGTATAATCCGCTTCCTTCAATGCTTCTGCCTGGCCGATAACGTTTTGAAGTTCTGTTATGTCAACCTGCTCTTCATCTGCTTTTACAATATTGTCATCTGTAACTTTAATCTGGAAGGTATAATCCTCATATCCCATTGCATATACCGTTAACGCCCAGTAACCGGTTCCATCTGTTCCTTCCGGCAGCTGGCACCGCAGAGAATCTGTCAGCCCCAGCTGAATACCATTTGATTTATGCATCCAGTTATCTGCTGCAAATTTGGTTCCGTATGATACAAGGGGTGTGCTGTAAGAATCATCACTTCCATAATAGGTCCATTTCACTGCCTGAAGATTTGATCCCAGATCTCCATACGCTTCTCCGGTAAGATCTACCCTTAAAAATTCGCCATAAGCTCCGTCAGCTTCTTTTACAGTAACCTCCAGCTGATCCGCATTTACTTTTTTCTGCTCTGTGGATGAAATACCTGATTGACTGCCATTTTTGCGTGCTGAGAAGGAAAAGCTTCCATCCTCATTTTTAGATACCGTTTTCAGTCCATTGGTAGTATCACTCACCTCTGCCTCAACGGAGTAGCTCTTTAAATTAACTTCTTCATAACCGCCATAGAGCATATCGCCATTTTCTACTACATGATATTTTTCACAAAAGGCAGCATAATCTGTTTCTTTTACCGCTACCGGAACATATTTCAGACCTTTTACCTCGTAATGATCCATGACTGCTGTTTTTCCATCTGCAGCAGTAATGGTGCCCTTATCAAATCCAATCTCACTTCCGTCTGCAAGAACAATTGTGTTTTTATCTTTCCAGTAAGATATCTCATAGCTTTTCCCATCTGTATCATAAATGATGGTATCACTCTGAAAGCTTCCTCTGTGCAGTCCGTGATTCGTTGTAGCTCTGGAAACCACATCAAACGCACCTTTATCAGCTTCCCCTCTTTCATCCACCTCATCAGATGCAGAGGTCATTGTGCTGTCTGGGGCAAGGTATACATTTTCAGCTTCCCAGTATTCCGCCCAGCTCAATGCCGCATACACATATTTATATGACAGTGTATAATTAAACTCCAGCGGTTTTGTATATCCGGTTGCAGTTACTTCAATTTTATAAGTGCCGGCATCGCCAAACACTGCACTCCCGCCAGAAGCAGCTTCCAGATTCAGTGTTCCGTCATCATTAATAATTTGTACAGCTCCCCGTCCGCTGGCGGAATAAGCTTTTCCGTTTACAGAAACAGAAACGATATTGCCCACATAATTGGACAAATCATCCGCACTGCTTCCCTCTGCTGCGGTCAATGCTTTTTTCTCCTGATCAAAAGCTGCCGGAATCTTATCGGTTGTCAATGTAAAATCAACTTTCAGATCAGCATATTTTCCACTTTTATCTTTTACTGTCAGGATATAGGTACCCGGTTCTGCATCCCCAGAAAATGTCAGCACACCATCTGACACCTGTGCTTCCAGCCCCTCTACACTGTATTCCGCCTGAAAATCCCCGGGAATATCATTCATAACTACGGATGTTTTTCCGGCATTCAGCGCAGCATCTGCAACCGTAACAGAACCGCTGAATTTCTCAGGTACATAAATATCTGCAATATCTGCCACATAAATACCGTCGCTGGTGTAATAAGTAACTTTGTCAATTGTTTTGCCCATCATTGATTTATAGTGCTCAGATGAGGTGGGGCAGTTGTGAACTTTATCCGTATATCCTGTGCACCAAGCAAGCTCTGTTCCAAGCCAGATATTTTCCAGATGACGCAGACCATAGCTGCTGCCGTCTGTTGTAGTAATAATAACACCATAAATAGGATCATTACTGTCAATAATCTTGCTTAGCCCTGTCATATTTAACTGATAGTCTCCATAAGTAGTATCCGTTAAAAGAGCCGCTCCAGCTCCGGATACCTGCTGCTCTGTCCCTATCGTTTTTCCAAATGAAAGCGTTCCGTTCTCTCCTACAGTCAGTTCTTTGTAATAAGAAGGAGTCTCATTTAATACATAATAAGAATAGCTGCCGCTTTCAAACAATGCATCTTTGCCAGTATAAGTTGTGGTCGTTGTCTGTCCCCGGTTGGTAACTGTAATATCTACAGAACTGCTGTCTGTAATCTGTGTATATTTTTTCAGCTCATCCAGACTGCTTACCTTAACAGGAAATGTAATACCTGTAATATCACTGCCATCACTGTTTATATGGTAGGAGCCCCCTGCCAGTGTTGATGTTCTTGTTTTATTTTTTGTGGCAGAACTCATTGCATCTACAGGAATACTGTTATTGACATCTGCCTGATAAAACTCATCATAAGGAATATTCATTAATACATAAATATCCTTTTTCTCCGGTTCTGAAGCTGCTGCCCCTGCTTCCTCCAGCGCCTTTTTAACTGCTGACTGAATCGCATCGGAACTGCAGGTTGCACTTGAAACCACATCAATATTATCAGCGCTGTTATTTATGATAATCTGCTCTGCAACACCTGCTTTACTTTTCGTTCCTTTCATGGCTTTATCTGCATAAGTAACACTGTCCTGCGGAATTTTATCTGTATCTGCATATTCTACTGCCGTAACTTTACCGCCCGTAATTGTTACATTAACCTTTATGTCATATGCATCAAAATCCTCATCTTCATCCGGCTCTACCGTTGCTGTTGCTCCATAGGTTCCATCCTTATACTCTGCTGTCTCTGCCGCCAGGGAGGTAACCGGTACCATTCCCATAACAATGGAAAGAGACAATCCTGCTGATAGCAGTTTTTTTAATTTCATATCATTC
The DNA here is from genome assembly GCF_025566885.1 of Brotonthovivens ammoniilytica. Classification (NCBI taxonomy): domain Bacteria; kingdom Bacillati; phylum Bacillota; class Clostridia; order Lachnospirales; family Lachnospiraceae; genus Brotonthovivens; species Brotonthovivens ammoniilytica. Next base: position 303,423 of record NZ_JAOQJQ010000003.1, on the reverse strand, counting down.
TCCTTTCATATCTAAAACCTCTTTTTTTGTTTATCAGCTTTTTTCAACACTTCCTCCTTTACCTGTTCTCCGCATCTGCGGGTTTCCCAAACATTTGAGAAATTGAAATATTTTATCATAAAGTTAGTTTTAACTAACTAATGAACAGTATGATTCAGCACCCCTTTTTTCAGGGCCTCCAATATCTTTTTACTTACAATACCAATAACAGTACCTGTGAGAGCTCCTGCCACCATCAATACAGGAAAATAGAAAACAAGGTTTATATTATCCACGATCACCAGCGCAATCAAAAGCTGGCCCACATTATGGAAGACACCACCGGCAATACTGATGCCCACAATAGAAAATCCTTTGTTCTTTTTCAGCAAAAGCATAAGCGCCAGACTTAAAACGCCTCCTGCCAGACTGTAAATCAGCGACATACCATTTCCAAACATAAACGCAGAAAGCATAATTCTGACAATGGACACTGCCAATATTTCTCTGGCATTTAAAAAATAAAGCCCTGTTACAATTACCAGATTCGCAAGCCCCAGTTTCATTCCGGGAAGCCCCACCTGTATAGGGACCAGTACTTCCACGTAGCTGCATACAAGAGCAAGTGCCACTAACATAGAAAGCAGCGCTATTTTTTTCGTCATTTCGTTCTCCCTTCTACCTAACAGTTACATCAATATCTTCCTGGGCCTGGCTGTCATCTGACACTTCCACCACCAGCCGGTGGGGGAGGCAGACAATCGTATCTGTTTTATTGTTGATTGCATTGTGCTCCACACAGTACTGGTCCGGACAATCCGCTTCTTTCATGAAAACCTTCCCATCCTTTATACAAACAACATTGGTTCCCTGGCTGCCTTTTACTTTAATTTCCTGGTCTTCATCCAGAGAATACGTCCCATAGACCGCTCCTTTAATGGTAATCTTCACAATACTTCCCTCTTTTTTCCTGCCCATACCCAGGCACAAAAACAGTGCTGCTGCCAATAACAGAATCCCTCCAAGCAGAATCAGATCTTTTTTCCTCATTTTATACTCCTAACCAGAACAAGATACCAAACAGCACTGCTGCTTTTACAATGGTTACCGGAATCTCATTTCCCGCCATACCGCTGCAGTGAATATTTCCTCCCGGGCAGATATCAGCGCATTTCTGGCATTGAAAACAATCCCCGGACACTCCGGGATTTTTATCATCCGGAAGATTAAGCGCTGCCGGGCACTGCCGGGTACAAGCCCGGCACCCTTTCAGACACTTCTCCCGGTTTCTCCTGAAAGTGAAAAACGGCAGAACCGGCAGCAGAGCAAAGACTGCTCCCATAGGGCACAAAAACAGACAGAAAAACCGTTCCCGCACACACATTCCTATTACAATTAAAATCAGTATCACAGCCCCTGCCAGATACTTCTGCAGCCTTAAGTTCCCTGCATGAAGCATGGAAAATACATCCCAGGGACTTGTCCCCTGCAGCTTTCCATACAATCCCAGGAAGCAAAGCAGCACAACAGCGGCAAGCACCACATACTTTAAATATTTTAATTTTATTGTTACAGAATCCCCTATCGTAACGGGCTTTTTTTTCATTTTTTTACAAATCCACACATAAAAAGCCCTGACAGCATCCGAAAGACTTCCAAAGGCGCAGGCAAATCCGCAGAAAAAACGGCCAAATACAATGGTATAAATGCCAAGCACAAGCAGAACCGTGACAAATGCTGTCATCTCTAACTGTGTCTCCTGTCCGATTTGGGTAAAAATATACTTAACACCTGCAAAAGCTGTTGTAAATGCTGATGGCATCAGAAGAAAAAATATCAGCTGTATAACTGCTCTGACATATTTTCCGGCTTTTTTTCTCTTTTTAAACTGCATACTACGAAACCGCCTTATCCAATGCCTGCTTTACGGCATTTTTAATTCCGTTGGAGCTAAAGGTGGCACCACTGACCACATCCACATCCGTGGACTGCTCCTCTATAATATCCCCGGTAATTTCCTGAGCCATCTTAAGATATGCTCCGTCCTCCCCATCCGCTGAAAGAATCTTCACCTCTTTTATATTTCCATCCTCCACCAGCACGGAAACCTTTATAATACCTCCAAACCCGTCTGCCTGACCTTCCCATGTCCCGTCGGCATAAGCTCCCGTTTCTTTTCCACTGCCGTCTGAATGTGAGAGTTCTCCCGACTTTAATTCTGCTTCCAGACGTTCTATCTCTTCCTGCTGATGCCGGGCCTGAAGCACCATATTATATCCCATCAGCAGTACTGCTACAGCAAAAATGTTTACGGATTTTGCAAAAAATCTTTTCATTCTTCCGCCTCCTCACCCTGCTGTATCCTGGCCTGTTCTAGTATTTCCTGACAGCCTTTTATAATGGCATTTGACGAGCACGTTGCTCTTGTTACCACGTCAATATGCTCCGGAACGCCCTGGTCTAAAATCTGTGAAACAACTCCGGGATACTTACTTGTTCCCTTTACCGCTTTGTTCAGGTACGGATCGTTTCCGGAATCATAATCATCTCCGGTACCCTTAATATCCGTTACTGCCACAATTTTGTCATTGGCTATGGAAACCGTCAGTGACAAAAGATACGGCATAAAATCCTGTTCTTCATCCGGTTCACATAAAACCTCCCATGTATAGTCACCATCCCGGTAAATGCTTTCTTGGGAAGGATCCTTTGAATCATTTCCTGAAGAATCATCTTTGCCGTTTAATGATTCATCTCCCGATGTATCCTCCGAGCCGTTTCCGCTCCCGTCAGAATCGGTATTATCATTTGCCGGCGGCTCTTTCTTGCCGGCAGTTACCTGCTCTGCCTCTAGCAGAGCCTGTTTTACCGCCTCTAAAATCCCCTTTGAACTGTAGGTTGCTCCGGATACTACATCTACATCTGTATTCTGCTGCTCCACAATTCGGTCCGCAATGACTTTAGCTCTGTTAAAAAAGGCCTCATCATCTGCTTCATTTTCAAGAATCATAACCGCCTTTATAGTATGATTCTTCAAAACAAGGGCAACCTTTATTTCACCAAGATATCCTTCTCCGATTCCATAATAGATCCCGTCATTGTATGGAAATCTTCCTTCTTTGCCGGTTTCTGTTTTACCGGCATCCGATTTCACCGTTTCTGTTTTATTTGTTTTGGTATCCGGCTCCACTGCCGCCTGGCTTAATGCATCCCGGACAGCTGTAATAATGCCCGTTGAGCTGTACGTTGCACCGGACACAGTGTCCACATTTGTGCTCTGACCCGAGATGATGTTTTTAATCAATCCGGACGCTTTTTTCAGATAAGCTGCATCGTCCCCGGAAGAAACCACATCAACAGAAACAATCTTTCCGTCTTTTATCACCACTTTCACTTTCAGATCTCCCGAAAAACCGGTCCCGTTTCCATAATAGGTCCCGTCCCGATAGGCAGCCGCATCTTTTACATCAGCCACTGTCAGCGAACCCCTGGGGGAAGATGCAGCTGCTTTGGCCGGCTCTTCCTGGTTTACCTTACCGGTAAGCGCATTTTCCACCGCACTGATAATTCCCCTAGAGCTGTAGGTTGCTCCGGACACTGCATCCACATTTGTGCTCTGACTGCTGATAATCCGGTCAATAACACCTTTTGCCCGATTAAAAAAAGCTTTATCGTCTGCTTCCACACTGAGAATTTCAATTCCCACAATAGAATGATCTTTTATTTCTACCGATACCGTGATATTTCCCGCATAACCCACGCCGGTTCCCTCATAAAATCCATCTTCCAGGTCAAAATTCCCGGAAGCTGCCGATTCTTCATTTTCCGGATTCTCATCTGACAGTTCAGAAAGATCCGATGCTTTTACTTCATATACAGGAGCCGTATATCCATGCAGCGCCCAGGCAACACAGCAGGTGCATAAAGCCGCCGGCAGAAGGTAGCGCATCCCTCCCCACTTTTTTAAATGATTATTCATCCGAATCTTCCTTTCTCACAATTACTGATTTCTGCTCTGTCTGAAAATCGTTTTCAATTCCTTCTGTAATATAAATACTTCCATCCTCCATAATAAGAACAGCATCAAACTCCTCACTGTGCGCCTGCCAAAACTCCAAAGCCCTGTCCTTTCCCATAATGAACAAAGAAGTGGAAAGACCGTCGGCCAGCGTTCCGTCAGCGCTTACAATAGTTACTGATTTTAAGCCGTTGTCAGCCGGATATCCTGTCTTGGGATCAATAATATGATGGTATTCTTTTCCATCCTGTTCAAAGTAACGCTCATACCCTCCTGAGGTAATCACCGCCCGGTTTTTGGCTTCCAGAATTCCTGCATACCCGGATAAATTATTAGGATCTTCAATAGCCACTCTCCAGCTGCTTCCATCTGCTTTTGCTCCATACAGCTGCACATTTCCACCCAGGCTTACCATCCCGCTTTCCACCTTACAGCTTTTGAAAATATCCATAATTCTGGATGATGTGTATCCTTTGGCAATCCCTCCCAGATCAATTTCCATTTCATCATTTGCCAGCTGTACACGGTACGTTTTTTCATCCAGCACAACCCCGGTCAGATCCATATCAGAAATCAGTTTTTTAAGCTCTGTCTCATCCGGAACCTTATAATTCTGATCAGTAAATCCCCAGGCTCTCATAACCGGATAAACAGCAATATTAAAAGCCCCGTCCGTCTCCTGATACAGCTCCAGCGATCTTTGAATCAGGTAAAAAGTATCCCGGGATACGGTTCCGTAACCGTCTTGATTTAATTTAGATATCTCACTGGAAATACTTCCTGTAGAAAGCATCTGATCCAGTCTTAAAATCTCCTCTTCCGCCTGATCTACCGCTTCCTGGCAATGATCCCCATAGGCCTCCACCGTCATATAAGTATCCATAGCAAATATATCCCTGGATGCAGATAAAACTTCCCCGGACGCTTCATCCTTTTCTGTACTGTCAGCATTTTCCGAAGACTGCTGGGCTGCCAAAACATTGGTGCTTGTGGAGCATCCGGCCGCCCCCAGACACATGGATATGACTGCAGCCGATACTACAATATATACAATGATTTTTTTCATGAATCCCTCCTTGGTTAGTTATAGCTAACTCGATTTTGTATTATAAATTCCAAATTTTAAAATTACAAGTTGATTTTTTTATTTTTTGCGACTATTTTTCTCATTAAAAGCAGTTTTGAAATTTTCAAGAGGGTTATAGAGTTTTTTTATCAGAGCAGAGGAGTTTTTTTATCAAAAAAACATCCTCCTAAAGATTTCGATTTAAAGATTTCAATTTGAAGATTTCTTTCCGTTCCCGGCATACCTGTATAACAATTCTTTGTAACATCCATACACTAATAAACGAAAGGAAAGAGCTTTTATGAATAAAATCGGACTGGTTGTTGAAGGAGGCGGGATGAAATGCGCATACAGTGCAGGTATCCTTGATGCGTTTTTAGATTACAAGATTACATTTGATTACTGCATCGGAGTTTCTGCCGGCGCGGCTAATCTGGTCAGTTATCTGGCCGGACAGCGGGGACGAAATCTCCGTTTCTACACCGAACATTTAAAAGACCCCGGATATTTCGGAGTAAAAAGTTTTTTTAAAACCGGCAATCTTTTTGGTCTGGACTATATCTACAGAACGTTAAGCAATTCAGCCGGTAAGGATCCCCTGGATTTCCCTGCATTTAAAAATAATCCGGTTCCTTTTTATGCCGTTGCCACCAATGCTGTAACCGGAACCCCAGAATATTTTTCCAAAGATCTGATGAAACAGGATGATTACAGCCATATTATTGCCTCCTGCTCACTGCCCGGAGCCTGCCGGCCCATGAAAATCAACGGTGTCCCCTACTATGACGGCGGCATTTCTGATGCCATTCCCATTGAACGGGCCTTTCTGGAGGGCTGTGATAAAATCGTTGTTATATTATGTAAACCAAAAAATTTTATCAAACCCCCGGAAAAATTCCGTTTTCTCTATTCCCGTATGTGCAGAAACTATCCAAATACAGTCCAGGCATTGAATCAACGCCATATTATGTATCGGAAAACCCGTGAAACGGCATTAAAGCTTGAACAGGAACAAAAAGCATTCCTTTTCGCCCCCAGCACAGATTTAAAAACAAATCTGATCACCATGGATGCGAAACGGGAGCAACAGCTGTATGACCTTGGCATCAAAGATTTCCATACACTGAAAGAACAGCTGGAAAAGTTTTTAAATCCTGCATCCCAGCCTGAAAATCCAGCTGAAAAAAGTTTCAAAGACTATATCTCAGCCTGAAAATCCAATTGGAAAAAGTTTCAAAGACTATATCTCAGCCTGAACCCGCAGCCAGGAGAGCACCTGTTCAATCTCTGTTACAGCCCGCTTTAGTTCCCGGATATTATTCCTGATTTTGGACTGCACAAACATATCCAGAAAAACATTGTCAAAAAGATAATCTGCCATACGGCTGAAACCTTCCATATTTACCTTAAGCTCCGGAGCCAGATGAACATCATTTAACTCTCTTTGAAATCTCCGGAGCTTTCGCTGTGCTTCTTCCACAAGCACCTGAGCATCATCCATACGGGAATGCTTCATCATTCCGGAAAACAGATTTCCCCCCAGCAGATCCCAGACACCCCATCCTGCGGCGCTCTCCAGAGCATCTATGGCGCTTTCCAGAGTGTTTTTCGCCTGCCATCCAGCTTCTATTGCTTCTTCTATTTCACGGCTGTCATATCCATCAGTCATCATCCTGCACCTCTTTCTTTTTTCTCTTTTTTACAGACCAAGATTACCATATTTACAACCGGTATGCAAAAGATTCCTCCCGGCAGACATTGTAATCTGAAAACAACTGGTATAAAATAAATGGTATTCACAAATGGAGGAAAAGAATGAATAAACTTGGACTGATCGTTGAGGGCGGCGGTATGAAATGTGCATACAGCGCAGGTATCCTTGACGCATTTTTAGATCATCATATTACCTTTGACTACTGTATCGGCGTATCAGCCGGTTCCGCCAACGTTGCATCCTTTATGGCCGGACAACGGGAACGTAATCTGCGTTTTTACACAGAACATTTAAAAGAACCCGGTTATTTCGGATTAAAAAGCTTCCTGAAAACCGGAAATCTGTTTGGACTCCAGTACATATATGCAGACCTTACCAATTCAGACGGTGCCGACCCACTGGATTTCCCGGCTATTCTTGCAAACCCCGCAGAATTTCACTTAGTTGCTACAGATGCCCAGACGGGAAAACCGGCCTATTTCAGCAAACAGGATATGATACAGGATGATTACCGCCATATTATGGCTTCCTGTGCACTGCCAGGCGCCTGCCGTCCGGTAGAGATAGACGGGCGCCTTTATTATGACGGCGGAGTCACTGATGCAATTCCCGTGCAAAGGGCGCTGGATGACGGCTGTGACCGGCTGGTTATCATTTTATCCAAACAGAAAGATCTTATAAAAGGGCCTGAAAAAATGCGGTTTGCCTACTCCCGCCTCTGCAGAAAATATCCAAAAGTTATAGAAGCCCTTGATAACAGACATATTATGTACCGGGCCTGCCAGGAAAAAGCCTTCGAACTGGAAAAACAGGGAAAAGCATTTATTTTTGCTCCCAGCACACAGCTGAAAATGGGCACCTATACCATGGACCGCGAAATCGAGCAGCAGCTGTATGACCTTGGTATGAAAGACTTCCGGGAGCAGGAACAGGAGTTTAAAGACTTTTTAAACAGACAGAAACTTTAATAAAAAGAAGGGATCTCATATGTCAAATACACACCATATTTTAGTAACAGGCAATGGTTTTGACCTTTACCACGGTTTAAAAACAAATTATCAGGATTTTTTAACTGCCGCCGGCCAAATCGAGGAAAAACCTGAAGATCAGCGGACTAAATGGGAACAGAAAATTTTTACCTTATGTATTCAGAATGGATTTTTCAGATATTTTCAAAAGGGTATGGCCATTGAAAATGATTGGAATGGATTTGAAGCAGAGCTGGAAAAAATAGTAACTGTCTTTATTGATTTTTTCAAAAAGCTGGAAGAGCAGAAAAAAGAACCCCAGTTTGATATCAGCCGGTATTCCATTTTCTGCGAAAGCTTCTCTTATTATGAACTGCGTGTTTTTCAGCAGTTTTTCCGGCTCTTTGAACAGATCTATGATGATCTATCCGGAGGCCTGTTTAAAATCCGGCAGGATTATATTACAGACGGCAGAGAACTGAACCAAAAAGGAATGATACAGGAGCTTTGCAGGGAGCTTGACAACTTTACCCGGTCCCTTGGCCTGTATCTGTCCCACTGCGCTGAGCCAAAAAACTGTACTGCCCGCTGGGAAAAACTCTTGGAACTTCAGCCGGATTATGTCATTAATTTTAATTACACAGATACCTGCAGGCTGTATGACATTCCCCGGGAACAGATCTTTTATGCCAAAGGCCGTGCAGACAGCCAGCCGTTGAATATGATTCTTGGAATTCCGAACGATTCTCAGGACAATCTGGATTTTATTTACTTTAAAAACTATTTCCAGAATATTATAAGATTTACCGGTATTCCTGACAAACAGCAGCTGTATCCAACGGACTCCCAGGGGCTGCCTGTTCCTGTAATCACTCATATTTTCGGCTATTCCATGCCCACAGGTGATGAAATGATCATCCGGCAGCTGGAAACGGCATCCCGGCAGATGATCATCTATTATACAGATCAGGAGGACTATGCCAGAAAAGTGATCAGCCTGATCCGGCTGTTTGGAAAAGAAGCTGCGCTGGAAAAAATTCAAACCGGAAAGTTTACCCTGACTGCAATTTAGAAATGACTGTACTGTAAAACCCAGGAGAAGAATTCTGTATTTGTAGAATTCCCCTCCTGGGCTGCATATTCTTTATTTCTGACTTTCATACACTTTTTTCACAAATTCCCGGGTATGATCATTCTTATAAATACCAGCTTCTTTTGCATCCTTATATGTGGTCTCTGAAATTTTCACTCCATGCTCTATTAAGCGTTTGACAGCGTCCAGATTTGCACTTACAACAGCGTTCTGCATTGCAGCTTCTCCACACTTATCTAAGTCTGCACCATAGGACAGCAGTTTCTCTATCGTTTTGGAATCCCCAGACTGGCAGCTCTCAATCAGCGGATAACCAAGTTCCCCATCTTCACTGGGATCAGCGGCATTTGCTAATAATAAATCCAGCATCTCCTCCCGCTCAAACATAATTGCCCGGTTTAACACCTCGTTAGATGCCCCTTTATGATCTGAAAACCGATATCCGTTTTGAAACAGATAATTCATGATCTCTCTGGCATCTTTTACCACAATCGTTCCGATATCTTCGTTAGAAATATCTGTAACACTAAGCCATTCTCTTTGACACAAATATTCAAATAAAACTGTATCGTCATTTTTAAATACGATTTCTTTCAGATCGCCCAGAGTTACATCTCTTCGTTCCGCCTTCTGAAGCATTTCCGATGCCGTTTTGACATTTCCATTATAAAA
>NZ_JAOQJQ010000003.1:194220-293585 GCF_025566885.1 Brotonthovivens ammoniilytica | reverse complement strand
ATTCACTAAGTCTGCACCTCCGGGTGCTTTTGTCTGAAGATAGTAGTCAAGAATTGTACACTTATCTTTACTTCTTTTGGAAATATCTGCTCCGTGATCAAGAAAAATCTGACACAGGTCTGTATCATCCTCCCAGGCACTGTAAAAAAACACAGGATAACCATCACTGTCGTATAGATCGGGGTCTGCTCCGGCTTCCAGCATTCGTCCGACCATATAATGATCAATTCCATGATACATTCCTATTCTTAAGGGATTGCTCTCATATTTCCCATTATTCGTTCGCTGACGATATTCTTTGGAAAAATAATTGATGTCTGCTCCCTGTTCAATTGCTTCTTCTAACGGCTCATGCACAAAATTCGTCATTGCCATTGCCAGTTTCCCCTCTGCTGTGTCCGGGAATTCATTCTTTAAACTCCCGCATCCGGAAATACAAAACACAATAACAAGTGCAAATACTGCTATTATTTTTTTCATATGCTCACCCTGTTTCTCCGCTTTATTCAGCGAAATGATAAAAGGCTTATCTAACTAAAAAAAGAACGATTTCCATCAACACAAGGGGAACAAACGCCGGTATAAAAAATACCCATATCGGCTTCCAATATTTTATTTGTTCCCGACCAATGATTCTGTTTTTGGCAATTTCTTCCGCGGATAACACTTTTTCTTCTCTGGAAAGCTGATCCCAGGACTTTTCTCCCAGTACATAAAAATTTCCCCTGCCGCACCAATTGACGCAGTGTCTTTTCCCGGCCCACACTGCAAAAAATGTCAGGAAAATTAATCCAGCAAAGACAAAAATCTGCTGCCAGACAGGTTTTATAATAATTCCCAAAATACAGGAAATCAAAACTAATATAAATGAGGTCTCCCACTGACAAAACATATAAGTTGGAATCTCCCTTTTCCATGACTTCCTGCGAAATACACGAGTTATCACCGCAAAAGGTATCAGTATAATAATTATTACAAACAAAAAGTTCATAAATACATGATAGGAAAATGTATCCAAATAAAATAAGTAATTCATAGTTATTTCCCTTCTGACAGCTATTTTACTCTTTCTGTGGCTATACCGCCTTCTTAGCAGTGCAAATGCGCAGACCAAGAAGGCGGAAATAAAATGAGACTTAAATTTCCTTTCGCTCGTTTAATAATTTGGGGTGGCTCACTCCTCCTTGGAATGAGCAAAATATTCCGTTAAATACTCCAGAATATGATTACTGCCTCCCATTTCCTGGTAATATTTATACTGCGCCTCCGTGATCGCAACACCATGTTCCGTTAAAATTTTTATTATATCAAAATCACCGCCCTCAAGTGCAGCATCCATACCAATTTTCCCAAGTTTCTTAAGATCTGTTCCGGCTTCTATCATAAGCTTTACCTCATACGGAGTACCATATCTGCACGCAATTTCAAAAGGATAAGTGTCATCTGACATCCGGCTGGGATCGGCCCCATTCTCTAACAATAACTTTGCCATCTCATCATTGTCACGATACAGCGCCATTAACAATTCAGCAGCACCTTTCGACGGCAGCTTTTTTAAATCACATCCGCTGCTTAAAAAATATTCCATAACCGCAATAGCATTTTCCTCAGAAACGCTCTGCAGCTGACTGTCTGTGAGTTTTTTCAAATCCACATACCCTTTATCACACAATAATTTTATCAGTTCCAAATCATCATTAGAATATGCTGCATACAATATCTCATCAAGTTCATTTTTGTCTAAAACCATTCCATCAACGATTCTTGATACAGTCTGCACATTTCCATTCCAGGCTGCTATAGAAAGCAGAGAATGCGGTTCTCCATAACTTTGAGAAAAGTCGATTTCTTTTTTTTCAAGAATTTTCACTGTTTCTTCGTTTCCATAGGTCACAGCTGCAAACAGATCTGCGGATACCAGCTTTCCGGATTTTTTCAATAATTCATTTCCTTCCGTAAGCTTCCCTTCAAAATATTTCCGCTGTAATTCAGAAACACAGTTTTCCTGATCCTCTAGTTTCGAATACAGAAGTCCCATGACATGATAAGCTCCCTGCTCCTTTGCGTATTCCATAGTCTGACAGTCTACTTTCGCACCATGGTCCAGCAGAATCTCCACCATAGTTTTCTTTGCAAAACCAAAGCAATTCTCATAAAAATAATCCAATCCACCTTCACAAAAATAATAGTCAAGAGCAGACATACCCTCCTTACCTTCCAGAGAAATATCCGCCCCATACTGCAGAAACAGCTTTACCAGTGCTTCATCGTCTTCCCATAAACCATAAAACATCAATGGATAGCCATATGCATCATAAGCGTTTACATCGGCCCCGGATCTCAGCATATACTCTGCCGAATATAAGTCCATAGAGCCAAACATTCCTACTCTCATAGGATTTCTGTCAAATTTTCCGTTCTCCGTCCATTCTCCATTATCTCTGGCAAACCAATTCAGATCTACGCCCTCTTCTACTGCTTCTTTTAAAACTTCATGTTCTCCTGTCTCCATGGCTCGTTTTAACTTGTCTTCAGCAGAAAGTTCTCCTGTATAGACACCACAGCCGGGAAGGAATAGGCAGCTCATAATTACAGTTAATAAAATTCTTTTTGCTTTACATTGTTTCTTCATATCGTTCTTTCACATATTCCCAAGTATGATTATTATCCAGTGATTTGCATTCTTCTGCATATAGATAACACTCTTCCGTTATTTCTACTCCATTTTCATACAAAATCTTTACAGCGTCTAAATTTTGAGCCCACACGGCAGTCTTCATTGCTTCCTCACCCATTAATTCTAAATCTGCACCGTGCTCTAATAATATATTGATATTTTCCGGATCCGACCACGAACAGCAATCTACCAGCGGATATGAAACTTCATTCTTTACATTTGGATCTGTCCCATTTTCCAGCAAAAATTTCAGCATACCATCATTTTCCGATTGAATAGCTAAAACTAATGCCTGGTTCCCGATTTCCTTATGTTCCGGTAACTTAAAGCCATGTTTTATTAGACATTCCAGAACACTTTCTGCATTTTCCCATACGATTATCTCGATTTCGCTGCCTGAAATATTTGAAGCATCTACCCACATTTCTTCACACAAATAATCCATCAAAACGGCATCGTCATTTTGATAAATTCCCTGCAGGAAATCCTGGATATCAATTTTAGATTTGTCAGTTTGTTCTAACATAGCCGCAACAGTCTCCAAATTCCCGTTATATACCGCTGTCGTCAAAATAGATGCCCTATTTTCTCCTTTTTCGTAAAAATCCGTTCCTTTTTCCTCTAAAATCTGAATTGACTCTGCATTACCATAAACAGCGGCAAGATACTGATCCGTTTCTTCCAATTTTTCATTCGATTCCAATAATTGATTTCCCCGATGGATATTTCCTTCCAGAAAGCACCGTTTAAGCTCCGTATTGACAGCTTTCAGCGATCTTTAACGTTTGTCTGCTTACCTTAGCGCTCTCGTCCAAATACAGCTTTACCAGATTTTTTCTGCTTAAATAAATTCCCGTTTCATTGGTTTCTAAATAATAGTCCAAAATGGAATCACCCTGCTTATTTTTTAGAGACACATCTGCACCATAAGATAAAAAGAGCCGGCACAGAGCTTCATCTTCATTCCATGCGCTGTAAAAAACCAATGGATAGCCTTCACAATCATATGCATTGGCATCTGCTCCAGCTTCCAGCATTTTTTTGACTGTATAACGGTCAACCATATTATACAATCCAATTCGCAATGGATTGCTCTCAGATTTCCCATTATTCGTTCTCCGGCGATATTCTTTGGAAAAGTGATTTAAGTCCACGCCCTGCTCAATACTTTCCTTTAAAGTTTCATGCAGTGAAAATTCCATAGATGCCAAAAGCTTTTCCTGTGCCTCATCTTTCTCTGAAGGGATTTTTAATTCACATCCCTGTAAGAATAAAAATAGTAAAGCAACAAATAGTATTATATATTTTTTCATAGATCACCCTATTTCTCTGCTTTATTCAATGAAATGATAAATGGCTTATCTAAATACTGTACCGCCTTCTTAATAGCACTAATGCACAGACTAAGAAGGCGAAACCAAAATGGATCCTGCACATCCCTACATCAATTCAATAATTTCTTTTGCGATCTCTTCATCACATATATTGATATCCCACTCCAAAGAAATTCCTGCCAAAAGCTCTCCTTGTCCGAGAGGATTATTTCTGACTTTCATACACTTTTTTCACAAATTCCCAGGTGTGATCATTCTTATAAATACCAGCTTCTTTTGCATCCTTATATGCGGTCTCTGAAATTTTCACGCCGTGCTCTGTTAACCATTTTACAGCATCCAGATTTGCACATACAACAGCGTCCTGCATTGCGGCTTCTCCACACTTATCTAAAACTGCACCATAGGACAGCAGTTTCTCCATCGCTTTGGGATCCCCTCCCTGACAGCTTTCAATCAGCGGATAACCAAGTTCCCCATCTTCATTGGGATCAGCGCCATTTTCTAATAATAAATCCAGCATCTCCTCCCGCTCAAACATAATTGCCCTGTTTAACGTCTCGTTAGATGCCCCTGTGTGATCTGAAAACCGATATCCGTTTTGAAACAGATAATTCATGATCTCTCTGGCATCTTTTACCGCAATCGTTCCGATATCTTCGTTAGAAATATCTGTAACACTAAGCCATTCTCTTTGACACAAATATTCAAATAAAACTGTATCGTCATTTTTAAATACGATTTCCTTCAAATCGCCCAGAGTTACATCTCCTCGTTCTGCCTGCTGAAGCATTTCCGATGCCGTTTTGGCATTTCCATTGTAAAAAGCCAAAAATAATAAAGACGGTTTTGAATCGTTTTCCTGGTCAAAGGAAATTTCCCGGTTTTTTACCTTTAAAATCTCAATCGTTTCACGATTCCCGTATACAGCCGCAAGATATGTATCCTCCTGATCCGGTATCAGCGTCTGTCTCAGCAGAGCATTCCCCTCCTCTATCTTTCCCTCCAGATAAGCTTTCTGCAGCTGGGAAAAATCATCCAATTCATTTTGAGGAGCATGATACAATAGATCGAAAATATGATAGGCTCCGGTTTTTTCTGCCAGTTTCCAGGTATTTTTATCTACAGGAACTCCCTGCTCCAAAAGCAGCTGTACAAACTTTCGATTCACTAAGTCTGCACCTCCGGGTGCTTTTGTCTGAAGATAGTAGTCAAGAATTGTACACTTATCTTTACTTCTTTTGGAAATATCTGCTCCGTGATCAAAAAAAATCTGACACAGGTCTGTATCATCTTCCCAGGCACTGTAAAAAAACACAGGATAACCATCACTGTCGTATAGATCGGGGTCTGCTCCAGCTTCCAGCATTTCTTGAACCAGATAATTTTCAATCATATTATACAATCCAATACGCAACGGATTACTCTCAGATTTCCCATTATTCGTTCTCCTGCGATATTCTCTGGAAAAGTGATTTAAGTCAACGCCCTGCTCAATACTCTCCTTTAAAGTTTCATGCAGTGAAAATTCCATAGATGCCAAAAGCTTTTCCTGTGCCTCATCTTTCTCTGAAGGGATTTTTAATTCGCATCCCTGTAAGAATAAAAATAGCAAAGCAACAAATAGTATTATATATTTTTTCATATGCTCACCTCAACCGATAACACATATTCCCTTGAATACTCACGAACTATACGACGTCTTCATTTTTACAAAAATTTCATTATTTACAAACAGCATTCCTCCAAAAAAACTAAAAGAACTATCAAGAACATTATTTGAATTTCTTGTGCTTTTAATATTCACCTATCTCTCATTCCCATTTTTCTTCCATTTAATTGTATAAATTCTTCCTTTTTGAGATATTTCACAATTTTTTAGATTTTTCTTACCTTTGACAAATGCAGCTTTTTGAGAATTTCCTATTGAAGTATTCGGAAAATATATTTTAGAAACCATTATTAAATTGTTCCGGTGTTGATACCCCCAGACAAATCCATTTTTCCACCACGTATTTTCTGAAATTGTCGAAAACAAACGCTGGTTTTTCTTATTATATAATGAAAATGACATCTTTAACGGATATTTTTTGGCACATGTATAGTGTCCACCAGAACCGCCGCCTTTTTTATAATAAACTCCTATTTCTGCCCCATATAACCTGGTAAACCCATATGAGCCTTTCCAAAATTGAAATCTCCACCAAATTTTTGAATTATATTCTATTATTTTATTATTAGACAAATTACATCCTATCATTCCGGATAATCCATCATACATATCATTATATCCCGCTAATGATTGTGGTGAACGCTTCCCCCAATAATATATTGTTTTACCATTCCGGTAATACCAGCCTCCTAGATACTTGTTAACCATTTTTTTAATTGTTTTAAATGATGGTAAACTTCCTGTCTCATCAACATAATTTACCGGATCATTTTCACAATATACAAACAAATTATAAGAACAATTGTATATATCCGGATTAACTCCTAGATATAAAATATTGTCCATATTTAAAAACCTTCCGGCAGATGCGTCATAATATCTGCTCTGCAGATAATAAAGATTTGTCTCCACATCCTGATAGTATCCTCTGTATCGGAATAAATTTAAATCCCCTATATTATCATTTGTATTATTTGTTACTTTAACTAACTCGCCATATGCATCATAAACATATTCCGCCACGCAGGCCGCTGACTTATCACCTAATTCATATACAGCGGCTATATTCCCCTGTACATCCTGTTCAAATATATATGTTTTTTCGGCAATCCCGCTTCCGGATAATTTAAAGCCAATTATATTATAATTACCGTCGTACAAATAATCAAATACCAGCTTTTTTTGTCCGGTTGTTCTTGTTTCCCGTAAGAGCGCATTTCCGTCCCAGATATAGTCATAGGTTGTACTAATATTTCCTGCTTTTTCTGTTACTTTCTTTTGTGTTCTTAATCCGGTTACGTCATACTTATACACGACAGAATATTCAGGATTTTCTGCTGTGTTTAAACGTCTCCCATTTTTCCAGGTAAACTTCAAATCATTGAGCCAATTTATCGGATTTCCAAGTTTATCAAAGGAAATAGATTTTTTTACACCATTTTCGGTATATCCTGCAATCTTATCACGCCAGACAGCATCATATGTAAACGAACCTGTTTTCACAAGCTTGCCTGCCTTATCATATTCCTTTTTACTAACCCTATTGCCATTTCCATCATATTCATATTTCTTACTTGTGCCTGAAAAGCTGTTTTTCTCGCTGGTTAATTCACCTTTCGTATTATACTCATATTCTGCACTATAGTTTTTAGCTGTACTGTTTCCATCTGAATATGATATTGACGCAATATTTCCCCAGGTATCATATTTGTATAACAGCTTTCTGTTATTTTTCAAACTCAAGCTAAGCTGATTTGTTTCTAAAACCTGTTTATTTTCTAAAATCAAATTATTCTTGAATTTTATCACTTTTGAATCATTTTTCGAATTTGAGTCTGTCTGCTCCTCTACAGATAAATCTGTATCTATAACGGATGTTTTCTTTGTTGATGTATCAGAGCCGCTTTCCGTAT
This sequence comes from Brotonthovivens ammoniilytica, assembly GCF_025566885.1. Taxonomy (NCBI): domain Bacteria; kingdom Bacillati; phylum Bacillota; class Clostridia; order Lachnospirales; family Lachnospiraceae; genus Brotonthovivens; species Brotonthovivens ammoniilytica. Next base: position 285,989 of record NZ_JAOQJQ010000003.1, on the reverse strand, counting down.
ACGCAACGCTATGCTGAACATTCCCAAAGGAATATGTTCTCCTTTGATCTCCGGTATCAGAATCCTTCTGCTTATTTATTTTAAATCCATTGCTTGCAGTAATCCCGGCTACTTCCCCTTGGGAATCATATTCATATGTATATTGAACATTATTTTCATTATCCTTTAACTTTTGAACATTTCCCTGAGAATCATACGCATATTCATAACTATAAGCTGAGGCTCCGTCAATCTTAACACCTTTTAACGCCTTCTCTTTGGATACATTCCCGTCTGCATCAGTTACATTAATCTGAGTATAATCATATGTTTCTCCCTGATTATTGGCAAACCAGGCCTTTGACTGATAAGTATACGCATCTTCACCCGTTCCTGTAACAGCAAATGAATTACTAATTAAGTTCACTCCATTTACAGATACAGATAATAGATCACCATCATCATTTCTGTTTATAGTATATCCTAATCCATTATAAGCTGCAAAATTTACTTCATCATTTCCATCATATGTACTGGTTACTACGTCATATTTATTATTCCCATAATTACGCAAAAGTCCTATTTGCTGCTTTTTAGAATCATAAAAATAATATTCTTGAACTTTTCCATTCTTTTCCGTACTCCGCTCAATTTTTCGAATTAAATCACTGTAGGGATTATACCAGTAAACAAACGTCAAACCTTCCTCTGTTTTAGATATTTTATGCTCATAAATATTATTATTCTCTATAATACTATAAGATACTGCTGCTCCATTACCGGTATTGGTCTTTAAAGGTTCCTTATCAGAAGAATCATTCACACCGTCAAAATCAGTGTCCGGAAGATATGGATTTGTTCCAAGCTGTTTCTCCTTGCTGTTTAGCACTCCATCTTTATCGTTATCACCGTCAGCCGTGTATATGGCCGGACTGGTTCCTAACACAGTCACTTCATAATAATCATCAAAACCATCTGTATCAGAATCTGCTGATGTTTTATCACTTCCAATCTCCCACATCTCATAGCCATCCAATAGCTGGTCGCCGTCCGTATCAATCTCTTCATTCAGATAAACATATTCTTCCGCAATATTTTCTGCAGCACGCTGTTTTCCTGAAATAATATCCGGCGATTCCTCCTTTACTGCAACTGCATCCATAGCAACCAGTTCATCTACATCTTCTTCTGAAATAGATGCACCCAATTCCTGCTCCTGTGTCTCGACATATTCATCTAATGCTGTTTTTCGTAAACTTTGTACATTAGACAACCGTTTACTCCCATCTTTATAGGAAGCTACAATTCTATATGAAACATAATCTTTCATTTCCGGGACAGAAATCACTTGCTGTCCTGTAGTATTGGTACCTATCTTCTTAAATGTATTTCCATCCAAACTCTCATATATGTCTGCTGATGTAATCACACTATCTGCTGACCCACTTGATGAATTACCTGTATCCCAAAATAAATACCAGTCATCCGTAGGATTTTCTTCATTTTTATCCGCAGACACAATTAGAGTACCATCATAAACAGCATTTTTTATATTGTACCATCCTGCCTTCACCGGATTATCATAAGAAATATTTCCTGCTTTATCTCCTATCGCCACATAAATATCATATACTTTCTCTGCATTGATTTTAGAGTCTATTGGCACCTTTACTGTAAGATTATTGTCCTTATATGAAAGAGCTGTAACCGGAGTATAAGAGGTCTTTGCCGGTCTGCCTGCACCGCCTGCAGAAACTGCATAGTACACCTTATCTGTATCAATTACCTCTGATAATCCATACAAAGATATTAAAACATTGGTACCATCGTTTGATCTGGTAACTGTTTTTGCTTTGGGTGCCGTATTATCATAATAATAATCCATCCCTGCGGATGTTTTATAATTCCCCGCTTTGTCATAAGCCCTTAAAAAAATGCGATATGTTCCGGTCTTTTTAAAATCTGACGCCGGAAGTGCTGCACTGCCTTCTTTTGCCGTGCTTAATTTTTTCCAGGTAGTCCCCTTATCTATAGAATAATACAGGTCCCTGAAATTTGTATCCGTTACTTTCCAGCTCATGGTCGGTAAACTTTTAGAATAAGCGGATGCCGATGTTGCCGGTGATACGGAATTTTTATCAAATACCGGATTGGTGCTGTCAATTACCACATTCACGCCTTTAGCAACACCTTTTATTCCACCTTTATCTACTCCCCGGACATAAATGCGGTACGTACCATCTGCCCAGCTTCCCAATGTTACATTGGCAGAACCGGAACCGGTTGTTCCGATTTTAGTGCTGGATGAATAATTTACCAAATTATCTTCCGCACCACTTTTTTGTATCCGGTATTGTACATAGCTTAAATAGGACGTATTAATACCTGCCCAGGTAACTTTCGTTGTCCCGCCCTTTTTGATATAATTTGGACTGGCGCTGACAGAAGTCGCTGTTGTCGGGCCATCTACATAATTCACAACCAGAGTGGGACGCTTACCTGCAGTGGTAAAACGAACGCCATAAAATTTAGCATATTTTTTATTTGCTTCACTGGTACTCTTCATCATGATCCCATAATTATAAGATCTTGTTCCGTTACACAGCTCCTGAACAAATTTTGTCATGTTCATAGTAACTTTATTTCCTATGGTTCCGGTACTTTTACAGGTTCCAAGCACTGTGGAGCTAATTGTAGGCTGATTCGCCCAGGTAGCGGAGCTGTTAGCTCTGGTAGACGTTAAAGCATAAGAGTTTACTGTTACTCCTGAATCTCCCCCTGCCTCATACATATTCAACACTGCACTGGTCACACACTTTCCGTCCAGTGTCTTTTTCAAATCATTTAATTTTATTAATGATCTGAGTTTTAACCCGCTGTGGTTCTGTCCTGCAAAAAATGCCTGTGAAGCCGCCGCATAAAAATTACTGTTTTTATGTGCGCCATCTGCGATATAAACATCATCTATTTTTGCACTGCCGCTCCAGGTAGCCGTTGGATCAATTATAACAGGATACTGAGCCTTATCTAAATAACCCTGATCTACTATCATGGTAAGAAGATAGCGGCCGTCGTCTTTAGATTCAATATCATAATATATATCCTCACTATAAGCCTCCTGTGTGGCATCATTCATATAGGGCGCTTCAATAACAGCCGCAGGATCATCCGTATCTCCTGCACGGTATAGCTCAATCTCTTTTGTTTCTTCATTTATCAGCGGCTCAAGACCATTTAACTGAAGATAATAGCGAAATACATTTCCTTTTGGTTTTTCATTTAGGACTATCGTCTCTTTTACCCCATCCGTATTGGAAATATATGATAATTCCAGACTTTCATCTTTTGTTTCATATACGGCGCCGACAACTGCCGGTTCTTCTTCATCATAAATATCCGTATAATCTTCCTTAACTGCCTGTACTTTTTCATATTCTCCGGCCATGCCAAATACATTATTGTCCTGGTCTGTTACCGGCTGAAGCTCAATAGCCATCTTTCCATTTTCCAGTAAAAGCGGAGTATCCGGATCCAGTTTTTGAGGAAGGTAATGTTTCATATCACCTTCTGTATTTTCGTATGTATATCCTTCCAGACTTCTCTTTTGTTCAGAAACTTCTTCTGTAATCTGAGTTAAAGTAGGATCATAATCTATCAGCTCTCCACTCTCATTCTCATATCTGACATCCCCTGAGTGAATTACAAGCTGCTTTGTTCCATCTGCCAGCTGATAGCTGGTAGTGTCCTCTGTTCTCTCTTCAGACACTTCCACTTTTGTTTCTTCCAGCTGCTTTTGATATTCTATTTCCTGCGCCATTACTATTCTTCCATCCAGCAATGGTGTTATGTTAAATCCTGTAAAACAAACAGACGCTGCTAGACTACAGGAAATCCCACGTCTTAAGTATTTTTTTGTATTTTTCATAATCATACCTGTCACTTTCTGTTGTCTAATCTACTTTGTTACAATAGAACTGTAATAGTTTTTAGTTTCTCTGGTATTTCCCCTGATTGCAGTAACAACAGCTTTTGCCCTGAATTTTCCTGCTGTAATCAGCTTTTTCCTGGAAAAACTCAAACGCGCTCCTGTTGTTGATTTCGTTGTGCTTTGAACCACCGTCCATTTTCCGTTTTTATACTTCTGCAAAGATAGTGTAACAGTCGCCTTATCTGTTCCTCGAAGTATTACATTACAACTGGACTCAGCGGTCATTCCACTGATCTTTAAACTGCATGTTGTACTGTTTAATCTGGCAGAAATACTATTTTTACCACTGCCGGCTGCCATTGCAGACATTGTTACCAGCAAAAATACGGTCACACAAACTAATAAAAAAGAAATAACCTTCCGCATTTCATTCACCTCCTATACATACAAAACACGAAAAGTTATTTCAATTTGTGACAAAAATAGTGCACAATTTTATTTTATTTTTTTGTAACTATTAACCAATTCCCATTAATCAAAAGCCCACAGCTTCCTTTTGATTACCCAGACTCTCCACGTACTTTAAAAATCCCCAGCGCTTCCCTTTACTCTTTCATTTCATTGATCATTTTTATGATCTCTTCTTCTGACAATGACTCCGCATATATAACATTCCATATATCACGTTCTGTCCAGAAACACTCATGCCATCCGTCTTCGGTAACTCCAATTAAAACCTCATTTCCCCGAATCAAAACAGTGTGCGACTCTACAAATTCGTTGTCTCTGGCAGTTGTTATATTGTCGGACATTTTTACCTGCATAAATATAATCTGCATCCCTTCCTGATTCGCAAATTCTCCGCTGTATGAGTCTTCACTGTAGTCTTCATCCTTTAACTCATATCCCCCGGGCAGATACAAAAACTGTTTAAAAACCCCCCCACCGTTTCCTTCCACAGAATAACGATCCTCCACATAATCCTCGTATTCTTTATGTTCTATTAATTTTAGTCTAAAGTTAATGGCCGCCTTTACTCCCACAGATAATGCAGCACTTACGGCAAACAACAGCAGCACAATCATTGCCACCCTGCGCCCAGCGGACATATATTGAAAATGCAGTTTCGGATATCTGCTCTGACGGAGTAATTTTTTCATTTTTTTTCGAAAACTTCTGCTGGGAAGAAAACCGGGATCCGGCTGATCCAAAATTTCATTTAAAAGTTCTTGATCGGCTAACGGTACATAGTGATACAATAACTCATCATTTACTTTCATCTTACAGCACCCCCTCTTTATTCAATATTTCCTCCAGTTTTTTCTTCCCCCGGGAAATACGTTTCCGTACAGATTCTTCTGTAATTCCAAATATAGAGGCAATTTCTCTGTTTTCATATCCGCTGCTGTATTTCAGCAAAAATATATCCCGGTACAAAAGAGGCATATTTTTTATTGCAAGAATAATCTGATTCTCCTCAGGCAATTCATAGAAATCTACAGTTCCCCCTGACGGCACCTTCCAGTCCTCCATCTCATCAAAGGATACGAAACTCTCTTTTTTCTTCTTTCTGAGCATATCTACCGCCGTATGTTCCGTAATTGTTAATACAAACCTTTTTTTGCAATAATCATCCATACTTCTAATTTTGTCCAGATGCCTGATAATTTTCAAAAAAGAACTGTGTACCGCATCCTCTGCCGCCATCTGCTCCTTCAACATCTTCACCGCCGTATAGAGCATGAGCCTGTGGTACTTTTCATATAAACGTTCCATCTCCGTTTTTTCAGACTCTGTTTCCAGTATTGCCGCATAAAATATAAGCATTTGTTTTCCCCTTTTACACAATAAATGCAATCCGCTTTCACCTCTGCACCCTGTCACTTATAATTTACTTTTATAATACCACATATCAAAAAAAACGGCCACATACAATCTTTTGATCATACATCGCCGCAACTTTTCAGCTTCTGCAAAGAATAATTCAGTCCAGACTGACAGTTCAACATACATGCCCCATGCAACTGCTCCGGTTCCATTTATAATGCCTATATGTAAGCTTACAGTCTGCACTTAAATACTCTTTTACGTTTCCTAATACATTACCTTTATAGCCCCGTGTCTGCTGTATCTGATGCCGTGAAAGTCCCCACTTTCATTTCAGCCCAAAGCCGCTATCCCTTCCCCAAGTTAATACCAGCCGTCAGCTTTTCCTGCGTCAGATATGCCTGTCTTTACAGCGCTTTTCCATGATACAGTACTCTCAACATTTTACCTGTATCCCCGCACATACATACCTAACGGCTCTTTACAGCACTATAATATGTATGTGTTTCTTTTTTACCGTTTTTCACGGTTGTAACTTTTACCTTCGCACGAAACTTCCCGGACACAATCAGCCTTGATTTCTTAATAGATAACGTATTATTGCCGGTGGTTTTTGAAGCACTCTGCATTACTTTCCACTTTCCGCTTTTGTACTTCTCCAGATACAGCGTTGCAGTTGTTTTTTCTGCTCCGCTTACAATGACACTGCAGGTTGACGTTGCTTTTAATCCACTGATGGTCAGTCCGCAATGTACATTCTGTGTACTGGCCGGACTGATCTGAGACTCCGAAGCCATGGCAGGCATAACAGCCAGTGCCAGCACCGTCACACACAGAATGATAACAGAAATAATTTTTTTCATGTCTTTCACCTCCTCCAACATACTATAACGTTCAACTATGCCCTTTTGTGACCAAAAAATTAGACAAGTTTTAATTTCTTTTTCTGCTTAATCTGTACGAAATAGACAACTTAAGCCTCTTTTCTGCTTTCTGCCATTTCTTCTATTATTTTTATCAGCTCTTCTTCCGGCAGATCTTCTGCCAGAAGCACACACCAGATATCTTCTTCTACCCAGAAACATTCTTTCCACCCATCCGGGGTGGTCCCAATCAGAACATCGTTTCCCCTCACCTGTGCATAATGAGACTCTGAAAATTCCGCATCCCTGGCGGTCACCGCCCCGTCTTCTAAAATAGTCTGCTGAAACACAAGCAGGGAACCTTCGCCATTTTCATATTCTCCGGAATAACTATTATCCGACAGTTCTTCATGTTCCATCAAATATCCGGACGGTATATAGGAGAATTTTTTAAGACTACCGTACCCGGTTCCGTCTATAGAATATTCCTCCTCTACATATTTTTCATTCTTTTTTGTCTCCACTATTTTCATTCTGAAATTAATAGCTGCCTTCACGCCAGCGGAAAGAGCTGTGCTGATGGCAAACAAAAGAAGTATAATCATTGCAATCCGTCTGCCTGCAGACATATAATGAAAATGTCTCCCTGGATGTCTGCTCTGCCTTTTCAGCTTATTCATTCTTTTCTGAAATTGAATGCCGGGTGTAAAGTTAAGATCCGGCTGTTCCGGCATTTCATCTAAAAGCTCCTGATCTGCTTTTGGCACATATTTATAAAGCAGCTCGTCGGTAACTTCTATTCTCATAAAACTCCCTCTCCATTTAATATTTTTTCCAATTTTATTTTTCCTCTGGAAATACGTTTCCGGACCGAATCCTCAGAAATATCCAATATCTTTGAAATTTCACAGTTTTCATAACCACTGCTGTACTTAAGAAGAAAAATATCTTGATACAGCTTCGGCATATTTTTAATAGCAGTGATCACCCGGTTTTCCTCCGGCAGCTCATAATAGCTCTCCTGAAATTTGCCAGGCATCTGCCAGTCCTCTACCTCATCCAGAGAAATTTTCCTTTCTCTTTTATTCCTTCTCATCATATCAATAACAGTTCTTTCCGTTATCGTCAGTACAAACCGTTTCGTCTTATTTCCGCTGATTTCCTCCACCTGATCTAAATGATGGAGCAGCTTTAAAAAAGCGCTGTGTACCGCATCCTCCGCTGCCATTTGATTATTCAGCATCTCCATGGCAACATACAGCATTAATTTGTGATATTTTTCATATATAAGTTCAAACTTTGTTTTCTCAGCTTCAGTTTCCAGTGGAACTGTATAAAATAGTATCATTTTCCTCCTTCTACCATACAAGAACGTATGGAACCCTTTATTTGTGACAACAAATCAGAAATTTTTTAAAATTTACAGTCCAATAGTCTCTAAACTGATACATTACAATTTTAAAATTTCGTTTTCTCAGGCATCAGCACCTGATTTATCATAACAGCGAAAGAGGCCTGTCCATAGATCATTCCTTTTGGAATAATCTGTGTCAGGTCTCATTTCACCTTACAGTTTTGTGGTCCACACTGTGCAGTCCCAGACAGCATCTGCCCAGTCTTCGTAAAAATCCGGTTCATGGCAGACCATCAAAATACTGCCCTTATATGCTTTTAATGCCCGTTTCAGCTCTTCCTTTGCATCCACATCCAGATGATTTGTAGGTTCATCCAAAACCAGCAGATTACTGGCCCTGTTTATAAGTTTACATAATCTAACCTTTGCCTGCTCGCCGCCGCTTAATACTCTTACTTTACTTTCAATATGCTTGGTTGTTAAGCCGCATTTTGCAAGAGCGCTGCGAACTTCATACTGAGAATATCCCGGAAACTCCTTCCAGATTTCCTCAATGCAGGTTGTATCCGCGTCCTGGCTCATTTCCTGTTCAAAATATCCAATCTCCAGATAATCCCCCAGAAAAATCTCTCCCTCCAGAGCCGGAATAAATCCAAGAATACTCTTTAACAATGTCGTTTTTCCGATACCATTAGAGCCGGTTAATGCAATTTTCATTCCCCGTTCCATCTCAAGATTCAAAGGTTTTGACAAAGGTTCCTCATATCCAATCACCAGCTCCTTTGTCTGAACAATATAGCGTCCCGGCGTACGTGCTTCTTTAAAGTGAAATTCCGGCTTGGGACGCTCTGCTGCCAGCTCAATGACATCCATCTTGTCCAGCTTTTTCTGCCGTGACATAGCCATATTTCTGGTTGCAACTCTGGCTTTATTCCGTGCCACAAAATCCTTCAAATCAGCAATTTCCTTCTGCTGTCTGTTATAGGCCGCCTCAAGCTGAGCCTTTTTTGCGGCATGTACTTCCTGGAATTTATCATAATCTCCCACATACCTGTCTAAAGCCCGGTTTTCCATATGATAGATCAGATTGATCACACTGTTTAAAAAAGGAATATCATGGGATATCAGAATAAATGCATTTTCATAATCATTCAGATAACGTTTCAGCCACTCAATATGCTCTGTATCCAGATAGTTTGTGGGCTCGTCCAACAGCAGGATATCCGGCTTTTCCAGTAAAAGCTTCCCAAGCAGCACCTTTGTTCTCTGGCCGCCGCTGAGGTCCGTTACATCCCGGTCCAAAGACAGATCAAGAAGTCCCAGAGCTCTTGCAACCTCCTCAACCTTGGCATCAATCATATAAAAATCATGCATGGTCAGAAGGTCCTGCAGCGTCCCTGCCTCTTCCATCCAGACAGTCATCTGCTCTGGGTCTGCTTCCCCCAGCTTTTCGTATATTTTGTTCATTTCCTCTTCCATCTCATACAGGAAATCAAACGCCGAGGACAGTACATCCCGGATTGTCATTCCTTTTTGAAGTACTGTATGCTGGTCAAGGTAGCCAACGCGGACATTTTTTGCCCATTCAATTTTTCCTTCATCCGGCATCAATCTGCCGGTAATAATATTCATAAATGTGGACTTTCCTTCTCCGTTGGCTCCTATAAGGCCAATGTGTTCTCCTTTTAACAGCCGGAAGGAAACGTCCTCAAAAATCGCTCTGTCCCCAAATCCATGGGTCAGATGTTCAACATTTAAAATGCTCATAATCTAGTTAAATCCAATTACCTTCTGTGAAATTTTATAAATTGTCAGTGAGATCTGCCTGCCGCCTTTCCCTGGCAGATGCACAATCTGTCCCATAATCCGGTTGCGCAGCTTATGAAACAGGCGTATATCACGCCCTTTTAAATAAGTCCAAAGCTCCCGCTTCTTTTCCAGATTTTCTTTCGTACCCGATTTTATCAGCATAATTGTGGAAATCACAGTGATAATCTCAAGATAATTCATCATATAATTGCGCAGATGGCGGTCTGTCAGCTTGTACAGATCACATGCGTCAATCATCATTTTATTAACCTTGATCTGCTGATCAATGCGTTTAATCATCACCGATTCATTGACTGACTGATCTTCTCTGCCTATGTAATAGCGGTAAAAATCCACATTCAGATAATACATGGTCTTTACATATGGAAGGGGCACATAGACAAACAGATTATCCACATAAAATGTATGCCTTGGCAGTACCAGATGACAGTCCCGAAGCAGCTGTGTCCGGTAAATTACTGAATGCATCAGAATATATTTACCTGTGTTAAAATTCTTTGTTTCTGCCCAGCCAAATAACTGATTCTGGGGCAGAATATTTGTATAGCGCACAGTCTTTTTATGCTTGGCTCCTATCTTTTCATAAACAAAATTGCTGATCATCATATCCAGCATACAGCCGCCGCTGCACAAATTTCTAAGGGTCAGAAGAATTTTCTGATAGGCATCAAGATCAACCCAGTCATCACTGTCAACCACCTTAAAGTACAGACCTGCAGCATGGTTTATCCCGGCATTCAGGCCTGCTCCATGGCCTCCGTTTTCCTGATGGATCACTCTGACAATGTCAGGATAGTTTTTCGCATATGTGTCAGCGATCTCTCCTGTCCGGTCTGTAGAACCGTCATCTATAATAATGATCTCCACATCCTCGCCTCCCGGAAGCAGAGAATCAATACATCTTTCCATATAATCCTGTGAATTATAACAGGGAACCGTTACAGTAAGCAGTTTCATAAAACATTCCTCACTCTGTTTTTTTCATCTTACGTCCCATTATACACTTAAATACTAATTTTCATCAATTATTTTAAAAATTTTATCGTTCATAAACTGTTCATATTTTATTTACTAAATAAACATATATTCAACATACGATTGACACATTTTAATTTTATACTTATCTCAAGTTAAGAAATTAACTTAGCAGTGACAATTTCTTTTCATAAATCTTTTTCATGTAAATAGCCGGTGCCACCACACCGGCTTCCTCTTTGTCTTTGGGCATAACTTTCTGTAACCCTTCCTGCTTTTTCAATATCTTTCACAAACTTAAAATATTCTCCTGATCTGCCCTCACTGCTCCTGAAACTTTTCATTTCCAAGACGGAGATTCATATATTTCGTATAAGCTCCGAAAGCCGCGGGAATTGCATATTTCTGCTCCGCCTCTGCAGTTTCTGCAAATAAAAGTCCGGCTTTTTCTCTTGTCAATGTATCCACCTGTATCATATAACCAGTCATATGCCATTCTACATGGGAAAAAATATGCACGGCTTCCTCTAGCTGCTGAATCCTCATAGGATGCAGATTCATTTCCTGCACACAGTTAAGGGCTTCCCGGGCAGACAGATGCCCTTCCCTGTTTGGAAACTCATATAACCCCGCAAGAAGCCCCCGTTTTCCCCGCTTGTTCAGCACCACCCGCTCACCATCACGAATCACCAGAACCGTTTTATCTTCGATTCTTCTGGCTTTTGCTTTTGTCTTTACCGGAAGCCTGTCCCATGTTTGATGCTGATTTGCAAGGCAGAACTCCTTCCATGGACATTCTCCGCATTTTGGCGCCCCGTTTGGCACGCACACAGTAGCGCCAAGCTCCATCAGAGCCTGATTAAAGGCTCCTGCCCGCCCCTTTGGCATGATCTTAAGAAGCTCCTGCTCCACTTTAGTTTTTACTGACTGTTTCATAATATCGGAATCATCTTCTGTCAGGCGCATCAAAATGCGCAGCACATTTCCATCCACTGCCGGAACCGGTATCCCATAGGCAATAGACGCAATAGCTCCCGCCGTATAGTGTCCGATTCCTTTTAAGGTCAGCAGTTTCTCATAATCCGCCGGAAGCTCTCCGCCAAACGCTTCCATTACCGTCCTGGCGGCAGTCTGCATATTTCTGACACGGTTATAGTATCCAAGACCTTCCCAAAGCTTCAGCAGACGTTCCTCTTCGCACTCTGCCAGCGCTTTTATATCCGGCAAGCTTATCGTAAACCGGGCAAAATACGGTTTTACCGCCTCCACCCTTGTCTGCTGCAGCATAATTTCAGATATCCATACCCGATAGGGAGAAACCTCATCTCTCCAGGGCAGAGACCTTTTATTCTGCTCATACCACAAAAGCAGCGGCTCTGTTATTTTTGTCAGATCAAAATCTGTCAGCATACTTTTTCTCCTGTTTCATTGGTGCAAAACTACCGGAATCTCTTTGTCCAGCTCCATAGAATCCTCCGTTACAAGGCAGTCATAAGCCAGAACCTTAACGCCCGCCCCCCAGGCTTCTCTTAAAGCAGCTCCAAATTCAGGATGGGTGCGGTCATTGGGGCAGAACTGCCGAATCTGTTTCATCTGTATCACAAATAAGATTACTCCCTCAAATCCGTCCTGCATACAGGAAATTAATTCCCTGATATGCCGCACTCCCCGCTGGGTAGGCGCATCCGGAAAATAGGCCGTGCCGTCTTCTTCTAAGGTAACGCCTTTTACTTCCAGAAAAACTTTCCGCTCTCCGGCTTCCAGATAAAAATCAAATCTGGAGGTTCCGTATTTTTGTTCTGCTTTTAAATAAGTCAGATCCGGAAATAAAATCTTTTTCTTAAGCCATTCTGCCACGGCCTTGTTGGGAGCCTGAGAATCCATGTTAATCATCAAATCTCCCTTTTTTACCCCTAACAGATCATATTTTGTCTTCCGGGCAGGATTAGAGCTCTCCTCCAGAAAAACCTCCGCCCCCGGAATCAGAAGCTCCCGGCACCGGCCTGTATTTTTTACATGACAGATCGTCTCTTTTCCTGAAATAGCTACATTTGCCACAAACCGGTTGGGCCGGCTTACAAAATTTCCCTTTACTATCTTTTTGTATTTCATAAATTTATCTTCTTTAAATTTTCTTTAAAAACGCCGCGATTTTTTCCAGACAGATGCGGATGGTTTCCTGGCTGTATGCATAAGAACAGCGGATGTAACCGTCGCCGCAGGCTCCAAAGGCATCCCCCGGGATTACAGCCACCTTCTGATCCTCAAGTAGTCTGCGGCAGAACTCCTGACTGCTCATGCCGGTCTTTTTAATGGATGGAAATACATAAAAGGCGCCTTCCGGCTCCACCACATCCAGCCCCATGTTTTTAAAACCTTCTGTCATTAACATTCTTCTGGCATCATATTCCCTGCGCATAACTTCTATATCTTCTTCTCTTTGGGCACTGGTAAGGGCTTCTAGTGCGGCGGCCTGTGCAATCGTTCCTGCAGACATTATTGTAAACTGATGGATTTTATTCATGGCCGCAATGATTTCTGCCGGTCCTGCCGCCATCCCCATACGCCATCCGGTCATGGCAAAAGCCTTGGAAAATCCATTTAATACTACACACTGCTCCTTCATCCCCGGCAGCGCCGCAATGGATACGTGTCTCTTTCCATATGTAAGCTCCGCATAAATTTCATCACTGATTACAAAAATATTGTGTTCCTTTAAAATGGGAACAAGGACCTCTAAATCCGTCTGTTCCATAATAGCCCCGGTAGGATTGCAGGGAAACGGAAGCAGCAGAGCCTTTGTTTTCGGAGTTATCTTTTCTTTTAGCTCCTCCGGTGTGAGACGAAAGCGGTTTTTCTCCTGCATACAAAGATGAACCGGCACACCGCCGCACATCATTACACACGGAATGTAGGAAACATAAGATGGTTCCACCACCAAAACCTCATCCCCGGGATTAATCAAAGCCCGAAGCGCCAGATCAATTCCTTCACTTGCTCCCACAGTAATCAAAATCTCATCCTGTCTGTCATAATAAAGATCAAACTTTTCCAGATATTTGGCGGCTGCCCGTCTTAACTCCACCGTTCCACGGTTATCCGTGTATTTTGTCCGGGCCTCTCTGATGGCCTCTATGGCGGCATCCCGCACATGCTCTGCCGTTGCAAAATCCGGCTCCCCTACTCCTAAAGATACCGCGCCGTCTAATGTATTTGCCACATCGAAAAAATCTTTAATGCCGGAATCAGGCATCTGCATAACCACATCCGATATATATGTTTTTTTCATTCTATCACCTGCTTTATTTCTTTGGTTCACATTCTAACTGAGTGTAACACAGTCCCTTAAAAATTCCTATCCCCAAAACAATCCGCGCTTTCATTTTTCATTTTTCTGGTGTATAATTGTTGTATCTTTAAGTTGGTAAACCACAGGAGGTATAAGGTAATGAATAACTTAACACTGGAAGTTGAAAATTCAATTGCGGTCTTGACAATCAACAGACCAAAGGCTCTGAATGCTTTAAACAGCGAAACGCTGACTGAATTAAACGAAGTACTCACAGAAATCGAAGGAAGAAGCGACATCAAAGTTGTCATTCTTACAGGCGCAGGGGAGAAATCTTTTGTTGCAGGCGCTGACATCTCTGAAATGGTTAATTTCTCAGGTGCAGAAGGACGTGCTTTTGGTATGCGCGCGGCAGATCCATTCTTTAAATTAATGAATATGCGTCAGGTTACCATCGCTGCTGTAAACGGATTTGCTCTTGGGGGCGGATGCGAGATCTCTATGGCCTGCGATATCCGTATCGCATCTGACAACGCACTGTTTGGACAGCCTGAATGCGGTCTTGGAATCATTCCGGGCTTCGGCGGCACACAAAGACTTGCCCGTCTGGTAGGTATGGGCCGTGCAAAAGAAATGATCTTTGCATGCACAAACATTGACGCTCAGGAAGCTTACAGAATCGGCCTTGTAAATAAAGTTGTTCCTCAGGCAGAGCTGATGGATACCGCTAAAAAAATGGCATCCAAAATTGCCCGCAATGCAAGCTATGCTGTTTCTATTGCAAAAGCGGCCATCAACAACGGTTATGATATGGATATCAAAAATGCTGTTGAATATGAAGCAAACCTGTTTGGCATTACATGTTCCACACATGATAAGACAGAGGGAATGACTGCTTTCCTTGAAAAACGGAAAGAGAAAAACTTCACTGATTTCTAAATACTATTAATAAAAAAGTATCCTGCCACGGCAGGATTCTCCGCCTGCGGCGGGTCGCCTTTGCGACATGATTCCATTCCGCCGCAGTGCGATCCTCAGCGGAGCGTTTTTTTTCTCTATAGGAATCGGTACTTTTCAGCTTTATCACAACACAGTATTTCCTAGTAGAGTAAAAAAGAATGTGCAAAGCACATTCTCCGCCTGCGGCGGGTCGTTTTTGCGAAATGACTCCATTCCGCCGCAGTGCGATCCTCAGCGGAGCGTTTTTTGCTCTATAAGAATCGGTACTTTTCAGCTTTATCACAACACAGTATTTCCTATAGAGTAAAAAATTGCAGGGAAGCTTTTACTTCCCTGCTTTCTTTCATATAAAAACAAATCCTGTTTTATCCAAAGGAGGTTACACAAACATGAATCAAAAAATTATCGGATTTATCGGCGGCGGCAATATGGGCAGCGCAATTATCGGCGGACTGATAAGCTCCGGCCTTTCTGATAAAGAACATATTATTGCCGCAGACAAAACCCAGGCTGCCGTCAATCGTCTGAAAGAAACTTTCGGTATCCAGACATCTACTGAAAATATTGAAGTCAGCTCTCTTGCTGATATTTTATTTCTGGCAGTAAAACCGAATATGTTTCCCACAGTTATTCCAGAGATCAGACATCATCTGAAAGAAAGCTCAATTATCGTCTCCATTGCTGCCGGACAGTCTCTAGAGAAAATCGAAGATCTGTTTGAGCACCCCATAAAACTAGTCCGGGCTATGCCAAACACTCCCGCACTTGTAGGCGCTTCCATGAGCGCTTTATGCGGCAACGATCACGTTTCTGAGGAAGAACTCCATGAAGTAAAACAGCTGTTTGACAGCTTCGGAGAATCCGAAATTATATCCGAATCTCTGATGGATGCAGTTGTAGGTGTCAGCGGTTCTTCTCCTGCTTATGTTTATATGTTTATCGAAGCTATGGCAGACGCCGCTGTTGCTGACGGTATGCCCCGCAGCCAGGCCTATAAATTTGCAGCACAGTCTGTACTTGGTTCCGCAAAAATGGTACTGGAAACAGGAAAACACCCAGGAGAATTAAAGGATATGGTCTGCTCACCCGGAGGGACAACCATCGAAGCTGTAGCTGTTTTGGAGCAGATGGGGCTGCGCACTGCTGTTATCGAAGCCCAGAGAGCCTGCAGTCAGAAATCAAAGGATATGAGTAAATAATAACCGGTACAAAAATTACAGCTTTACCACAACACAGTATTTCCTATAGAGCAAAAAGAGAGGAGCATTGGCGTTTTTTTGATATGCTCCCTTCTAGGTAGACAAGTGAAATAATAAAAACTTGTTTGCTTAGGAGGGAGCATTTTCTATGTCAAAAATATCAGCAGAAGACAAGATATATTATTGTAAACAGTACTTGGAGGGTAAGCTTTCACAAGGACAAATAGCCAAGATCCTTCAAGTCAATAAGATTTCTGTTCAAAGATGGCTTATGAAATATGAATCTATGGGAACGGATGCTTTTGTAAAGTCAGGGTACAAAAGATACTCAAAAGAACTGAAAGAACAAGCGGTAAATGACTATCTGGCTGATAAGGATTCTTTAATGGGGTTATGCAAAAAATATGCTATTCATTCATCTACTCAATTATCGAAGTGGATTTTGTTATATAATGGTCATAAGGAGCTGAAAGCTTCCGGAACAGGAGGACATAGCCTTATGACCAAAGGAAGAAAAACAACATTTGAAGAACGTATTGAAATCGTGCAGTACTGTATTGCACATGAACATAACTATGCTGAAACAGCAGAGAAGTATCAGGTATCCTATCAACAGGCTCGTAATTACACGGTAAAGTATGAAGCGGGCGGTATCAATGCCCTTCAGGATCATCGCGGCAAGCGAAAACCAGAAGATTCTCTGACCGAAATTGAAAAACTCCGGGCTGAATTAAAGATGGAAAAAGCAAAACGACAGAAAGCGGAAATGGAAATATCATTCTTAAAAAAATTAGAGGAAATCGAGAGGAGGCGGGGCTGAGCCTGGTTCGCCATGAGTCAATCTATCAGGCGGTGAAAGAAGAACATGAGGAACATAATTATCCAGTACGGGCTCTTTGTAAACTCGGCAGTGTTTCCAGAGCTGCCTACTATAAATGGCTAAATCGGAAAATGTCGGAACACGAGCAGGAGAACCAAAGAATTGCAATACTGATAGAAAAAATCCATAACGAATCACCAGATAAGGGTTACCGCAGGATCCGCGATGAACTGGAACGATACCATGGGATCGATGTGAATGATAAACGTATTTTGCGTATCTGCCGGAAACTTGGTATCAAATCTACCATTAAGTATGCGAATAACGGATGTACAAGACAGGCGGTAAATCCACAGTATATAGCAGAAAATATACTAAACCGTGAGTTTAAGGCAGAAGCACCAAACCAGAAGTGGCTTACTGATGTAACAGAATTTCAGTACTACATCGGAACCGAGAAACACAAAGTATACTTAAGTGCTATTCTGGATCTGTTCGATAGAAGAATTGTAGCTTATTGTATTGGCAACAGCAATAATAATTCTTTAGTTTTTGACACCCTTGACGATGCTGTCATGAAGAATCCAGATGCGCATCCTTTATTTCATAGTGATAGGGGATTCCAGTATACCAACAGAATATTTCACGCCAAACTTGAAGATGCCGGAATGACACAAAGTATGTCTAGGGTTGCGAAATGTATCGATAACGGTCCTATGGAAGGATTTTGGGGAATTTTAAAGAGAGAACGCTATTATAGTAGACGCTTCACAGATCGAGAGTCACTAGTAACCATGATTGAAGAATATATCTACTATTACAACAATAAACGTTTACAGAGAAATTTGGGTGTGTTAACACCAATGGAAAAACATGAAATATATTTGCAGGCAGCATAAAAATCTGCCAGCAGGTAACACCTACTGGCAGAAAAAATTTTATTTTTTTAATTGTCTACTTGACGGGAAGCAGTTCATTTTACCCGCCGGCCCTCTCTTTTCTTTCTTTAAATTATCCGGTTGTCAGACTGTCAATGAGCCATCCGTCAGCTGTCTTATCCAGCACAACGTAATATCCGCCTTCCGTATCCGGATACAGCGCAGACTCTTTTACCGTTTCCATTTCTACCTCTGCAAAGACCCACAGCTGTCCGTCCACAATTTTAACCGCTTCCTCTATGCCGGTGGGCAGTTCTTTCAGTTTTGCCCGGCGCATTCCCCAGACGACATTTTCATGAATCAGGTTTTTTGCAAAATTGTCCGTACAATAGCTCTTCATGGTCTCGTAATCTTCCCTGGAAAAAGCATCAAAAAAGTCTTCCACAACGTTCACATATGACTTCTGTTCCAGATCTTTTTCTGTAATCAGGGATTCTTCTTGATACTTTTCCGCTTCTTTTGATTCCGTACTGCTCTGGACCGATTCTTTCTGTACATTTTTTTGCTCACAGGAAAGCAGAAATACACCTGCCATAGCAAAAACCATAACAGCTGTCAGTTTCTTACACTTTTTTATCAATGGTGTTCTCCTTTTGTTTTACGGCACTGGCTGATAAACAAAGCTGCAAATACTACAAGAGCAATCAATGCAAATCGAACGATCTGTCCCCAAGAAATCCACCAGTAAATACTAATAACTACATTGACAAAGGCCAGAATCACATAAAGTATTTTTACGTTTATGGCGGCATCATCTGATTTTTTTATTGCCAGATATAAGAAGACGCCAAATATCAATGCTGAAATGGCCTGATAGATCAGGCTTGGATATGTATTATAGTTACGGGCTGCATAATCATATAATTTATGCAGCAGAATCGGATCTATAAAAACGATCAGCTGCACTAAAATTATGTATAAAATATTTTTCATAGATATTCCTTTCTGAACATTTTCTGCTATACACTTCCGACAGAGTACCAGCCATAATAATGCAGATATATCTGTTCAAATAAAATAATTATTTTAAGACATCCATTACTATATCTTATAGATTATTTTACTATCTTTTCATTCTTTGTCAACTATACTTTGTATTATAAAGTATTTGTTATTATATATTATTTATAATAAAAACACCACCCTGCAATTAAAGACACCTTATCCTGTCCGTTCCTGCAAAGCAGTGTTTTTCAGCTTTCTATAATTATCTTGATATTTTTAACGCTTTTTCCTGCTGTTAAATTTCCTCAGGCTCCCAGCAGCACCGCCATAATGGGAATGGTAATTAACGAGCAAAGTGTCGAAATCACAACACCGATAGAAGCGCTTTTGTTTTGTCTCGCATAAGGCGCAGACCCCATGGCCACTAAAGAAGCTACCGGCATCCCGGCTCCTATAGTACAAATACTGATCAGAACAGGATCGTCTGTTACAAAATGCATAAATCCCCAGACTAACAGGGGCATTCCAATCAGCCTCACCGGAAGCATGGGCCAGATTCCTTTTTCTGTTTTGATTTCCTTAAAGGAAGCCGCAGCCATAGAGCTTCCGATAATAATCATGGACAACGGGGTGGTAATGTTTCCGATAAATCCCACACATTCAAAGAAAATATCCGGCATTGGGATATTGGCAAAGTAAATCACCAGGGCTGCTGCAGCTGCAATAATTCCATTATTGATAAAACTGCGAAGCTTCATTTTCTCTTTCTCAGAAGCACCGGACCCGATTGCCGCGTCTTTCTTGAACAAATGCAGTGCCAGTGAGAAAAACAAAATGTTAAATGGCATATTAAAAATCGTTATGTAAAAGATTGCGCTTTCTCCAAATAATGCCTGGACCACCGGATATCCCATAAAAGAGTTATTGGAAAAAATCAGCATACACATATAGGTCCCTCTGAGATGTTTTGGAACCCGCATCAGTCCTGTTACCAAATAGGCGATAAACGGAAATATCGCATACATGACAATTCCCGCCAGAAAAAGCTTCAGTACCATCTGCGGGTCATCATGGGATACGGAAGAAACACTGTTTAAAATAATACACGGACAGGTAACCTGTACAATCATGGCGGAAAGCTTCTTATTCGTTTCTTCTGTGAGTATTTTTTTTCGAAACAAAAAAAATCCAACTACCATGGCAGCTAAAAGCTTACACATTGTTGTTGCAATAACCATATTTCTCTCCCCTTTCATTTTTCATATATTTTGCATAAAACAAGATTTTTTTATTAAATCTATCATAGCACACACTTTTTAGAATGTCACGTATTCTTAGAAACTTGCAAGTTCCCCTTGTATCCTGTACAGACATTGAGTAAAATTTTATCATAAGGTTATTATAAAGAAAAACAGATCTCTGTTCATATCTGTTTTGAAACAGGAGGAAAAACTATGTGGGCTTATGAAAGTGTTTTTTATCAGATTTATCCCCTTGGATTTTGCGGGGCGCCTTTTGAAAATGATGGAGTTTTAACACATCGGATTTTAAAAGTAAATGACTGGATCCCCCATATCAAGAAGCTTGGCGCTGATGCCGTTTATTTTTCACCGTTATTTGAATCTGATACCCATGGATATAATACAAGGGATTATAAAAAACTGGATGTGCGTCTGGGCACCAATGAAGACTTTGCCGCAGTATGTAAAAATCTGCACCGGGCAGGTATCCGCATCGTGTTAGACGGGGTGTTTAATCATGCGGGACGGGGTTTTTTTGCTTTTCAGGATGTTTTAAAAAACCGTGAAAACTCTTCCTACAAGGATTGGTTTTTCCTGAATTTTCAGGGGAACTCCAACTATAACGACGGTCTCTGGTATGAAGGCTGGGAAGGAAACTTTGATCTGGTTAAGCTGAACCTGAAAAATGAAGAAGTGATCCGTTATCTGTTAGACAGCGTAAAATACTGGATTGATACCTTTGATATCGACGGACTGCGGCTGGATGTAGCCTACTGTCTTGACCATGACTTTGTCCGCCGTCTCCGGAGCCACTGTGATTCTCTAAAAAATGAATTCTTCCTGGTAGGAGAAATGCTTCACGGCGATTATAACCAGCTGATGAATGATCAGATGCTGCATTCAGTAACGAATTACGAATGCTACAAAGGACTGTTCTCCAGCTTTAACAGCATGAATATGTTTGAAATTATCCACTCTTTACTGCGCCAGTTCGGACCGGAAAACTGGACTCTTTATAAAGGAAAACATCTGCTTTCATTTGTGGATAATCATGATGTAACCCGGATTGCCAGCAATCTCACCAATGAACGGCACCTTCCATTGATTTATGCCCTCTGTTTTGGAATGCCTGGTATTCCATGTATTTACTACGGAAGCGAATGGGGTGCAAAGGCGCACAAAAATGAAGGAGATCCTGCATTACGTCCATGTTTTGACGCCCCTCTTGAAAATGAGCTTACCAGATGGATTACTGCTTTAAGCAAAGCAAAAAAAGAAAGCGCTGCCCTTAACTATGGGGATTTTTGCTCAGTAGTTCTGACAAACCGTCAATGTATTTTTGAACGCCGGACAGACAACGAGCGTGTATTTGTGGCAGTCAATGCCGATGAAACGCCTTACACGGCACACTTTGACACCGGCTGCGGTCGGGCGAAAGATCTGATTACCGGTGCAGAGCACGACTTTGGCGGCGGCAGCCAGCTGCCTGCTTACAGCGCTTTCTTCTGGAAATGTGAGAGCTGATTTTTAAAAACAAATAACTATTTAAAGTAAAATAGGCCGAGAAACAAAAATCCCACTGTAAGGAACCACATGGCCCATTGAACCAATCTCCCAATCGTTAGATTTTTGGTCTAGCTTTTGGCGGGCAGTTCAATGGAAGGTTCCGGACTGTGGGATTTTTCTCTCTTAAAGTTTACGCATTCAGCATTTTCGTAAAATCAGCCATAGCCTCTGATATTTTTATCTGCTGGGGACAGACTGCTTCACAGCTTCTGCATCCCACGCAGGCAGCAGGGCGTTTTGATTCCGGTACAGCCATCAGCGCCATAGGTGCAAGGAAACCTCCCTTTGTAGAACAGTGCTCATTATACAGCCCGATTAAAACCGGGATATTAAGCCCTTTAGGGCAATGACTGACACAATATCTGCATGAGGTGCACGGCAGAGCAATCTTCTTTATGATACTGTCCGCAATTTTTATTACAGCGTCAAATTCCATATCATTTAAGGGCTGATTGGTTTCAAAGGTATGAATATTTTCCTGAAGCTGGCCAAAATCTGACATCCCGGAAAGAGTTACTGTCACTTCCGGAATTGTCTGCAGAAACCGGAATGCCCATGCCGGTATTCCTTCCTCTGGGCGCAGTTTTTTTAACTGCTGCTCCTGCTTAAGATCAAGGGATGCCAGCTGTCCGCCCCGCAGGGGTTCCATTACCCAGACTGGTATCTGATACTGTTTTAAAAGCTCTATCTTAGCTTTTGCATCCTGAAAACTCCAGTCCAGATAATTTAACTGAATCTGACAGAATTCCATATCGCTTCCGTATGCCTTTAAAAACCGTTCCATAACATCATACGCTCCGTGAACAGAAAAGCCCAGGTGTCTGATGCGTCCGTCCGCTTTTTGTTTCATAAGATAATCGTAAATACCATAAGCTTCATCCAGATATGCATCAATATTCATTTCACAGACATTGTGAAACAAATAAAAATCAAAATAATCTACCTTACACTTTTTCAGCTGTGTCTCAAAAATCTCTTCCACTTTATCCATATTGGAAAGATCATATCCGGGAAATTTATCTGCCAGATAAAAGCTTTCTCTGGGATGCCGGGCAAGCGCCTTACCCATCACCAGCTCCGACTGTCCTCCATGATATCCCCAGGCAGTATCATAATAGTTAATCCCCTGCTTCATAGCATAGTCCACCATTTTCATTGCCGCAGCCTCATCAATGTTTGAATCATCTCCATCTACAACCGGCAGACGCATGGCCCCCATTCCAAGGGCTGATAGTTTTAAATCCTGAAATCCTTTATAAATCATAACCTGTCACTCCATTCTGTTTTTATATTCTGTTTTATATTTTATTTCTATTATCAATTATTTCTTAGTATAAGCCAGAAAAAACTGGCTTTACAAATATCTGTTTAAAATGGATACCTATGCCTTTTTTGCATAATCCTGAAGTTCTCTACTGCCCGGCAATTTTTTCAGCCAGCTCCTCCAGATACTCCCAGCGCTCCATCTTCTCTTCCAGTTCCTGCTCCTTTTTGGATTTTAATTCTGTCAGTTCTGATAATTTTGCAGAGTTTGTTGCATTTGCCATCATATCCTGCTCCAGCTGCTCCAACGCCTCTTCTAAAGCTGCGATATCTTCCTCAATGGTCTCATACTCCCGCTGTTCCTTATAAGAAAATTTCAGTTTCTTTTCTTTTGCAGCCCGATAAGTATCTTTCCCTGCTCTTCCAGATTTTTCTGCCAAAACATCGGCCGCTGCCGGACTTTGTTTCTCCTCATCCGCTTCTTTGGCCTTCATAATATAATCTGTATATCCGCCTTCATACTGCCTCAGGCGCCCGCCATCTTCAAAAGCAAAAATCCTCCGCACCGTCCGGTCCAGAAAATACCGGTCATGAGACACGGTTATCACAATTCCCTGATAGTGATCCAGATAATCCTCCAGTATGGTCAATGTGGAAATATCCAGATCATTGGTGGGCTCATCTAAAATCAGCACATTTGGCGCTTCCATCAGTACCCGGAGCAAATTCAGCCGGCGGCGTTCTCCTCCCGATAGTTTTCCAATCAGGCTGTACTGAGCATCCGGGGGAAACAAAAACCGTTCCAGCATCGCAGAAGCACTGATAAGACCATCTTCGGTACGCACATATTCTGCGGTCTCCCTGATATAATCAATGACACGCATAGCAGGGTCCATATAAGCAATTCCCGCATCCTTTCCCGTCTCAATCTCCTGGGAATAATATCCCATTTTAATGGTCTGCCCGATTTTAATTGTTCCCTGGTCCGGCTGTATCCGTCCCGTCAGCATTTTCATCAGCGTTGTTTTCCCACAGCCGTTATCACCCACAAATCCAATACGGTCATTTTTTAAAAATATGTAGGAAAAATCCCTGACCAAAGTCTTCTCTCTATATGATTTACAGAGATTTTCCACCTCAATGGTTGTGTTTCCCATACGCGTAGAAACAGAACTCATCTCCACCCTGCCATCACTGACAGGACCACCCTGGTTTTTTAGTTCCTCATACCGCAAAAGTCTTGCCTTCTGCTTGGTAGAACGGGCTCTGGCTCCCCGCTTCACCCATTCAAGCTCTGTGCGCAGAATTGACTGGCGCTTCCTCTCTGTGGCCTGCTCCATCTCTTCCCGCTGGGTTTTTAATTCCAGAAACCCGGCATAATTGGTATCATAATTATAAATCTTTCCTTTATCAATCTCCAAAATCCGGTTGGAAACACTGTCCAGAAAATACCGGTCATGGGTTACCATCAAAAGACTTCCCCTCCAGCTTTTCAGATACTGTTCCAGCCACTGAGCCATACTGTGGTCCAGATGGTTGGTGGGCTCATCTAACACCAGCAGATCACAGGGCTTTAACAGTACCTCTGCCAGAGCCAGCCTTTTTCGCTGACCTCCGGAAAGCTCCCCGATTTTCTGATTCCAGTCCGTAATCCCCAAAGTCTGAAGCATATTTTTAGCTTCTCCTTCCATATCCCAGTGAACATCTGCAGACATTTCCTTCATCACATATTCAAGCACGCAGGATTCTCCGTCAAATTCCGGGGTTTGAGAAAGATACTGTACTACAATATGATTTGCTTTGATACAGCTTCCGGAGTCTGCTTCCTCAAGTCCCGCCGCAATTTTAAGCAGTGTGGATTTTCCAGTTCCGTTAATCCCTATAATTCCAATTTTATCACCTTCCTGTATCCCCCAGGACACATCATCAAAAATCACCTTTTCTCCGTATACTTTACTGATATGTTCTATATTTAAAATGTTCACAAAAACACTCCCTGCCTGTCATTTTTATTTCTATATGATTTTTATATATTGTTTAATCATCATAGCGAATTTTAAAAAAATCGTCAACTTATCCGGGAAAACCGGCTCTTAACAGAAATTCAAAAAACGGACACAGGCCGGAGCAGTGTGGCATATTCTGTTTTGCTTCTGAAACACAAAACAGAAGGTGCCGATTCCTTTTTGAACCGGCACCTTCCGCCTGCTTACACACTGACAGTTTTTATCTGTCTGCTCATAAGTTCTGATACATTTTCCTACATCCGTTTTCTTCTGCGGATTATCACTCCTGCAGCAATGAGTATACCGGCTGCTGCGATTACAAATACTGCCAGACTCTGAAATACAGGCTGCCCGTCTCCAGTAGCTGGTGCATCAGCTGTATCCTCTATCTGTAAATCGTCTTTGTCCGCCCCCGGCTGATCTGTTTTGGAATCATCCTCTTTTGGATGATCTGCCTGAGCTTCCTGATACAGATTATGGAATACTATATCTTGCCCGTGATTATCCACAGCCGCAGATAGATATCCTTCCTGATTATCTTCCACAGTAACCGTAATCGAATATACGGTCTCATCATAAGTAATGTTTTCCTCTGTTCCTGCAGCCTCTGAAACAGTGTACTGATACGTTCCTGCCTTGTCAAAAGCAATTTCCTCAAACAAAATCATACCTGTTTCGTCATTCTGTGCTTCAGCGATGACTTTTCCGTTCTCATCTTTCAATACAAAAGTAAATTCCTTGTCCTTCAGGCTGCGTCCTTCCAGCTCTTTAACTGCTCCTAACACAACAGAAGTATGCTCTGCCCGGTAAACATTTTTAAATACTGCACCATTTTCAGAATCTCCGCCATCGGCAGTATATATCACAGATGCTGCTGTCAGCTGTCCGTCAACATCGTCAATTACAACTTTCACATGATACAAATTTGTGTCATAAACAATACCGCCCACTGCGTTGTTGACCTCTGTAATATCATAGTAATATTCCCCGGCTTTTGTAAACACAACCGGCTCAAATTCAATGTTTCCCTCTGCATCATTTGTTCCTTTTGAAACTTCATTTCCCTGTGCATCTGTAACAATAAACTTGAATTCTCCATCTTTAATGGTTCTTCCGTCTAATGTTTTTGTTCCGCCAAAGGACACCTCTGTTTCAAACGGAGTATAGGTATTTTCAAAGTGAATATCCAGATCTTTGCTCCATTCTGCTTTCAGAAGTCCATTATCATCTGTCACATTCACTTTTACTTCATAAACAGTGTCATCATAAGTGATATTGGCATCTTCTCCCTTTTCTTCGGTTACAAGGAATGTATAATTTCCTGCCTGGCAGAATGTAATGGCATCCTGTCCAAAGTTGAAGGAACCGGCCTGTGTATTGTCTGTAATCAGACTGTCTGCATGACCGCCAAGTACTACAATGCCTTCCTTGACTGCTTTCTTTGTCAGATCATCCCCTGCCTCCAGACGGAAGCTAAATTCCTGATCCTTCAGATCTCTTCCGGCAAGACTCTTGGTTCCTGAAATCGAAGCACTGATTTTTTCGGGATTATAATGATTTCTGAACTCTAAATCTCCGCTTTTGCTTACACTTGCAAGAAGCTGTCCCAAGCCATTATCCGTCACTTCCACCACAACTTCATACGTACTTCCGTCATAAGACATTCCGGCCGCACTTCCCTTTACCTCACTAATCTGATAACGGTAGGTGCCGGGAGCCGTATAGGTAATATTTCCAAATGAAAAACTTCCGCCTGCATCATTCGTAACAATGGTATCCTCCGGCAATGGAGCATCCTTTGTTAAAGCAGTTATTTCAAATTCAAATTCTTTACCCTTCATCGTATAAGAAGAATCCGGATCCTCGGATACAACTGTCTTTGTTCCACTTAAATCTGCACTGCCTGAAATCTCTGCAGCTTCTGACGTATAAGTATTTTTAAAGGAAACCGTATCAACAGGTTTTCCATCCAGAGTAACTTCAGATTCAATTTCCAGATTTCCCTTTAAGTTGTCCGTCACAATATAGGTAACGGTATATTCTCTTTGGTCATACGAAACACCGCCCAGATTTCCCTTTTCTTCCTTTATAAGGTATGTGTACTTTCCGGCCTCTGTAAATATAATTCTGCCAAAGTTCAGTTCACTGGTCTCATTATTTTTGGCCGCTGTATTTTTCACTGATACCATTGTAGGAGCAGGCGCCTGATTCTGTGGTGTTACAGAAAAGGAAAATTCACCGTCCTTCATATCCCTGCCTGTTAATGTTTTTTCAGCAGTCAAATTTTCTGACACTGCCGGTACGGCTGTATACGTATTATGGAAGGTCAGAGAGTTTTCAACCACTTCTGTTCCTGCAACGGTCAGTGTTCCGTCATTGTTATCCGTAACTTTAACTGTCAGGATACGCGGGACTGTATCATAGGTAATCCCCGCCTGTTTTCCTTCTTCTTCAGTAATCTGGAATTTATAAGTCCCTGCTTTTGTAAATGTAATATCTCCAAAGGCTTTTTCCTTTACTTGATCCTTACCTGTAATCTGCAGTTTTGTATCTTCCGGCAGAATTACTGTTTTATCTTTTACCGCATTCTGGGTAATCTCATCCCCCGGCGATAACTCAAAGGTAAAGCTGTCATCATCAAGCCAGTTTCTTCCGGAAAGTTCTTTTGTTACTTTCAGATTTGCCGCACCATTGAGAGTTCCCGATGCCTGATACTGATTGGTAAAGGTCTGACTGCCAGTTACATCTGAAATTTCCGCTTCCAGATTGCCGTTATTATCTTTTACGGTCACAGTATAAGTTAATACATTGTCATCGTAAGTAACCCCTTCCAAAACACCGGACGCCGGTTTTACTTCACTGACTGTTACCTGATAAGTTCCCTCTTCAGTAAAGACAATATCATCAAACTGAACGCTTCCATCTGCCTCATTTCCTAACTTTGTCTTGGCCGGCAGCCGGAAACCATCTTCCGGTGAACCCTCCACAGCAGTTACTGACAGCTCAAAGAAAAACTCATCCTTCTGTAAAGCTTCTTCTCTTCCGCCGCTTAAGATTTTCGTAATCTTTAATGGAGTCAGGGTATTTGAAAGAGCTTTATACGTATTTTTAAATTCCACCCCGTTGACTTCTTCATAAGTTCCGTCAGCTTTTTCCTTTTTTATAACGGAATCTGCCGTCATAGTTCCCTTCTTGTCATCGGTTACAGTAATTTCCACCCTGTAAACACTGTTATCATAATTCATGCCAGTCTGTTTCCCGGAATCTTCAGGGATTACTTCTGATATTTCGTAAACAAATGTTTTTGAATATCCCGCCTCCCCGCTGATCATATCGTACGTATAATGAATTTCTCCAAATGAACCCTTTGAAACATCCGAATCAGACGTTTTTTCCACAGTTACCTGGCTGATCTCATTGCCGTCCTGATCTTTTGGCACGGGAGCATTATCCAGTGCAGTGATGCTGAATGTAAATGCATCCGTATCGGTCCAGTCTCTTCCAATAAGCTCTTTAGTAAACGTAATATCTGTTTTAGCCGTCTCATCTTCCGGCATCAGGGAGCTGTAAACATTTGTAAATGTTGAAGAACCCGAAAAAGGTCCAGAAACAACCGCCAGCGTTCCGTCCCCGTTATCTGTTACCGTAACAGAAATCAGATATTTATGTGTATCATAAGTGATCCCATCTTTTTTTGGCTGATCCTCACTAACCCCAGATGGCAGATTCTCTGTTATCTGAAAGATGTATGGATATCCCGGATCCGTTGCCTTTGTAAAAGTAATATCATCAAAGGAAAACGCTGCTTCACCCTGATTCAGATCATCACTGTTTACTGTTTTTTCCGTAACCGCCGGAAGAATCACTTTTCCAGACGAGATTGCTGCCTGGGTCATAGGATTGCCGCCCTGCAGCCGGAAGGTAAATCTGTCATCGGCAGTCCAGTCTCTTCCTCTTAAAACTTTTGTTCCGCCAAGATTTGCAGCTCCCTCCAGTGTTCCGCTGGCACTGTACTGATTTAACCATCCTATTTCATCAGTTTCGGTTTCATCATCACCTCCCGGATTTTTAACAATTACAGTTTCCGGAATCAAAGTTCCCGGCGTATCGCCGGCCTTTGCTGTTATTGTGATTTTGTAGGTATCTTTGCTGTAAGAAATACCTCCCGGCTTCTCACTGTCTGCCGGCTCTGCTTCTGAAAGAATATAGCTGTAAGACTGCCCTGCTTTATCAAAATTTACTGTTCCAAAGTCTATGGCTGCCTTTGTTCCTGACTTAGGTGTAATAACAATCGTTCCGTCTGCAAGAACGCCGGAAGGCAGCGGAGCATTATCCAGAGCTTCTATTTTAAAAGTAAAATGATCATTCCCGTTAAATACACGGCCGCTTATTTCTTTTATACCTGTGATATTATAACTTCCAACAGCCCGGTAAGTATTGGAAAAAACTGCCCGGTCTGTTTCACTGCTTACGCTTCCGTTATTGTAAGAAACCTTCGCTGTAAGACTTCCCTCCTGATCGTCCGTAACCTCTACTGTTACTATGGTGGTGTGCGTGTCATAGACAGTTCCTTCTTTTATCGGATTCTCCGCACTTACACCGTCAGGCAGCTTTTCTGTAATATGGAAGATATACGTACCTGTTTCGGTAAACGTCAAATCCTTAAAGGAAAATTTTTCTGCTGTACCATCTTCCACATCCTTAACCGTTTCTGTTAATGCTGCCGGCAGTACCGTCTCAGCCGCATCATTGGCAGCAGTAAGCTCAAATTCAAAAGCTTCGCCAGCTGTCATACTGCGTCCCGTCAGAGTTTTCTCTCCCTGCAAAGCTGTATTTCCGGAAAGCGTGACAGCATCTGGTGTATATGTATTGTCAAAGTACAGCATTGTATCTCCGGTATTTTCATACTCTGCCGTCACAATAATTGTGTTGTTTGCATCCCGGGTTACTGATACTGTAATCTCTTTGACCTCTTTATCATAAGTTACACCTTTATATACCCAGGCATTGTCTTTTTCCGGGTCCTGCCATGCAGACTGTAAGCCTTCTTTCAAAGCGCTGCCCTGGTAAGTTCCATCATCTGTAGGCTGTTTTTCATATACCTGATAAACATATTCGTTACCTACATCCGCCTGATCAAAATGGAGTGTTCCTAAAAAAACAGCTCCCGTACTGTTGTTGCCGGACTCACAAATACCATTCACAGTTTCATCCGGCATTGGAATTTTGTCTTTATCTATACTAGCACCGTTTTCTGTTGTTCCTTCTTTCCCGGAGAGCACAAAAGAAAACATATTTTCTGTCAGCGGATGATTCCCCTGATTATCATAGTTTTTTTGGGCCAGCAATACAAAATTAGCAGCATCCGAATTATATGTATTTGTAAAATCCGCCTGTTGGGAAGGGGTATCTGCCGCAGCACCCGTATCATCCTTCTCTTTTACAATTGAAACTGACGCACTTAACTGTCCTGTATAATTGCCGTTCTGATCCTGGTCTGTCACAGTAACCACTGCCCGATAGGAGGCCTGGGAATAACTTACCCCCGGTACAATTCCGGCAGGAAGCTGTTCTTTGATATTATAAATATATGTGCCGGGCTTTGTATACGTAATATCTCCAAAGTTAAAGGACACCGGCGTATTCCCGGAAACTGTCAGCTCCTTCCCGTTCAGTGTAACTGTCTTCTTTTCCGGCATTGGTGCTGTCTGAGGTTCTACCGCTGTAATTTCAAAGGTATAGCTGTCCGTATCATCCCAGTTCTTGCCGGCAAGAGTTTTTGTTCCGGACAGATCTGTCCCTTCTACCGTTACAGCTGCCGGAGAATAAGTGTTTGTAAAATCTGCCGTAATCTCTTCCAGACCGGAAATATCCGGATTTAAGTCTTTGATATCTCCACGGATGGTTCCCGCTGTATTAAGATCTGCATCTGCATCGTTACTTTCTACTTGTGCAGTAAAACCTTGTCCCGGAGAATTCTCTGTAACCTGATATTTTGCCCCTTCCGGAAGATCTTTGATTACTGCTGTCTGGCCACTTTTCAGCGTAAATACCGCCTGTCCGTTTTCTACTGCGATCTCTTTGCTATCAGCATCTAAAATCGGTTCTCCATTCTGGTTTACAATCTGCCAGGTTCCTTCCAGAGGTCTTGTGTTTACTGTTCCTCCCTCTTCATACTCTTCTTCAAGAGTTACCTGAAAAGTAAAAGAAAGATCTTTCAGGTTCTCAAGATCGGCATCTGAAATTCCCTCATATCCGTTTACGGTCTTACTGATTTTTAAATCAGCCGAACGAATATCCGTTACCTGAACCGTTACCGTTCCGGAAAACAACTGAGACAGTTCCGTATCCCCCAGGTTCTTTTTCGTACTTGTGTCAGTATTGGCATCATGCTGATAACACTGCTTAATGCTTAAACGTGACCAGCCGGTATCTGTAGAAAGCTGCACTGCTCCATCAGTTTCTCCTGGAACATATTCTAACGCTGCCGTATCTGCATCATATTGTAAATGCATTGTCTGGGAAGTGTCAGACCAGCCTTTGGAGCTGTCAAATTGCTGTGTATCCTGTGTCTGCAAAGATGCCAGTATGTTATAGAACGTTGTATCCATATCATCGTTAGTGGCAAACTGAAGCATCGTCTGAACCAGAGAGCCAACACCCCGGGCTGTGACAATTCCATCATCTGCCTCACCTGCATCTGCATAGACACCGGAATCATCCACCACTACCTCTGTAATTGATTTATTCAGCAGATACCCTTTGGGCGCTGATGACTCCAAAAGATAATATCTTCCATTGGACAGTCCTTCATATACAGCTGCACCCTGCATAGTTATGCCGTCCTTTTCTTTGGTCAGATCCTCTGTGGTCACTTCCTGACTGTCAGCGCCATCCCGCACCTGATAACTGCCGTCATTATTGACCGTTACATCATCTGCATTATAAAGCCTGAACTTTGCACCACTGACAGGATTTCCCTCCTGATCCAGCTTTTGAACCAGCAAACGGTTCTTGATATCCGGAATATTAAAATTCGCCGCATACTGGCTGGAAAATTGTGTATCATCCAATCGGAAAGTATTCCCTTCCTCGGCATCTGCAATATTGTCCGCGAAAGTGTAGTAATATCCGATAGCAAACTCTGTCTCTTCTTTCTCATCATCTGCCAGCATACTGTAATAATATTGAATATCCCCCGGCAGTTCCGGAATGTCCACCTGATACAGACCACTGGAATTTAAGTAAAATTCCATGGGATTTTTCTTTGCTGTTTCCAGCACACCTGCAAGATTTGTTCCATTTTCCTTAGAGGTCGTCCACTCCTCAAGTGCGCTTCCACTGATGCCGTACCAGCTTGAAGAATCTTCCAGATCCCCTCCTTCTTTTCGATGAAGAATTACTGCAAATAAGGTTCCTCTTTCCAGCTTTCCATCTGTAATCGGCACGCTCCGTCCGTCAATCCCCTGTATATCTGTAGAAACTGTGGTGGATACCTTTGCATTGGCAAATGCACCTGTATCTACATAATTATCGGAAACTACAATCCCGCGCCCGATATTGCCCGTGCTTTCACTGGCAATATAGCGCAGATGCATCTCACCGGTTTTCCGATATCCTTCCGGTACACTGGTTTCCTCCAATACAAAGTAATCATAACCTCCATTGTGGAGCTCATCAAAGCTGATCAATGTATCATTTTCATCCACCAGAACAATTTTTCCATCACTGTCTGTAATCCCGGTGGAAACCGGCGTCTGGTTTGTAACCTCAAAATCTTCATTGGCTGTATATAATGCAAATTCTGCTCCCTGAACCGGATTCCCGGTCTGGTCCACTTTTACAATATCGCTCTCAGGAACCATAACCAGGTTAAACTTAAGACTCATATTGGAATCTACATTTCCCCGCTCCAGATAATAAAACCGCAGCGTGTGCAGGGAATCATCAGGAAATGTATTTTCGTCCCATCCGTCAGTGGACACTCCCGCAGCATCAAATTTACTTTTCAACGTTCCATCCGATTCACCATTTATACTAATTTCTCCGGTGGAAAAATCAATCTTTACCGATGCGGCTGAATGAATCCCTCCAAGGTCACCTACCAGCACATTGTCAATAAAGATCCATACATCATCATCTCCGCTGAACTCATAGGTAACCGGAGCTCCTTTGCTGGTAGTTCCTCCATCCATCTGCACAAATCGAGATGTCATTGTCAGCCCAAACCAATGCTTTATTGTATTATTCTGAGTTCCCAATTCCTTGGCTTCCAGCGCTCCATCAACTTCATTAAAAACTGTCTCTGCGGTATTAAAAGGAAAAAACTGTCCTATATTTTTAGGCTCCTCATTTGTATATACCGCCGGGGCATCATATATCGCAAATGAATTGCTTTCCTCCTGAAAGGATGCAAAATTCTGTTTACTGTCATAATAATAATAGCCGTCATCGCTGACCTGAAGAAGCCCTTCCACATCTGTATAAGCTTTTTTCCCCGCAACCTCAGATTCTGAATCCACATCATTTCCATTAAACAGATAGTCAAGCGACTCCGTTCTGGTCATTCCAAGCTCACTGCTTCCGGATAATTGGGGATAACCGTTAACCAGCTTATTGGAAACAATCCCCTCCCTTGGGGCCGCCAACCCGGTCCAGGAATTCATAGAACCGCTGCTGCCGGTTGTAAACTTCAGCTGATGCCCGGCATTAATACCACCATCATCATTATTATATCCATAATCCGGGCTGTCCCGCTGATTTACCCAGTAATCAAACAGATTAATGGTGGTTCCCTGGGGGGATATTCCCTCTACAGTATGATCATCCACGGACCTTTCTTTGCTGTCATCGCCGATTCCAAAAAAAGAAGCTGCTTTGGCAGTCAGTCTGGACCAAAATGTTTCCGACGAATTATTTGCCGTATCTGTTTCTTCTAAGACCGTGCCCTTTGCCTGGACTAAGCCTGTCCCCTGAGGCACTGCACCTGCCGCCATAAGTGCCGCTGCCGCCATAGCAAGTATTCGTCTGGTTCCAATACGCCGCAGTTTCTTCTCTGCTTTGTTTGTCTTTTTAGACTTGTACATAATACTCTCCTCTCATTCATATTTTTGTGACACATTGTGCCTGCTAACATGGAATAAAAAACCAGTCTTCTCATATGAACTTCTCCATTGCAGATACGAGGATGTGATACTACATAATATTAGTTATGTAGTTATTTCTCTGTATAGCTGTAAAATCAGGGAATATTTCTATAGATTATAGATTTAAGAAACAAAAACTTTTCTCAGATATAGACAAAAACTATTACTATTAAAATATGATTTTTAATTTGACTATTAAAAATATGTATTATAAAATAAAGGAAAACCGTGTTTGATTTGTGAATTTTCTATAATACAACATAACTAATATTATGTTGTCAAACTTCTAGTATCCGCATCCGTTCCAGATTGCGTTTCCATTCTTTAATCCCGTCAGAAGCATAAGATCTTGTTACTTCCAGATTGCTGTGTCCAAGAATATCTGCCAGATTTATCAGATTTTTTGTAGTTTTGTAAAACGTCCTGGCAAACAGATGTCTCAAATTATGCGGAAAAACTTTATCCGTATTAATTCCGGCTTCTTTTGCAAGCTTTTTCATTTCCTTCCATATATTTGACCGGTCCTTTTCTTTTCCAGATTTTGTACAAAAAATCGGCCCATGAGAAAGTCCGTTTTTTCTTATATAAAACAGCAGCCGCATTTGAAGCTCCTTTGGAATAATCACAAGTCTGTACTTTCCTTTATTCCAGACCTTAACCACACCTGTTCTCATTGTTTCCACACGAAAAAATTTCAGTTCACTGACCCGTATTCCCGTGGCACACATCGTTTCCATAATCATTGCCAGCTGATCCTTTCCCAGTTTTCTTGCATCTCTGACCAGCTTTTGAAATTCTTCTTTTGTAAGCTCTTTTTCCATATTTTCCATGTCCTGCCTTTGCACACGAACTCTTTTTAACCGCAATCTTCCCAATTCTAAATAGATTAAAAATTGATTTAACGCCACAATCATAGAATTTACACTGCTGATAGAATAATGTTGAAGCAGCCAGCTTTTATAATCCAGCAATATATCCTTTTTTATCTTATCTTCCTGTACCATATCCACATAGCGCAGAAAGGTTCTGACATCCCGGATATACTTTTCTATGGTTGCCGGCGCATTTTCCCGCTCCTGTAAATAATCTTTAAATCCATTTACCATCTTAGGCTGTATTTTTATATCTGTTTTCCGCATGTTCTGCTCCCTCTCTTTATTTGTTATTCACAGAATCCAAACCACCGCTCTATAAAAACGGTCTGATTCTTTCACCTGAATTATTATTTTTAACAGATCAGCCTAAATTATAATCTATCAATAAAAAAGAATCCTGCCGCGGGTTGCGCAAGCAACATGATTTTACTCCGCCGCAGTGCGATCATCAGCGGAGCGTTTTTTGCTCTATAGGAATCGGCACTTTTCAGCTTTATCACAACACAGTATTTCCTATATATAGAGCAAAAAAAGCCGGAGAGAAATCTGAACATTCAAATTTCTCTCCGGCTTTTCCTGCTATTTAATTTCCGCTTCTACACTCTGCTCTGTTTTATTATCAGTGATCTTTATATTTTCTTTGTATTTAGATCCCCCTGTATTTTTTACTTCTACACTGCCCCCATCTTTAAAATCATACCGTATCGTATCATCTGTCCCCAGATAAGTTGTTACATCGGCTTCTTTTCCATTTACCAGCACTCTTACATTTTCCAGGGGTGTTTTTCCGGTAGCCGCATAGCAGATTGTGGAGCCTGCCAGCACTCCCACAACTACACAGCCCAGTACAATAAGCTTTCTTGGATTAAGTTTTCTTCTTCTCATAGATTGCATCTCCTTTTGTTCCAGTTCCAGGCTATGGATGCAATAATTTAAAATCTTTTCTCTGTCAGGCATGCCTCTTTGGACTGCTTTTTTGATTAATTCATCTTCTTTTTTCATCCGCGCCCTCCTTTAAATACTGTTTTCTAAGTTCATTCCGCGTCCGGTAGAGCTTATTTTTTACTGATGATTCTTTCATTGACAGGCTTTTTGCAATCTGTGCAATAGACTGCTGTAATTCGAAATATAAATAAAAAATTTTCTGCACATCCTCTGGTTTGCTTTGGAGAAATATATAAATTTCTTCCGCTAAAATTTCCTCTTCACTGGTTGTAACCCGCTCCCAGAAATGCTCTATTTCTTCTTTTGATACAGCTTCAACATTCTGCTCCTCTGACAGGGCCGTCTCGTACGTAAACTCTCTGGCATTGTAATATTGATGCAGCTTTCTTTTAGAAATGCGCTTTAAATATGCCTTTGGACAACGCACATAATTCACTCCCCGCCGGGCCAGAATCCGAAAATACTCAAGATAAACCTCCTGACATAGATCGCTGACATCAGACAGATTCCTGCATTTTCCTGTCAGATAAACCAACAGCATCTTATGAGTTTCCTCATAAACCTCATTAAAAAAAGCTGTAATATTGGGATCGATCACTTTTTTACCACCTTTCACTAACTATGTGGCTTCCTTTTTTCAAAAAAGTTTCAAATCTGTCAAAATTTTAGAAACAAATATGTTTTTTGCTGGTATATTTTCTAATACTAAATTTTAACCTCTCTTCAAACCAGAAAACAATCCCATAGAAATCAAGTTTTTTAACGCCTGCTTTTCTATGCTGATTTTTCAACTGTTTTTCCTTCAAATGTCTAGATCAAACCATTCTTGTTGACAAATCACATTGCTCATGTTAATATATCACCGATATATATCAGCGATATATCATAGAAAGGAGGTAGAGTGTGGAACTGACTGATACACAAAGGCGTATTCTTGAAGTCGGGAAACAAGAGTTTTTGGAAAAGGGATTTAAAGACGCCTCCCTGAGGGCCATTGTCAAAGAGGCCGGTTTTACCCAAGGCGCCTTTTATGGATATTATGACAGCAAGGAAGCATTGTTCGACGCCTTGGTCTCCCCGGCGGCCGACGGATTGCTCAATCAATTTATCCAGGCGCAACAAGCACATTATAAATTGATTCCGGAAGATAAAACGGAACAATGCCAGGATTTATCTACCAGTTATCTCAATTATTTTATCAATTACATTTACGATCATTTCGACGCGTTCAAGCTAGTAACCTGCTGTTCCGAAGGAACCCGATACGCTAGTTATGTTCATGAGCTTGTGGAGCTTGAGGTCGATCAGACAAAGGATTACCATCAGCAGCTTTGCCAGCTCGGAAAATTGAAGGGTACAGTCAGCCGGAATCTTTACCATATGATCACAAGCGCCTATTTTACCGCTGTTTTTGAAACAGTGGCTCATGACATGACCCGTGAACAGGCGATTGATTATGTCAATGAACTAGCAGTATTTTTCAACTGTGGCTGGAACGGCCTTTTAAGATTCAAATGAATCTTAAATTTTTGCATATAGGTTAGCATTAACTAACCCCAAACAGAAGTTGACTGTACGAACAGGCATTAGGCTGAAAGCTGCAATAAATCCAAAAAGAAAACAAAGGAGAATCAAAATGGAAAACGCAAAGAAATGGTCTGTAAAAGACGTTATCACCCTAGTACTGATGACTGTGCTGCTCATTGTCATTCAGCTGGGGATCAACATGGTCTGCATGGTAAATGATTTTGTCAGCATGGTGCTTTCCGTAGGCATTACCATGCTTGTCTGCGGGCCTGTTTATTTTTTGATGGTAAACCGCATCCGCAAACGGTTCGTTTCACTGGTATACATGACACTGCTGGGCCTTGTCTTTCTAATGATGGGCAACTGGTTTTTACTCCCGTGGTTTATCGTAGTGGGAATCCTTGCAGAAATCATTCTGTGGAAAAAAATTACGCAAAACCGTCTGACTGCCTCCTGGACGCTTTCCAGCCTGTTATACAATGGGGTAAACCTGCTTCCCGTTTGGTTTTTCTGGGATACCTATTACAGCTTTGCGATTACCAGCGGTATGGAGCAGAGCTATATCAACGCTTATGTTCAGTATTATACAATGCCGGGCTGGGTGATTTTTATCCTGATTTTTACCATGCTCTGCGGATTTCTGGGCAGTCTGATCGGACGAAAGCTGATCCAAAAGCATTTCAAAAAAGCGGGGGTACTGTAAATGCAGGAAACAGCCTTATCTGCTCCGGTAAAAGCGTGGGCGGCAGCCTGCGCCATCCTTGGGGTTTCGCTTACCGCAAACACTTTGCTCACCTGTCTTCTTGCGCTGCTTGCTTTCTGCCAGTTGTTTTTTGAAAGGCGATGGAGGCTTTGCCTGATTTTCGGTGCTTTTTATCTGGTGTTAGCGCTGCTGTTGTATCTGATCCGCTTTCACGGCCTGCATATGGTGGTTTTTTCGGAATTCTATGTGCTGATGTTTTACAATCTCATGCCGGTGTTCCTGACGGCGTGGAATCTCATTACCACGCCTCCGGGCCAGCTTTCGGCCGCTCTGTCGAAAGTTCATACCCCCACTCCGGTTATCTTAGGGCTGCTGGTGGTGTTTCGATTTTTTCCAACCATAAAGACAGAACTGAAGGGGATTCGGCAGTCCATGAAAAACCGAAGGCTGACCGGACCTGTGCAGGTACTCCGCCATCCTGCCGTCACTTGCGAATATGTGTTGGTTCCTCTGCTGCTGCGCTGCCTGCAGACCGCAGATCAGCTTTCCGTATCGGCAATAGCGCGGGGTGCCCAAGCGCCGGGAATACGGGGAAGCTACTATGCCAGAAAAATGCATGCAGCTGATTTCCTCTGGCTGGGGATATGGACGATTGGAACTATCCTGTTTTTCATAATAGGAGGTATAAAATGATCCGGTTTGAACATGTGAACTTTCAATACACTGATTCCGATGCGGGTGTCGCAGATATTTGCCTGCATGTCCGAGAAGGCGAATGCGTGGTATTGACCGGTCCCTCAGGGAATGGAAAAACCACTTTAATCCGTCTGGTGAATGGCTTAGCTCCCACTTTTTATACAGGTCGGTTTTCCGGCTGTATTCAAATTGATGGAAAGGACCGAAGCGGGGAACCCCTTTGGAAGCGGGGAAAAACGGTAGGCAGTGTGTTCCAGGATCCGGGAAGCCAGTTTTTCTCTTCTGAAATGCTGGGAGAAGTTGCTTTCGGCTGTGAAAATTACGGCTTTCCTCATGAAAAAATTGTCCTGCGAACAAATACGGCTATTCGGCGGTTTCATTTGGAGCAATTGCGCAGCCGTTCCCTCGATGTGCTTTCCAGTGGAGAAAAGCAACGCACAGCCGTGGCCTCTGTTTACGCCATGAATCCTCCCGTTTATGTCTGCGACGAACCTACTGCCAATCTGGACGGGCAAGGCGTTGAGGAACTGCGTGAAACCCTTCAAAGCTTACATCAGGAAGGCAGCACACTGTTGATTGCGGAACACAGGCTTTTCTGGCTGATGGATTTAGCAGATCGGTTTGTATATATCCGGGATGGGGCCATCCAGTGGGAGTGCACACCCGAACAAATGCGAAAGCTTTCCTCTGAAAGCCTGGAGCGTCTGGAGCTTCGCGCTGTGCGTCAGTATAGGTCTTCAAGGCTTTCCTCACCTACCGGCATAGGTACACCTATTCTTTCCCTACAGGGCCTTTGCTGCAAACGAGGGAAGCATACGATTTGGGAGAATTTAAACCTTGCGGCCTGGGCAGGGCAAATCATCGCCATCACCGGATGCAATGGGGCAGGAAAAACAACATTGGCAAAAATTGTCGCCGGCTTGGAACGCCCGTCCAAGGGCAGTATTTTTCTTCATGGTCTGAAAATCGGGCCGACGCAGCGGCGGAAAAGCTGCTGGTACAGCTCCAACGACACAGGCACGCACTTCTTTACAAACAGCGTAACGGAAGAACTTCTTTTAGGAGTTCCAAGAACAGAGGAACGTTTGGAGAAAGCCAGAAATTTGCTGAAGAAATTTGGCCTTTACCCTTACAAAGACGCACACCCAGTAATTCTGTCCGGCGGGCAGAAACAGCGCCTTTCCATTGCCTGTGGGCTTTTATCCGGCAGAGAACTTTTGTTGCTCGACGAA
The DNA here is from genome assembly GCF_025566885.1 of Brotonthovivens ammoniilytica. Classification (NCBI taxonomy): domain Bacteria; kingdom Bacillati; phylum Bacillota; class Clostridia; order Lachnospirales; family Lachnospiraceae; genus Brotonthovivens; species Brotonthovivens ammoniilytica. The sequence goes on along the minus strand of NZ_JAOQJQ010000003.1, from coordinate 245,882 downwards.
CCGACATCGGGGCTGGATGGCGGAAACATGCGGAAAATTGCCTCCTCACTGGCGGAGGCCGCGGCCGAAGGGAAAACCATATTGGTAATCACCCATGACGAAGAGCTGATTCAAGCCTGCTGTGATTTTCGCTGGGAACTGAGTGGATGAAAACTTTGAGAAAAGAATGCTCCTTTATGTCTTTAACCTCTTCAATAGAGAATTATCAAAGGAAACGGTTTTTATTGATGGGACAAAACTGGGTTTTGTGTATCCCCGTATCGCTACAGACTCTGGATACGATAACGAAGAAGGATATACGTATTTACGAGAGCAGAAACAAAAAAGTAAAACTGGAGATTCTTTTACTCAGTATGGGTTATAAGTTGTTTATAAAAGTACATCAAAAATCAGGAGAATATCCACAAATAGGAGGATCATCTCCTGATTTTTCTATAAACAAAGTTTACCTCTTTCGTCCTGCTATATTTGCCTTACACGTATTGCTGGCTTAAGAATATTTATACATTCTCAATCAGACAGCCGCTTCTGTATGCTTCTAAAAGCTCCTCAAGCTCTGCGATATTTTCCCTCAGAACTTTTCCGGTATCCGTATCACCTACCGTTTTCCTCTTCACCACATTTTGTTCCATTACAATGTGGGAATGGATGCAGGTCTCATTGAGCACGGTTTTCTCCATGGATTCAAAGGGCTCGTGGGCGGCCAGCACAAGACCATATGAATTATAAATCAGCGTATAGCCGGCAATTCCGGTTTTACTCTGATAAGCTTTGGAAAAACCGCCGTCAATAATCAGAAGCTTTCCGTTGCATTTCACCGGAGATTCTCCTTTTTTCACGGCAACCGGAACATGTCCGTTTATTATATGAGCTCCGGCGGAGGGCAGGCCAAATTCAGTAAGAATCCGGTTTACCACTTCTTCCTTTTCAATCAATTTATAATATGGATTTTTTGGTTCTTCGTGGGTCTTCTTATCCAGAATAAAATACCGTTCAAATGTGGTCATTTTGGCCTTCCCGAATACCGGAGAATTTTTATTTTTCCAGATAAACCACATAATATCCCGGCCTTTTTCTTTTTCCACCGGATTCAGGGAATAATATCCTTTTCTGGCATAGTGCTCTAAAATATCATACAAAGCCTTACCGCTGTATTTCTTTCCGTAAATTTCCACCTCTTTAAAGCTTCCATCCTCATTCAGGGGCACGCAGCCATGATACAGCAGATTTCCGTTATATACTTTATAAAAGCTGCCCTTTGTAAAGAGAAATCGGGTATGCTTCTGAAGACGTTCGCTATTTAAGAAGCTGGCCCGCAGCCGGTCTACCACATCCTTTTCTTCTGCTGTCAGCTGATAGGGATTCTTTGGATCTACCGTTGGAAAACAGGTTTCTTTTAACTTGTATTCTTTCCCCTCTACAATAATCGTTCCTTTTTCAAGATCCATTTTGTCCAGCAAAAGCCGCTCCTGCATATCCCACTCCGGATATTTTAAAATCAGCTGGCCTTCCAGCTTAAACTGGATAATGGAAATTGCCTTATGCATCTTTTCATCCAGTTCCGCATAGCTGTTATCATAATTTTCATCCGAAGTGTCCACATGGAAACAGCTGCACGAATCATCTGCGTATTGATTCAAAGCCAGTCTGGCCAGGGGCAGCATATTGATTCCATATGCATCCTCCAGGATAGAAAGGTTGCCGTATTTTGCTGAAATGCGAAGCATATTGCACATGCAGGCAGTCTGCCCCGCAGCTGCCCCCATCCAGAGAACATCGTGGTTTCCCCACTGGATATCAATGGAATGATGCTGCATCAGTGTATCCATAATAAGATGGGGATACGGTCCCCTGTCAAATATATCTCCCAGCACATGGAGATGATCTACTGTAAAACGCCGGATCAGATAGCAGAAATCTACAATCAGATCACTGGCCCGGCCAGTGCGGATTACAGAATTTATAATCTCATTATAATAAGCCTCCTGGTCAGCCACATCCGGCCGGCCGGTCATAAGTTCTTCTATAATATATGCAAAATCTTTAGGCAGAGATTTCCGCACTTTTGACCGGGTATATTTAGATGATGCGGTTTTGCATACTCTGATAAGCCTGAATATAATCACCCGATACCAGTCTTCCAAAGCCTCACCGTCTAAAAGCTGCTCCTGAATCTGCTCTAGTTTACATTCCGGATAATAAATCAGCATTGCCAGGGTCCGCTTATCCGGAATTGCCAGCGAGCTGCCAAACTCCTCTTCAATCTTTCTTTGAATGGCTCCGGAGCCGTTGCTGAGAATATGTCTGAACTGTTCATATTCTCCGTGGATGTCTGTTATAAAATGCTCTGTCCCTTTTGGCAGACTTAAGATCGCCTTTAAGTTTACAATTTCTGTAGCTGCAGATGCTATATTCGGATATTGTTTCGCCAATACCTTAAGGTATTTCATATCTGCGTCCTTCATATATAGTTCCCCTTTCTGAATTTTTCAGTACTCCCAAACCCTATTTTAATCTACTCCGGAATAAAAAACAAGCCGGGGATGTGCGCAAAACAGATTCCCTGTTCCGCACACATCCCCGGACCGATAGCCTACGCCTCAATCACATTACTCATGTCATACATTCCCGCTGGTTTTCCGGCGAGATATTTTGCAGCCTCCACAGCACCTTTTCCAAATACTGCTTTGGATGTTGCAGTATGTTTAAAGGTAATTACTTCATCGGTTCCCGCAAAAATCACCTCATGTTCACCTACAATATTTCCTCCTCTGACAGCCTGAATCCCAATCTCATACTTTTCACGTTTCTTACGCTCCTGGCTTCGATCATACTTATAATTATAATCCTCCTCCAGGGCTTCATTCATAGAGTCAGCCAGTGCCAGAGCCGTACCGCTTGGAGCATCCAGCTTCTGATTATGATGTTTTTCCACAATTTCCATATCAAAGCCTGCAGGAGCTAACACTTTCGCAGCCTCTGCTAAAAGCTTTAACAATGTATTAATTCCCAGAGACATATTGGCAGATTTCAAAACTGCTATTTTCTCACTGGCCGTTTTCACATGGGCAAGCTGTTCTTCTGATAATCCGGTTGTACAAAGTACAACGGGAATCTGTCTTTCAACACTGAAATCAAGAAGATCATCCACTACACTTACATTTGAAAAATCAATAATCACATCCGCATCCACATGGCAGTCTGACGCTTTTGCAAATACAGGATAATCATTTTTAATACCATCATATACATCAATGCCGGCAACAATCTCAGTATCCGGGTCAGCTTTACAGATTCCCGTAATTACCTGCCCCATATGGCCATTGCAGCCGCACATAATAATTTTTGTCATAACGTATCCTTTCTAAAATCCCGAAGGTATCAGCATAATCCGAATTTTTTCATTTCTGCCAGCAGCTTTTCTTTGTTTGCATCTATCATTTCTGACAGGGGAGCCCGAAGAGGACCTGCTCCCATGCCAAGCATATTCATAGCTGCTTTTACAGGAATCGGATTCACCTCACAGAATAAAGCATTGATCAGAGGAATCGCATCCAGCTGGATTTTCATTGCCTTTTTGCGGTCTCCCTCCAGATATTCCATAACCAGATCATGGGTCTGTTTCGGGGCAATGTTGGACAATACGGAAATAACTCCAAGACCGCCAATAGAAAGCAGAGGCAGAACCTGATCGTCATTTCCGGAATATAATTCCAGATTACCGTCGCAGAGATTCATCATATGGGCAGCCTGTGAAAGATTTCCGGTGGCGTCTTTAATTCCTACAATATTATCTACATTTTTTACCAGATGGGCAACAGTCTCCGGCATCAGATTGCATCCTGTTCTGCTTGGCACATTATACATAATTACAGGAGCTTTGATTTCGCCTGCTATCTGTGAATAATGGCTGATTAACCCTGCCTGTGTGGCTTTATTATAGTATGGCGTTACAACAAGTACGCCGTCCACCCCATAGGAATCGGCCTCTTTTGAAAGTTCAACAGCTGTTCTTGTACAGTTAGACCCTGTACCTGCAACTACCGGGATTCTGTGTTTTGTAAATTCTACAGCAGCTTTGATGGCTTCTAGGTGCTCCTTTTCCGTCAGTGTGGAGCTTTCCCCTGTAGTACCTGTAATGATAATACAGTCTGTTCCGTTATCAATCTGGTAATTGATATTTTCTTCTAGCTGCTCATAGTTCACATCATAATTGTCTTTCATAGGTGTAACAATTGCCACACCAGCGCCTTTGAATATTGCCATAATATAATCCTCCTGTAATTATTCTTATAAAAAGAATCCTGCCGCAGCAGGATTCTCCGCCTGCGGCGGGTTGCGTGAGCAACATAATTCCATTCCGCCGCAGTGCGATCCACAGCGGAGCGTTTTTTTGCCCTATAGGAATCGGCACTTTTCAGATTTATCACAACACGGTATTTCCTATAGAGTAAAATAAGACCGGACTGCATGAGCCGGTCTCTGTTTGTTTCTTATGATAAACATTTGAAAAACATTCAGCGATAGCTCCCCATCTTTTGATGACAGTCACAGACCTGTTTGCCCTGTGCCCAAAAAAACATCTGCAGAAAATGTTTCTTTTCGGCGTTCTTCCCTTTCATCTGCCATCCTCTGTGCCTGCCACATCCGGCAGATTACTGATGAATCACGCAACCTCTATCTTTTCTTATTTTGTTTTTATTTGTCAATACAAGGTAAATATATCACCCTTGTGCCTAAATGTCAACCTTCATCCACGGTTACTTCTGATCAGTCTTTTTCAGTCTGAATCCGATAAATTTCATCTAAATACGGTATTAATGCGTCATTCAGCACTCTCCCCGTTAAAATCACAGTTGTCTCCTCTGATTTTACCTGAATCAACGCAATTAATTCCTCAACTGTAATTACCTTTTTATCTATTAATCCAAGTACTTCGTCCAGAATCAGCATACTGCATTCTCCGGTTGCAAGCACTTTTCTTGCATAATTCACACCATTTTTCATATTCATCTTTTCTTCGAACTGTTCTTCTGTGGAAAGATTATCATACAGATCTGCTGATTTCTGGAACCTGAAAAGCTTGATTTCCGGCTCAAGTCTGCGGATAAATGAAATCTCATCATCATCCTTTCCCTTCAGGAACTGAATAATGAAACTGTTCCCGCCTTTACTTGCCTCATGTATGGCATATCCCAATGCCGCAGTTGTCTTTCCCCTGCCATAGCCATAATACGCCTGCACTTTCCCTTTTTCCATGAAACCCTCCTTCATTCAGCGATTTTCATCACTTAAATGATTTTGTTTTTATGAATATCAATGAGTTATCAGGTTTTCAAAATAACACACTCTATGTAAAAATGCAAGATTTACCATTAAAATCTATTTGCTGTTATACTACATGTCTTCAAGAAAATCTACTTTGCTGACAGATACTTCATAAGCAATGCGGTGTTCCGTTTCATCGTCATTAATCCGCTTTACATATTCCCTGCTCTGAATCCTTCCCAGCACCTGAATATGGCTGCCCACTTCAAATCCGGAAGCAAACCGTGCATTTCTTCCCCAGCAAATGCATGGAATATAATCAGACTTTCCATAAGACCGGTTTACCGCAATTAAAAGATCTGCGATCTCTCTTCCCAAAGGTGTTTTTCTGTATACCGGATCTTTGCAGACATAGCCATCCAGAAAAATCTGGTTGGTTTTTTCATTTTCTTCCAGTTCATCTACAAATTCCCATTCACGGACAAATACAGAAAGCACCAGGCGGTTTTTCTTTTCCTCATGGCGGTTATAAGAACGGAACTGGCCATTAATATGAATCAGCTGGCCGGTATAATCCTGCTGAGTGTCCACCAGACGTTCTGACACCATAAGCGGAATATAGTCTGCGTAGTTACTGAGTCTGTTTACAGATACCTCAACCATATAGAAGCCTTCTCCCAGCACCTCATGGCTGAACTGAAACTCCGAAACTACCTCACCAATCATAGATACCTGATTATTTTCGAACATTTTATCTGTCATTATGTAATTCTCCCTTCTTCACATGTACGTTTTCATTCATATTGTTTCTTAAAATACTATTCTCATTCTGCAGATTTAGAACCCGTCGACCTGAACAAATTTACCACATTTTTTGCGCGCAATTTCCCATAATCTGTCGAATGCAAAAAATTAAATGTTGACACAAAGTGACAGTATAAACGATAGTCTGTCATCTCTGTGCTTTTTTCCACAGCAAATTACATTCACGCCTATTTTTCTCACCCTCTTTACTTTATCTTAAGCCCGTGCTAGAATAAACCGGCTGAGCATTTATTTCTTATTAAATGCAGACAAAAGACCTGTCCCAGGCGGGTTTTTACTGTCTGAAGATAAAACATAATATATTTATATCTGATAGAAAGAAGGTTTTCATCATGAAAATGAAAAGAGAAGATATCCGCAACATTGCCATAATCGCCCATGTAGATCACGGTAAAACGACACTGGTGGATGAACTTTTAAAGCAATCCGGCGTTTTCCGTGCCAATCAGGATATACAGGAGCGCGTTATGGACTCCAACGATATTGAACGTGAAAGAGGAATTACCATCCTGTCCAAAAATACTGCTGTTATCTATAAGGATACCAAAATTAACATTATAGATACACCAGGACATGCTGATTTCGGCGGAGAAGTAGAACGTGTCTTAAAGATGGTGGACGGAGTTGTCCTTGTGGTAGATGCTTTTGAAGGCGCTATGCCTCAGACAAAATTCGTGCTGATGAAAGCGCTGGACCTGAATCTTCCGGTTATTGTATGTATCAATAAAATTGACCGGCCGGAAGCAAGACCTGATGATGTAATTGACGAAGTGCTGGAACTGTTTATGGATCTTGACGCTTCAGATGAACAGCTTGACTGTCCGTTTATCTATGCATCTGCGAAAAACGGATACGCTGTACGTGACCTTAATGATGAGAAAAAAGATATGGTTGCGCTGTTTGAAACTATCATTGATTATATCCCGGCTCCTACCGGAGATCCGGATGCAAATACTCAGGTACTGATCAGCACCATTGATTATAATGAATATGTAGGACGTATTGGTGTTGGAAAAGTGGATAACGGATGTCTGAAAATCAATCAGGATGCAATTGTTGTCAATGCACATGAGCCTGAGAAACAGAAAAAAGTCCGTATTAATAAATTGTATGAATTTGATGGATTAAATAAAGTAGATGTAAAAGAAGCAAAGATCGGTTCCATTGTGGCAATTTCCGGAATCGCTGATATCCATATCGGTGATACCATCTGTGCTCCGGAAAATCCGGAGGCGATTCCCTTTCAGAAGATTTCTGAGCCGACGATTTCTATGAACTTCATTGTAAACGATAGCCCGCTTGCCGGTCAAGAGGGAAAATTCGTTACTTCCCGTCATATCCGGGACAGACTTCTTAAAGAATTAAACACTGACGTCAGCCTCAGAGTAGAAGAAACTGAAAATGCCGACAGCTATAAAGTATCCGGCCGCGGGGAACTGCATCTTTCTGTTCTCATTGAAAATATGCGCCGGGAAGGATATGAATTTGCCGTAAGCAAAGCAGAAGTACTGTATCATACAAATGAAAACGGCAAAAAACTGGAGCCCATGGAAACTGCCTATGTAGATGTCCCGGATGAATTCACCGGTGTTGTTATTGAAAAGCTCAGTCAGAGAAAAGGCGAGCTGCAGAATATGGGCAGCATCAGCGGCGGATATACCCGCCTGGAATTTAAAATTCCCTCCCGGGGTCTCATCGGCTACCGTGGAGAATTTCTAACAGACACAAAAGGAAACGGTATTATCAATACGATTTTTGAAGGCTATGAGCCCTGCCGCGGCGAAATCCAGTACCGTAAGCTTGGTTCCCTGATTGCCTTTGAATCGGGAGAATCCGTTACCTATGGCCTGTTTTCCGCACAGGAAAGAGGCGCCCTGTTTATTGGAGCCGGAGAGCGGGTTTACTCCGGTATGGTTATTGGACAATGTTCCCGGGCAGAAGATATTGAATTAAATGTCTGCAAGAAAAAACATTTAACCAATACCCGCTCCTCAAGTGCAGATGAGGCTCTGACACTGACACCTCCAAGAATTTTAAGTCTGGAACAGGCACTGGACTTCATTGATACAGACGAGCTGCTGGAGGTAACCCCAGAAAGTCTGCGCATTCGTAAAAAAATCCTGGATCCTACTATGAGAAAACGTGCATCCATGAAAAAATAAAACAACTGCACACGCATAACAAAAGGGACTGTTACAGAATGGCTGAATCATCAGCGGTTCTGTACAGTCCTGTTTTTGTATAAAAATATCAGTTTTTCTGCCGGCAGTTTATCTACTGGCAGCTTCTTTTTTGCATCCCCTTTAACATCAGCAGACCTGTAATCATCAGTACCGCGAATATAGTTCCAAACAAAAATCCGCTCTGGAGATTATCATTCATTGCAAAAGAAACAGCTCCTGTAATGGCAGGACCGGCTCCGCAGCCTAAATCTCCGGCCAGAGCCAGCATTCCAAACAGCGCCGTTCCCCCCTTTGGCAGCACTTCTCCTGCAGCAGCGAAAGTCCCCGGCCACATAACTCCGGTGGAAAATCCTGCCACGGCACAGACGATAAGGGCAATGACTGCCGAGGAGGAAAGCCCGATCACCAGATAGCAGACCGCGCACAGTACTGAGCAGAACATCATAAAACCCCAGAGAGGTATCTTTTCTCCTTTCCGTCCATACCAGAGCCGCTCTAGGCCTTTTAATACGGCAAACATGCAGGGGCCCGCAAGGTCCCCGATTTCTTTTGATACATGGAGCCCTTCCTCCGCAAAGCTGGAAGCCCACTGGGCAATGGCCATCTCACAGGAGCCAGCGCAGAACATAAACAGCATGAGAAGCCAGAAAACCTTCGATCTGGCAAGATCACCAAAATGCATTTTCTCCTGCTCAGGTACAAGCTCATAAACCGGAACAAAGGCGAAATAAACAGCGTTTGCGATAGGAAGAACCGCCCAGAGTACTGCAAGAAGCTTCCAGTTATCAATTCCTGCAGCTTTAAAAAAGACAGTAGAAAGACCGATAATAAGTACGCTTCCCCAGCAGTAAAAAGAATGAAGCATACTAACTGCCTTATCCTTTTCTTTTATGGGGCAGGCCTGAACAATGGGCGTCAGCAGCACCTCTGTAAGACCGCCCCCTGCACCGTATATCACAACGGCTAGAACAAGTCCTGTAAAAGGACTGGCAAACAGCTCCGGCAAAAACGCCAGCCCGGCGGTCCCCGCCGCTGATAAAATATGGGCCGCAATGATACATTTCCGATATCCGATCCGGTCTGCAAAGCAGGAGGCAAAAAAATCCAGGGCAATCTGTGCTGCAAAGTTGACCAGAATCAACATGGATACCTGTGCCAGCGATATGTAATAAATATTCTGAAATGTAACAAACAACAGAGGGGCAAATGTATTAATCATTGCCTGTACAATATAGCCCACAGAAGCCGCCCGCACAGTCTGACTGTAATTATTTTTACGCATCATCTCATCTGGCCCCGTATTACAGCGCTTTCAACCGTTTAAGAGCTGCCTTGGTATTCTCATGGGAGCCAAATGCAGTAAGCCTGAAATATCCTTCTCCGCAGGGGCCAAACCCGGAGCCCGGAGTTCCAACTACATTGGCATTTTCCAGTAGATAATCAAAGAAATCCCAGGAGGTCATATGTTCCGGCGTCTTCAGCCAGATATACGGTGCATTCACACCGCCAAACACTTCATATCCTGCCTCTGTAAGACCGCTTTTAATAGCCGCCGCATTTTTCATATAATATGCCACCTGTTCTTTTAACTGTGCCTTTCCGGCCTCAGAATAGACAGCTTCCCCGGCCCGCTGTACAATATACGGCGCTCCATTATATTTGGTCCCATGCCGTCTGGCCCACATGTCATGAAGAGATACCTCTCCGCTCTTTAAATCCTTTGGTACAACGGTAAATCCAAGACGGACACCTGTAAATCCTGCATTTTTTGAAAAGCTGCGCAGCTCTATTGCACAGGTTCTGGCCCCTTCGCATTCATAGATGGAATGAGGTACGTCCTCTTCCGAAATATATGCCTCATATGCAGCGTCATAGATAATTACTGCACCAATCTTATTCGCATAATTTACCCACTCCTGCAGCTGGGCTTTTGTAATAGTTGTTCCCGTTGGATTATTGGGGATACACAGATAAATCAGATCCGGCTGTTCCTTTGGAAACTCCGGTACAAAATTGTTTTCCTTTGTGCACGGCATATAAATCACTTGGCTCCACCGTTCAGTGGACAGGTCGTAAACTCCGGTTCTTCCTGCCATAACATTAGAATCTACATAAACCGGATAAACCGGATCGCAGACTGCAATTTTATTATCCAAAGCAAAAAGCTCCTGAATATTTCCGGAATCACATTTCGCGCCGTCGGAAACAAAAATCTCATCAGCCGATATCTCACATCCTCTGGATGTATAATCATTTTTCACAATAGCCGTTCTTAAAAATTCATAGCCAAGATCCGGCGCATAACCGTGAAAGCTCTCTGCATGTGCCATCTCATCTACAGATTTATGAAGAGCATCAATAATGGCCGGCGCCAGAGGCTGGGTTACATCACCAATTCCAAGGCGGATCAGGGTTTTGTCCGGATGGGCCTTAGAATAAGCATTTACCTTTTTAGCAATTGTGCTGAACAGATAACTGCCCGGTAATTTTAAAAAATTGTCATTTACTTTAAACATTCTAATCACTCCTTACTTTTTATTTCTGTTTTCTGACCTGTCAGGTGACAGATGCGCAGATATTCTGCTGTTATGTTTATGTATCAATCATACTGATAATCATCTGGGAAGTCTCCGGCAGGCTGCTGCCGCTTTCCATACTGCATTTTTGAATATAACGGTGAGCATCCTCTTCTGTCATATGATTCCGCTCCATAAGCACTGCCTTTGCTTTTTCTATCAGTTCCTTTTCTTCTCCCGTCCGTTTCCGGGGAGCTGACTTACGCTTTTTCTTTTTCTTCTCTCGGTTATAAACCATCATCTCCACGGTAGAAAGAAGCTCATGTACTTTCATTGGCATAGAAAGGCTCAAAAGTGCAGAATTTCTCTGCTCTGCCAGCTGTACCTTTGCGGAAATCAAAAGCATGTCAAAGTCCTCCGGCAGATCATTCAAAAGCTCTGTGTAAAACATATCTGTCAGACGGTATCCACTGATTACAATACCATCTCTTAGGCTGTAAGCCTCCTGCAGCACCTGCGCTCCGCTGACGCAGACAGCCAGAACATGATATCCGTTTCTTGTAAGTATATTTTTTATATTCTGTCCGTTTTCAGACTTTGGAAATGCTATAATAATGCCTGTCATGCTAAAAATCCTGCGCTAATATTTTTCAAGATAGGCGTTTGTCTCCCAGTCTGTAATACTTGCCTTGTAGTGGGCCCATTCTCTTTCTTTTGCTTCTATATATTTAGAGCAGATATGCTCTCCTAAAACGCTGCAGATAAAAGAATCCTTTTTCAGCTCTGACAGGGCATGTTTCAGGTTCGTTGGAAGAACATCAATCTTAAGTTCCCTGCGCTCTTCTTCCGTCAGAGCAAACAGATTCTGATTGACACTTGCCGGAGGATCCGTTTTCTCACGTATTCCTTTCAGTCCCGCTGCCAGACATACAGCCAGTGTCAGATACGGGTTGGCCGCCGGGTCCGGACTTCTTAACTCAATTCTTGTATTCTCTCCCCGCTCTGCAGGAATCCTGATTAAAGGGCTGCGGTTTGTGGCGGACCAGGCAATATAAACCGGCGTCTCATATCCCGGAAGCAGACGTTTGTATGAATTTACAAGAGGATTTGCAATGGCGGTAATAGCCTTAATGTGCTTCATAAGTCCTCCCATAAACCAGCGCGCTTCCTGACTTAAGCCGTCCTGGGATGATTCATCACAGAATATATTCTTCCCATCTTTGGACAAAGACATATTCACATGCATTCCGGAACCATTGATATCAGCTTTCGGTTTTGGCATAAAAGTAGCATAAAGCCCATGGCGTTTTGCGATTGTTTTCACTGCCAGCTTAAAGGTCATAATATTGTCGGCCGCATGAAGTGCTGGCTCATACTTAAAGTCAATCTCATGCTGTGCCGGAGCAATCTCATGATGAGAAGCCTCAATCTCATATCCCATCTCCTCCAGCGTCAGAACAATATCCCTTCTGGCATTCTCTCCAAGATCAACGGGACCCAGATCAAAATAACCCGCATGTTCATGAGAAATTGTAGTAGGGCGGCCGTAATCATCCGTATGGAAGAGGAAAAATTCACATTCCGGTCCTACATTCAGATTATAACCCATCTCCTGAGCCTCTTTTACTGCACGGCGCAGCACATATCTTGGATCACCCTCAAAGGGCTTTCGGTCCACACAGTAAACATCGCAGATAATCCTTGCTACCTTTCCTTGCTGTGGTCGCCACGGAAAGATCGTAAAAGTATCCAGATCCGGATACAGATACATATCTGATTCTTCAATTCTGACAAACCCTTCAATAGAGGAGCCGTCAAACATACACTGATTGGCCAGTGCTTTCTCCAGCTGGCTTTTTGTAATAGCTACATTTTTCAGAATACCGAAAATATCGGTAAACTGCAGACGGATAAACTCTACATCTTCTTCTTCCACCATGCGGATAATATCTTTTTGAGTATACATTCTGCATTCTCCTGTTTCTTTATCATTCAATTTCTTTCAGTTTTCATTGATTCATGTCTATTTCATTCAACCGTTTTTGTATTCTCCACCTCATAATAAGTGCATTTTCCATGAGCCGGAAAGCCTTAATTATCATACCACAATTGTCGGATATCTCCAAACAGAAAGTTCAGGCTCGCTCTCCCATAAATTTCAGCACTTTTTCATAAGACAAAGGTCCTCCAAAAAGGTCCAGGGCACTTCCAATGGTAACATTCAGTTTGTCCTGTCCCCACGCTTTTAACTGACGCAGATGCTCAAAACTTCCTACACCTCCCGCATAGGTCAGCGGGATTTTGCCCCAGGCTCCCAGCATTTTCACCAGCTCCTCTTCAATGCCGGATGCTTTTCCCTCTACATCAACAGCATGAATCAGAAATTCATCGGCATAATCTTTTAACTCATCCAACAGCTGTCTGTCAATCCGCTCACAGGTAAATTTCTGCCAGCGGTCCGTAACAATATAATAACCCTCCTCTTTCTTTCTGCAGCTTAAATCCAAAACCAGATGTTCTTTTCCAACTTCCCTTTTTATCCGCTCCAGATTTTCATAGTTAACATGTCCATCTTTAAACACATAGGAAGTTACAATCACATGGCTGGCGCCCGCCTCTAAAAATACCTCCGCATTTTCACTGTGAATACCGCCCCCTGCCTGAAGCCCTCCCGGATATGCCCTCAGCGCCGATAAGGCCTGGGCCTTTGTGGCTTCATAATATTCTGAATCAGCGGCATTTAGAAGTATAATGTGCCCTCCCCGGATCCGGTCCTTTTTATAAAATTCTGCATAAAAAGCCCCATCCTGCTCAGAGACAAAATTTTCTTTGGCCTGATTGCCGGCATCTTTTAAACTGCTTCCTACAATCTGCTTTATTTTTCCATTGTGAATATCTATGCATGGCCGAAATTCCATAATAACCTCCCTGTCCCTCTGTTCTTGTAATTTGTTCTAATAAAAACTCTGTTCTTTTATAAAAATATCACAATATGTTGAAAAAGGGAATCAAACTATTAATTCCATTGACATTAAACTTTATTATTACTATAATTGAAAAAACATATCTTGCAGAAAATAGTTTTTACATATGTTTATGCTGTTTTTTGCAGAGAAAAGAATACGAAGAAGAAAGAGAGGAATTGAAATGGGAACAATCATCGGAGAGGGAATAACATTTGATGATGTGTTATTAGTACCAGCATACTCTGAAGTCACTCCAAACATGGTGGATTTAACGACAAAGCTGACAGAGAAAATCACGCTGCATATTCCAATGATGAGTGCAAGCATGGATACTGTAACGGAGCACAGAATGGCAATCGCCATGGCAAGACAGGGCGGTATCGGTATCATTCACAAAAACATGTCTGTGGAAGCACAGGCAGAGGAGGTAGACAAGGTAAAACGTTCAGAGAACGGTGTCATAACAGATCCCTTTTCACTTTCTGCAGATCATACCCTTCAGGATGCGGACGACTTAATGGCCAAATTCCGTATTTCCGGTGTACCCATTACAGACAGCACCGGAAAGCTTGTAGGTATTATTACAAACCGTGATTTAAAATTTGAGACGGACTTTACTAAAAAAATCAGCGAAAGCATGACTTCTGAAGGGCTGATTACAGCCAAAGAAGGCATCACTCTTGAAGAGGCAAAAGCAATTCTTGCAAAAGCGAGAAAAGAAAAGCTTCCTATCGTAGATGATAATTTCAAATTAAAAGGTTTAATTACCATTAAAGATATTGAAAAACAAATTAAATATCCATCCTCTGCCAAGGATGCCCAGGGACGTCTTCTCTGCGGCGCCGGCGTTGGTATTACAGCAAACATGATGGAACGTGTTGACGCTTTAGTTGCCGTTCATGTAGATGTAATCGTTGTGGATTCCGCTCACGGACATTCCGCCAATATTTTAAAAGCAGTTCGCGATATTAAGGCCAAATATCCTGATCTGCAGATTATTGCAGGAAATGTTGCAACAGGAGACGCTACAAAAGCTCTGATTGAAGCAGGGGCTGATGCGGTAAAAGTAGGTATCGGACCAGGTTCTATCTGTACCACCCGTATTGTTGCAGGTATCGGCGTTCCACAGATTTCCGCAATTATGGACTGCTATGAAGTTGCAAAAGAATATAATATCCCAATCATTGCAGACGGCGGTATTAAATACTCCGGAGATATGACAAAGGCTCTGGCTGCCGGAGCAAATGTATGTATGATGGGTTCCATCTTTGCCGGATGTGATGAAAGTCCGGGAACTTTTGAGTTATACCAGGGACGTAAATACAAAGTTTACAGAGGTATGGGCTCTTTAGCAGCAATGGAAAATGGAAGCAAAGACCGCTACTTCCAGCAGGATGCAAAAAAACTGGTACCGGAAGGCGTTGAAGGCCGTGTGGCATACAAAGGAACTGTAGAAGACACTGTATTCCAACTTCTGGGCGGTATCCGTTCAGGTATGGGCTACTGCGGCGCTCCTACTATCCAGGATTTAATAAAATCCAGCAAGTTTGTAAAAATTTCCGCAGCGGCATTAAAAGAAAGCCATCCTCACGATATCCACATTACAAAAGAGGCTCCAAACTACAGCATTGAAGAGTAAAGACCAAAAAATCCGGGACGAATAAATTCTCGTTCCGGATTTTTTATTTCCTTTAGGAAGGTCCTTAGAATTTCCCCGCCATAGGTAAAGAGTCCCGCAGTCAGGATTCCTTTTTCAACAATTATTCATTTGTTGTAGTTTTTGTTTTTGTAGTTGTTTTATCCCCTGTGGCATTGTCTTTGGTTGTTGTTTTTGTTTTGTCTGTAGTTTTATTATCTGTAGTAGTATTATTTGTGGTAGTATTATCTGTAGTTTTATTGTCAGTTACGTTGTCGTTGGTATTGTCCACAGCATCTTTCATATCATCCTTCAGATCTTCAGCGCCATCTTTGATGTCATCACCGGCATTTTCCAGAGCGTTATTATCGTCTGTTGTTGTTTTATCTGTAGTTGTTTTGTCCGTAGTTGTTGTCTTGTCATCTGTTTTCTCTGTAGTTGTCTTATCTGTAGTTGTTTTGTCCTTATTTCCGCAGGCTGCAAGAGAACTTAACATCAGCGCCAT
The DNA here is from genome assembly GCF_025566885.1 of Brotonthovivens ammoniilytica. NCBI lineage: Bacteria > Bacillati > Bacillota > Clostridia > Lachnospirales > Lachnospiraceae > Brotonthovivens > Brotonthovivens ammoniilytica. The sequence continues at coordinate 229,983 of NZ_JAOQJQ010000003.1, read as the reverse complement.
CATAAGTACTGCAAAAATTTTTTTCATGATTAAAATCTCCTTTGAAATTTAATTACATTTCTAATATTGTCATATCCGTTCATTTTTATACACACAGCTTTTACTTTCTCATTTTTGAGTCAAAAATCCATGAAACCAGATAACTGAAAATCAGTGCTGCCGAAACGCCCACCGCACAGGCTGTAAAACCGCCTTTAAATAAACCTAAAAATCCTTCTGCATCAATAGCTTTTTTCATACCTTCCCAAAGTACATTGCCAAAGCCAAGCAGAGGTACACTTGCTCCTGCTCCTGCAAACTTCAGAAACGGTTTGTAAATGTGAAGCGCTCCAAGAACACTTCCGGTGCAGACAAGCAGTACCATGACCCTGCCCGGCAGCATTTTCGTCTTATCCAGCAGAATCTGGACAACGGCACAGATAGCGCCGCCAATTAAAAACGCAATAATATAATCCATTTTTTTCCTCCTGTTGGCTATTGGGCCTCTAACACTACCCCGTGGGCAATTCCCGGAACATTCTGTCCTTCATTAAAGCTAATCTTTGAGAGCAGCGCTCCGGTTGGCACAAATAAAATACGCTCAAGCTCTCCGCTGCGCAGCTGAGGAAGGAAATGAGCACTTAGGGTAACTGCAGAACAGCCGCAGCCGCTTCCGCCGGATCCTGTTCCCTGACGCTTATTATCAAAGATTTCAATCCCGCAGTCTGTATGGCAGACGCCCACATCAATTCCTCTCTGGTTTAAAAGCTCAATTAATATTTCTCTTCCTACTTCCCCAAGATCCCCTGTAATAATTTTGTCGTAATACGCCGGGGTCCTTCCAAAGTCTTCCATATGTGCCGCTATACAGTCTGCGGCCGCTGGGGCCATAGCGGCTCCCATATTCATGGAATCTCTCACCCCATAGTCCACAATTTTTCCGGTGGTAATGCCTGTAACCCGCACGGCTTTTCCTTGGGGCTGCTTCCCATTTTTTTTCAGGAAGTTTTCACTGCAAAGTAAAAATGCTCCGCTGCCGGTAACCGTCCAGGTAGAACATAAGGGTCTTTGATTGGCATATTCCAGGGGAAATCGAAACTGTTTCTCCGCGCTGGCAAAATGACTGGAGGTTACTACAGCCGCCAAATCCGCATATCCTGCAGAAACAGCCATAGAAGCCAGTCCCAGCGATTCTCCTGCAGTAGAACAGGCTCCATATACCCCAAACAGCGGAATCTCAAAGTCCAGCAGTCCGAAAGAAGTGGCTATGGTCTGCCCCAGCAGATCTCCTGCATACAAATATCTGACATCCTTGGCTTTTACACCGGCTTTTCCCATGGCCATTGTCAAAGCTTCTTTCTGAAGGGTGCTTTCTGCGTCTTCCCATTTATCGCACCCAAATTTGTCATCTTCGCCAACCACATCAAATTTATGCCCGATGGGCCCCTCGCTTTCCTTCTTTCCTGCAATGGAAGCACTCTCTAAAATAAAAGGAGCCTCCGCGAAGCGAAGGCTCTGTTTTCCTGTCTGTTGAACCATATTTTCACTCCTTTTTTAAAAGTATGGTTCAGATTCTTTCTTTTTATTCCTGATAAAATATTAATTTTTCATTTCATAATTTTCTTAAATAAAAAATAATATTTGATTTTTGGGATTAAAAATTTATATAGGGATGCTATAATATTTCTATACAAAGCGACAATTTGGAAATTGCGGAGGTGGTTTCATGCGATGGTTTGAATTGATTTTTTTGTTTTTATGTGGGATTTTATTTTTCTATCTAGGTTGGCAAATTTGGAAGAAAGAGAAAATAAATTTAATACACGACTATCACTATAAAAAAGTAAAGGATATAGATAAAAAGGCATATACCGGGCAAATAGGAAAAGCAATGTTGGTTATAGGTGCAGGAATTATACTAACAGGCATTGTTGATTTTATAACATCTTCTCTATATGGGTGGTGTTTTTTTGGAATCTGCTTTAGTATAGGGCTGGTTGTGATGATTCACGCACAGATAAAATACAATCATGGAATATTTTAACAAATTGGAAGTTGTAAAGGAGACCGACTATGAAAGATAAAAGCATTTTAATCAGTGTGGGAATTATTATTTATATTGTTATGTCTGGAATTGATAGATTTGTTCATCATATACCTAATATTATTTATATTCCAATAGCAATTCTCGGTATTGCTTTAATTTTAATTGGCTTTTTCAAGGATAAATCTAAATAATTAAATATCAGTTTATTTGACTGAAAAATCCGAAGTTGAGGTGGAAATATGGCATCAAGCAAAGAATATTTGGAGTTTATTTTAGGGCAGTTATCTGAATTAGAAGAAATTACATATCATGCTATGATGGGAGAATTTATTATCTATTATCGTGGCAAGATTGTTGGCGGTATCTATGATGATAGATTGCTTGTCAAACCAGTAAAATCAGCAATTAGTTATATGCCAACAGCTCCGCATGAGTTACCCTATGATGGGGCAAAAGAAATGTTGTTGGTAGATGAAGTTGATAATAAAGAATTTTTGACAGGTTTGTTTAGAGCGATGTATGAGGAGTTGCCAGCACCAAAACCGAAAAAGAAGAAATAAACAAATAATAGTTTTGATAAAAGAAAAATTGGAAGTTATTGGAGGTAAGATAATGAAAAAAATTATAACTATTTTTAGTGTTATAGTTCTTATTACATCACTAACAGCCTGTTCGCCAGACTTCAATGGAAGCAGAACAGGAAATGACAAGCAACTAATTATGGAATATACAGAGTTTAATACTACTGATTCTCAAGATTTAGTTGTTGAAGCTGGGGATACCATTCATACGGAAATTGTAATTGAGAACGGTCAGTTATCATATAAAATTCAGAAAAATGATGATGAACCTATTGCTGAAAGTGAAGACATTTTCTTTTCCGTAGACTTTGATGTCGAGATAGAAGAAAGCGGAACATATACAGTAACAGTAACAGGAGAAAAAACAAAAGGAAGCGTAAAATTTGTAGTAGAAAGTGCGGAGTGATAAACTGAATAAATCAGCAAATCCCAGTTTGTATAAAGGTTTGAGATATTTCCAACAAAATCTCTTGTAACGATTGTTTCATAGACCTCTTTAATATAGCGGATTCTGTCTGCTTCTGTTTTATAAGCATAAGAGCCTGCCAGTCCTCCCTTTATCGTATACTCATCAAATAATTTCTCTTTGTCATCAATCTCATTATAATACTGGCAATATTCTCGGAAGCTAAAGGGAAATACATGGATTCCAATATAACGCCCGGTAAATAAAGTTGCCAAATCTACACTCAGCAAAAAAGCATTGGAACCTGTAATATAAATATCATATTTTCTTTTCGAATAGAGACTGTTGATTGCCAGTTCAAAATTGGGGCACATCTGAACCTCGTCCACAAAAACATAGTTTGTTTTTTCCAACTGATAATGCTCTTCCACATATGTGTGAAGTGCGTGGTATTCTTTGAGTCCTTCATATTCTATATCCATAAAATCAACAAAGATAATATTGATATTTTCAAAATGGCTCTTCAGATACGAAATATATGCCCGCATCAATTCTGACTTTCCAGCCCGGCGAATCCCTGTAATAATTTTAATATCTGGAGTCTGATTTAGTTCAATGATTCGCTCCAAATACTCTGTCCTAATTATCTTTTTCATAAATCCTCCCAGTTTCAAAAAAATAATATTTTTACGTTTTTGAAACTCCTTCTTGGAATCTATTATACTATTATAGTATACACAAGCAGGCAGTTTCAAAACTAAATATTTTTTAATTTTTTGAAACTGTTAACCAAAAAGTATTGACCGACAGTCTGCGTTCCATGGAAAGCGATGGTATCGTTATCCGTACAGTATATCCCGAGGTTCCACCGAGAGTTGAATATTCACTTTCTGAGCTGGGAAATTCCATGCCGCTTCCTCATTCTTATGAAGCCTGTGATTATCAAAAAAATAACAATTCCGATACTGATCCACTGGGAAGTAGAAAACCAGGCGAAACCTCCCCGCTCTGCATCATCATATCTAAAGTATTCCAGGACAAATCGTATCACCCCATAAATTCCAAAATACAGCGCCGCAGTCTGATATGCACTTTTTATCCTGCCGGATACCCCAAATAAAAAGCCTGCCAGCACAAACAGACAGACCGCCTCTGCAAGCTGTACCGGAAACAGCGGGATGCCCGCCGGCGCAAAAGAACCGTCCGGAAATACCACCGCTCCTGGTCCATTGTAGGGACGCCCGTAACAGCACCCTGCCATCAGACAGCCAAGTCTCCCAAAACCATGTATAAAGGGTATTACAAACATAAAACGCCTCATATAGGATGCGATATCAACCTTATGAATTTTCCCGGCCAGCAGGAAAAACAAAAAACCGCCAATAAGGCCGCCATAGAACACAAAGCCTCCCACCATCAGGTCTTTCAGATAATCTGCCTGGGCCAGCCGGCTCCACTGAATCTCATTTCTGGCAACAAACAGATACAGTCCCTTGGCCCCAATCATAGCACCTAAGAATGTATAGGCCTCCAGCAGTAAAAAATCATCATATATTAAATGATGCCTCTTTCCAAGAAGCCAGACCAGCACATTCCCGGCAGCCAGTCCGATTATAATCATCAAAGAATATCCCGGCAGAGACAGATTTCCAAAATGAAAAAATACATGCATATTAAACTCCTGTTATTATAAGTTTATATACCTCTATCAAAGAGAACTAAAAAAGAATGTGCAAAGTACATTCTCCGCCTGCGGCGGTTCGCCTTTGCGACATGATTCCATTCCGCCGCAGTGCGATCATCAGCGGAGCGTTTTTTATATCATAGGAGCAATTTCCTATGATATAAAAAGAAAGCTTCTCCGGAGCACCCTCCGAAAAAGCTTTCCAATCTTCCTGTGATTTCGGCTTATAATCCACCAAGTGCCGCTACGCCTGCACCGATGCATGCAACACATGCCACATATAATGCAAGACCCAGAATCAGGCCTACAATAGAGCATACAAGACCTGCTGTTGCCAGTCCCCGTCCCTCTGCTTTTTTTCTGCCAAGAACACCAAAAATAATGCCGATAATTCCAAGGATAACTCCTACAAAACCATATACACCTAAAGTTGCAGCATCAACAATAATTGCGATAATTCCAAGTACTAATGAAACAATACCCATCTTTACTCCTCCGTATTTTATAAATATTTAATATTATTAATAAAAATTTTATCACACATAAACGTATGCGTCAATAGCTGTTTCCCTGTTGAGAGAATCTTCCAGTATCATAGGCTTAAAGAACCTGGGACAAAAACTCCTGCAGACGTAAATTTTTTGGATGTTCAAAAAATTCTTCAGGGTTATTCTGTTCCGCAATAATACCGCCGTCCATAAACAAAACTCTCGTTGCCACTTCCCGGGCAAATCCCATCTCATGGGTAACCACTACCATAGTCATACCGTCCTCTGCCAGCTCCTTCATCAACTGCAGAACTTCTCCTACCATCTCCGGATCCAGAGCTGAGGTAGGTTCATCAAAAAGCATTACATCCGGATTCATGGCCAGAGCTCTTGCAATGGCAATCCGCTGCTGCTGTCCTCCTGACAGCTGTTTGGGATAAGCATCTGCTTTGTCCGGAAGACCTACTCTTTTTAAAAGCTCTAAGGCTTTTTTATCCGCCTCTTCTTTGGACATGAGTTTTAATTTCACCGGAGCCAATTTGATATTTTCCTTTACGGTCAGATGGGGAAAGAGATTAAACTGCTGAAACACCATTCCCATTTTTCTTCTGAGGCTGTCAATATCCGCTTTGGAATCTGTAATATCCGTTCCCTCAAAGATAATACTGCCTCCGGTAGGCTGCTCTAAAAGATTCAGACAGCGCAGAAATGTAGACTTACCTGAACCGGAGGGCCCGATAATAACAACTTTTTCGCCTTTTTCTATGTTTTCAGTAATTCCATCTAACACTTTATGGTCACCAAAGCTTTTCTCCAGATTATTAACGCTGATCACCGACTCTCAACCTCCTTTCAACAACGGAAAGAACCTTGGACAGAATAATAACCATCACAAGATAAATCACCGCAATTCCGATAAACGGCATAAAAGCCTGATAGGTACGGCTCTGGATAACCAGAGCTACTTTGGTCAAATCCATAGCGCCGATTACCGTTACCAAAGAAGTATCCTTTAACAGGGTGATCATCTCATTTCCCAGAGCCGGCAGAGCATTCTTAAATGCCTGGGGAATTATAATATAACGCATGGTCTTTCCGTAATTTAATCCCAGAGAGCGACCCGCCTCCATCTGTCCGGCATCCACTGCCATAATTCCGCTTCGTATAATCTCTGCAACGTAAGCCCCGGAATTGATACCGAAGGCCAGCACAGCAACCAGTATTGTCCGCTGTGAAGACGCAAAAATAACAAAATACATAATTAAAAGCTGAACCATCATAGGTGTTCCTCTGATTACCGTCAGATAAAGAACACAGATTCCGTTTCCAAGATTCAGTAATGCATTTCCAAATCCTTTTTTTACGCCCCGTCTCTGATCATGAACTGTACGGATTACAGCAATTATAATGCCAATCACAATACCAAGAATCAACGCCAGCACCGCAATTTCCAGCGTCACCCCAAGACCCTTTAATAACTGAAGCCACCGGTCTTTTTCAATGAAGGTCTGGGAGAAATCCGAGGCAATTTTTGCAAACCATTCCTGCATAGCACATTCTCCTCTTCTGAATTTATATTTTTCTGCATACTTACAAAAATGAGGATGCCTTCATTTCATGTTTTGACACTACTCCTGAAACACATCCTCATACTGCTGTTTTTTATTTTTTCAATAACAGATTACTCAGATTTGATATATTTATCAAGAATTTTCTGAATTGTTCCGTCTTCTTTTAATTCTTTGATTGCCGTATTTACTTTTTCAAAAAGTTCATCATTGTCTTTTGCAACGATTGCAGCATACTCTTCCTGCACATATTCTGTATCCAGAATTTTCAGTCCTTCGTTTGCCTTTACGTACTCCTTGGCCGGCTCGTTATCAATAACCACGCAGTCAACTTTTCCGGTTTTTAAAGCTTCTACCGCATTTGGGCCGCTTGTGTATTTCACAACATTTTCATCGCCGTAATCATCTGAACAGTAAATATCTCCGGTTGTTCCCTGCTGTACACCGATTTTTTTACCTTCCAGACTGTCAGGACCTGTAATATCAGAATCATTTTTTACAATGATTACCTGTACGCCTGTAGCATAGCTGTCTGTAAAGTTAACATTTTTAGCACGGTCAGGATCAACGGTCATACCAGCCAGTCCAATATCAGCTTTGCCTGACTGTACGGATGTTACGATAGAATCAAAGTCAATGTCCTGAATCTCCAGCTTCATACCAAGCTTCTCTGCAATGGCATTTGCGATCTCCACATCAATACCCGCAATATTATTATCGTCATCATAATATTCATATGGCGGAAATGTAGCGTTAGTTGCCATTGTTAAAGTTTCTTTTCCTTCGGATTCCGCACTTGTCTTGTTATCCTCTCCGCCTTTACTTCCGCAGGCTGCAAGAGAAAGGGCAAGTACTGCAACTGTAAGTAATGCAATTACCTTTTTCATGATCTTTTCTCCTTCTTTCTTTTCATATAAAGGTAATTATAGCGCAACCTGATAAAAAAACAATTGTTTTTATCACTTTTTACGCAAAAATCTGAATTTTTATGCATCCTGCCGCATATTCTAAATATTTATATCATGATTTCATGCAGATATATCAGAATAGAATGTTGTCAGCGAAGCTGACCCAAACCGCACACCAAGTTCCGCAGGAGGAAGACTTGAAAAGAAAAATTATACACTTTACTGTGAATACTCCAAAGCCTGATCTATACCATTTAATACAACCTGAACAAGACGGTCACCCTCATAACTTAATTTTAAAGAGAAAAAGGGGGCATCTTCTTCTAAAAGATGAAAAAACAGCTTATCTCCCTCCCAGAGATTAAGCTTCTCGATATCTTCTTTGGGAATCCATACAAGCTCCCCCTCCTCACACTCTGTTACTTCTCCTTCAAAACCATCTGCCGTATAAAGACACATGTATTCGGTTCCCCATCCTGCAGACTGAAAGGTAATCAGTCCACGAAACCGATAGGAAGTCAGAGTCAGACCGGCTTCTTCCCGGGCTTCACGCAGCAGACATTCTTCCGGGGATTCCCCCTCTTCAAAATGTCCGCCGATGCCAATCCACTTTTCCTGATTCACATCATTTTTCTTTTTCACTCTGTGCATCATCAGGTATTTACCATCCTGCTCCACATAACACAGCGTTGTAAACGGTAATCGTTCTCGCTTCATCATTCCTGCTCCCCGCCTATTAATTTATTATGATAGTAGGACTCTGCCGTGTACAGCGCCGCAGCCGGATTATGGCCCAGTACTCTGTCTTTTGCAACCAGTGTGGTAGTCAGCCCTTTGGCATATTTATAAAAAAGACTGTCATGCCCCACACAGAGTCCCATTACAATATTTAAGTCTGTCTTTTCCTTATTTAATATTTCAGCCTGAAGAATTGGATTACAGATATTGATGCCTGCTTTTTCGTAATCCTCTGGCAATCCCACATCCACTTTTTTTACAATCCCGGCTTTACAGGCCACTCCATACACTTCAAATCCATGGCTTCTTAATATCTTTGTGAGAATTCCGGTCTCCCGGATCAATCCGGCACAGGTGGCGATCCCGATTTTTTTTGCTCCTATTCGTTTCGCAAATTCAATGGTTTCTTCCACTCTTGTCTTCTGGCAGTAGTAATCGCATTCCACACCTGCTGCCGCTTCCATAACTTTTCTGTTTTCCTCTTCATCATAAAGCTTCACTACATCCTGCACAAAAGCCGGATCTGTATGCTTCGTCACACAAAAGGCAGGATATCCCTTATCCTTTGGCGCTCCGTTAATACATCTGGTGACCCGGCAGTCCCCACAGCTTCTATTGATGTTATCATCCATTTTTGACAAACCTCTTTTCCTTATTATTTAATTTAAGTATTTAAGTTTAAATCATTCAGGCATCAGATAAATGTATTAACAAAACCAATGATCACTCCCAGCACTGCTCCCAGATTGATAACGGCCTGCATTTCTCTGTGGATGGTCTGGTCCACCAGAGCTTCTATCTCTTCCACCTGAAATTCAATAATCTTTTTCTCTGTTAAAGATGCTATGTCAAATAATTTTACCATTTTTTTGCTGTGCTGGGACATAAATTTTTCATATACTTTTCCAATAATCTCCCGCAGACGTTCTTCATCCGCCTGCATTTCTGAAAGCAGCTGATCCAGAGGCTTTACAAATACCTGAACAGTTTCATCCCGAAGCAGAGGCATAATAACAGTCTCAACATTTTCCTTGGCGTACTGCTGGACTCTGGTGCCCATATAATCTGAAATAGAAGATATTCTGCCGGGATTTAATACCTTCGAAGTAAGACCATTTGTTTTCTCTTTTAATATCTTTGTGCATTCTTCTGAAATCCGCTCTGCGATATTGGAGCGGTTAATGGTAAGATGAACCCGCCGATAGATCATCCGGTCCAGATTGTTTTGAAATTCTTCAAACTCATCCTCACTCATGACCCCGCCCAGAAGCTCTACAAGCGTATACATATGCTCCCCCTGTCCCAGGGAGGCCAGCAGGCTTTCCACAACGGAGTCCTTCATACCTTCTGATAAAAAAATCTCTTCAATATCTTCTTCTGTAAACACCTGCTGCGCCACTGCTTCTCCAATGGCCCGGGCCAGCTTGTCTTTCCGCTTAGGAATAATTCCCGGGGTAAAAGGCAGTACATACTTTCCAATCTTAATTTCTTTTCTGGGACGAAACAGCATTTTAATAGCGATAAAATTAGTAAAATATCCAATAATGCCCCCAACAACCGGTCCTGCCAGAAAATGTATTACTTCATTCAACTTTTTATTCCTCCCGCATACGAAGCTTTAATCCCGCCAGCACCGTATCAGGCCGCAGCTTCATCAGGCTGTGCATCTCTCCGGCCATGGAAAAACCGCACCTCTCACAGAGCCCTGCTGTCTTACCCGGACATTCCGCTAATCTGGTTCCATCGGTTAAAATAAAGTTTGAAATCCAGCAGAATTTCTTAAAATCATGTCTCTTCATGCACTGCAGACCTGATACGCTGTTCATGACAGTATATCCGTCTCTTTTCATCTGAATAATTTTATCTATTACATGAATCCGCTTGTCCCAGGGCAGCATCATATGCTCTGTTCCCGGATACGGAGTATGAAAATTCAGTGAAACCGATTGAATAGAAGGATTTGCAGCAGCGTACTTAATTACATCCGGCACTGATGGGTAATTCATTTTGTTAATAGCCATATTCACGCTGATGTTTTTCAGTCCGCTTTCTTTAATATTTCTGTTCAGCGTATCAAAGGTTCCCGCTCCCCGTATCATATCATGATACCGTTTGTATCCATCTACACTGACCCAGATAGAATCCGCCGCCAGATAATCAAAAGGACGCTGTCCATTGGTTGTTACTGTCACAGAATAAAATCCGATCTTTTTTGCAAGATAAATCAGGTCATTAATCCGATAACCGCCGTCACTCCACAGTGTGGGCTCCCCGCCCTCCAGATCTAAAAATCTGGCTCCCTGGCGATAAGAATATTCCAGTTCTTCCTTTACCTGGCGATACGGCTTCATAATTGTCCCGGCATGTCCGTCCTCACTGCAATGTTTACACTTCAGATTACAGTAGTCAGTGAGAAATAGTACCGTCTGAAGGGGTTTTTCTTTTTTCAGCAGCCGGTTCTGAAAATACCAGTATGGTAAATATGCGATATGTTTCATCCTAAATGTTCTCCTCTCCCTCTGCGGACATCCGTATGCAGTGAATTATTACTGCTTGATACATACAGCAGCAGATGCCGCAATAAAAATAAAAGCAAAGGCCGTCAGTAAATTGCGGGCCAGATACCATCGAAACATAAACCAGGAGAGATTTCCCTTAACAATCTGTTCCCAGTTTTTCATAGGGCCATGCCATGCTCTGCGTTTCGGCAGCTTTTCCGGTTCTTTCATATATGTATCCACAGACCGGTAAAGTAAAACTGCCCAGGGCAGAGTTGCCAGTACGGCCAGATAAATGGGATTCATTTTACCGGTTACGGTCATAAGCACAGTTAATATATACGGCAGGAACAAAAAGCAGCTCAAAACAGCCTTTCTCCCTGTATTTCCCTTTATCAGAGCCGCCATAGTTGCTTTGCCTGCCCGCATATCCGCTTCATAATCAAGCACCGAGTGTACATATAAAATGTTGGTTACCAGAAGTCCCATGCTGAGCGCCGGGGCTAAAAGCTTCAAAGACAGATGTCCGCAGGCTGCAAAAAAGACCCCTGCCATCAAAAGCGGTCCAAACATCACTCCGATATCCAGCTCCCCAAGTCCCCGGTAGCTTAAACGCAACGGTTCCCCGGAATAAGACTCTCCCAAAAAAACTCCAGCTGCCGCAATCAGAAGGATTATAAAACCTCTCTGATACAAGATAACAGCTCCCGGAATCAGCGCGGCAATGCCAAATCCCACCGCGGCCCTCAAAGTCTGTTTTATCGTAGCTTCGCCGCTGACAATATAGGCACACTTCTTCGTTCTGGCTCTGATTCCCTCTCCTGCAAGTTGATCACGAAATCCGGTCTCCTTCTTCCTGTAATCAAAATAATCATCCGCCAGATTCATGCCCAGATGGGCAAGACATCCCCCAAGCACTGCCAAAAGCCCCGTTATCCAGGAAAATCCCGTTTCCCCGGCGGCCAGAAAAAACGCCGCCAGCGCCGGCATAACACTCTGCGGCAGGGAAACCGGTCTGGCATTATGAAACCAGAATTTCAGCTTTTTTAACATATATCCCGCTCCTGTTCAAACAAAAGAAGACGGAGAACCTCCATTCTCCGCCCTCCAGAATCATTTCTCTGTTCCCAGTTACTGTACACGTATTATCAGCCTGTTATTTTTTTCGCTGCCGCTTTGATTTTATCAGCCAGAGATTCTTCTGCTTCTGCCTCTACATCAAATTCTACGCCGTCTGTATTGTCATCAAACTCCTGATACTCCGGCTCTTTTGTAAAATATTTATATACTTTGTATCCAATGTAGCCAATAATTCCAAGTGCAAGTACTGCTTTTAAAAATTTTTTCATTGTATTTCGTCCTTTCCCGCATTTATTATTTATATTTCCGGCTTCTGCCCCCGATGGCAGGCCGCCACACCGGCCATATGGCTGTAATATCCCACATGCACAAATCCGCATGCAGCCATAAGCGCCGCCAGCTTCTTCTTAGACAGAAATCTGCTGTTTGCTCTGGCAATCCGTTTATACTCCCAGCCATTTCCGTTTAATACGGCGCTGGCAGCCGGAATCATATGATTCCGGTAAACATTGTAAGCCGTTTTGACTTCCTTCGTTTCCGGAACGGAAGACTCCAGACAGTAGATCCATCCGCCCGGTCTAACCACACGGTACATTTCCCGGAGCACACTTCCATAATCCGCCACACTGCGCAGACCGAAAGAAATCACTGCACAATCAAAATATCCGTTTCGAAATGGCAGATGCTCCGCATTCTTCCTGATAAATTCCAGGTTAATCAAATTCTTTTTCTTCTGGCGCTTTCTGGCCTGATTCAGCATCCCTTCGGAAAAGTCCACAGCTGTGACTGCGGCATTTGGATTTTGAGCAGCCAAAAGCAGCGCCATATCCCCGGTTCCGCAGCACACATCCAAAATCCGGTGACAGCCCCTGCGTTTGATCTCTTCTGCAGTTCTAAGCTTCCAGATCCGGTGTATTCCAAAGCTCATCATATCATTCATAATATCATAATCTTCACTGATGTGCTCATAGGATTTATATATTTTTTCTGTTTTCCTCTGTTTTGCTGATTTGATTAACATACTGATCTCCTGCCTTATTTTTCGTCCGGAAGCTCATCCAGCTCTGCAAGATTAAATACCGGTCCGTCCAGGCAGATGAGTTTTCCGCCCAGATTACAGCGTCCGCATTTTCCTACACCGCACTTCATGCGCATTTCCAGAGTTGTTATAACATCCTCTTTTGCAAATCCCATACGAAGCAGCGCTTCTGATGTGAATTTGATCATAATAGGAGGACCGCATAAGATTACTTTTTTATTTTCCGGTGTAAACGCCAGCTCTTCCACATAAGCCGGAACAAATCCAACGTTTCCGTTCCAGTCTGCATCTCCTCTATCCACTGTCACTTCTACCCGTGTATCCGGTTCCTTTGGCCAGTTTTCAAACAAATCCTCTTTGAATACCAGATCTTCCGGTGAACGGGAACCATAAACAATGTCTATATGTCCATAATCTGACCGGTGCTCCAGACAATAACGAATCAGGGATCGCACCGGCGCCAGCCCAATGCCGCCGCCGATAAAAATCAGATCTTTTCCTTTTAAAGCTTCATAAGGAAAATGATTTCCGTATGGGCCACGGATTCCGATTTCCTGTCCCGTTGTCATTTCATGGAGGGCCTCTGTCAGTACGCCCACTTTTTTAATAGAAGACTCAATCCAGTCTTCGCCTTTGGCAGTTATGGAAAACATACCTTCTCCAATTCCCACAGCCGAAATCATTCCAAGCTGTCCGGGTTTTGGATCAAATGGCATTTTCCCATCCATTGTCTGTATCCGGAATGTTTTCACATCCGGTGTTTCTTCTGTAATTTTAATAATTTTGGCCACCTGGGGAATTAATGGGTTTCCATGACAGGTGCAGTCGTGATTAATTTCACTCATTTAAGTCCACCTCCGCAGCTTTATCAATAAAAGTCGAAATATCCATATGAGCCGGACATTTTTCCACACATCTGCCGCAGCCTGTGCACAGCAGCTGGCCGTAACGATCATAGAAAAAGGACAGCTTATGCAGATAACGGTTGCGCACCCGTTCCTTTTTCGTAGGACGCGGATTATGTCCTCCCGCCATTCTGCTGTAGTCAGAGAACATGCAGGAATCCCAGCAGCGATACTTGGTACCTTCTGCTCCGTGATTGTCAGAATCAATATCAAAACAATAGCAGGTTGGGCATACATACGTACAGGCAGCACATCCGATACAGGCTCTTGTCACCTCATCCCAGATTGGATGCTCAAACATTTTTCCAAGTTTCTCCGGCAGATCTTCTGTCATATTCACTTTCAGCCGGCAGGAAGTTTTGGCAGATGCCTCTCCCCCTTCTGTCAGCAGTGCTCCAAGACGCTCCATCGCATCCCGGCCTTTCTGTGTATACGCTTCCATAATCAGACTGTCCCCGGCGTCATGCATCATAACATCTGCATTAGGCGCATTGTTGGGATCCAGCCCCATGGAGTCACAGAAGCAGGTTCTGGAGACAGAAACACAGCCCATGGCAAACAAGGTAACCTCATCTCTTCTCCGGCTGTAGAAGCTGTCTACATAACCTTTCTCTAAAAATACTTTATCCATACAGTCGATGCTTCGCATATCACAGGGACGGATTCCGAAAATCACCTGTTTGGGCTGCGTAACAACTTCTTTAATCTCTATGGATTTTCCCATCTTATAATGATACATTTTTTCTGTACAGGGAAATAAAATATCTTTCGGCGGAAGCACGGTATTTTCACCGGTTAAATCCACTTCCATGCCCTCTTCCCACAGAACAAATCTTTTTACGTTTTCTATTTCTCCCGGCACAAAGACCCCTGCGTCAGCGGCAAGTATCTTTAATGCTTTGTCTAAATCTGTTTTCTTTAACTGCATCTGTCTGCCGCCCCCTTACATAAATTCATCTCTGTCGGATAAATCAAATTCACCAAGCACATGCTCTCTGTCATCCCCAAGTCCGCACTCATAATCGCCGAACAGATCATTGATGTCTTTTAACATTTTCTTTGTCTGGCGCATAATGGGCAGGCCCATGGGGCAGACCCGTTCACATTCCCCGCACTCAATACAGCGGTCGCCCACATGATAGGCTCTGGTCAGGCCATAAACCTGATTGGAATTACGGTTATTCTGTTTGCCCTGCCAATTTTCTCTGGCCTGGTCTGCATAGCATTCTTTACAATTGCAGGCGGGACAGGCATTTCTGCAGGCATAGCAGTGAATACATTTGTCATACTGTTTTGCCCAGAATTCATACCGGGCATCCGGTGTGAGCTTCTCAAATTCCTCAATCTCTTTAAAACGGTCCGGATTCACGGATTCTGACACAATCTCCCCCACCAGTTCATCATAAACCAATGGATTTTTGTGCTGGCATCCTTCACATACCGGATTTTCCTTTCCGTCACAGGGCACTCCTATGAGATATAAGTCTTCCCGTTTTACCTGTTTGTCTTTCATCAGGCGGTTTACAGCTCTGGAGTCGCATCCACGGATAATAACGCCGATTTTTTTCTCCGGATACCAGTCATCCAGCAGATACTTTGCCGTTCCGTTTATACAGTATTTATTCCATACAAGGCGGTCTGCATCTTCCGGTTTCGTAATAAATACCGGTGTGGTTTTATCCTCAAAGCGTGTGGCGCCCCATCCGATACAGTAACCAATGACGCCTTCTTCCAGCAAAGTGCGGACTCTCTGACGGATTTGTTCCTGAATATTACTCATCCTTTGCACCTCCTTTGCTGTACCATGTTTCCTGGAACTTTTTATTCGGTCCTAATTCTTTGATCTGAGCAGAAACTCTTGTGACAGTATCGCGGAATTTTGCTGCCTCCGAGCCGGATATCCATCTGGCCTGGAAACGGTTTGGATCAATTCCGTTGTACTCAAGCATTCTCTGCATCAGCATAAATCTTCTTCTTGTAAAATAATTTCCTGTAGCATAATGACAGTCTCCCGGATGGCAGCCGCATACTAAAACACCATCGCATCCCTTCTGAAATGCCCGAAGGATAAACTGCGGATTGACACGGCTGGAACAGGGAACCCGGATAACGCGGACATTTTCCGGATATTTCATACGATTTAATCCAGCCAGGTCAGCTCCTGTATAAGTACACCAGTTACAGCAGAAAGCAAGAATCTGCGGTTCCCAGTTTTCGTTTTTTTCTACTGACATAACGCATCCACCTCCCGTAAGATCTGTTCATTGGTAAAGCCCTGTAAATCAATAGCTCCGGTCCGGCAGGCAGCGGCACAGCATCCGCATCCCTGGCAGAGTCCTGTATTTACTTCTGCTGCCATACGTTTGATTCGTTTATTTCCGTCTCTGTCGTCAATTTCAACCAGACTGATTGCTTTGTACGGACACATTGCCACACAGTGGGCACATCCGCAGCATTTATCCTGGCTTACCTTACTGGTCATTGGCGAGGTCTCCATCTCGTCTTTGCTGAAGAGTCCGCAGACTTTCACTGCAGCTGCAGATGCCTGGGCAACCGTATCCGGAATATCTTTCGGTCCCTGACAGGTTCCTGCCAGAAAGACGCCGCCGGTCTGTGTCTCTACCGGACGAAGTTTCGGATGAGCTTCCTGCACCCAGCCGTCTGCGTCCATGGAAATACCAAGTTTATGTACAATTTCTCCGATTCCGTCTGCGGGAACCATAGCTGTTTCTAAAATTACCAGGTCCGCTTCCACTGAAATCTGCTGTCCAAGGAGGGAATCCTCACCCCGGCAGATTAACCGGCCGCCCTCTTTGTAAATTTTAGAAACACGGCCTCTGATATAGTGGGCTCCGTCATTTCTTGTTCTGTCATAAAACTCTTCGTAGCCTTTTCCAGGAGTTCTCACATCCATATAGAAAATGTAAACATTGGAACCCGGTATTTTTTCTAAAATCTGATGGGCATGCTTTGCTCCATACATACAGCAGGCTCTTGAGCAGTAGCTCTTGCCTTTTTTCGGATCACGGGAGCCTACGCATTTTACAATTACCACATCTTTTGGTTCTGTATGGTCAGAAGGTCTTACAATATGTCCTTCCGTAGGACCTGACGCATTCACAAGACGTTCAAACTGCAGGCCGCTGATTACATCTTTAAATCTTCCGCCGCCGTACTCCGGATAAAGCTTCTGCCATTCAATAAGCTGATAACCGGTAGATACTACAATAGCACCATATGTTTCCGTAAAGGTTGTTTCTTTATCATCAAATTTAATGGCTCCTAACGGACAGACTTTTTCACAGACACCGCATTTTCCGTCTTTTAATTTCCTGCAGTGATCCGCGTCAATCACCGGTTTTGCAGGCACTGCCTGGGCAAAGGATTTATAAATGGCACGTCGTTCACTCATGCCCTGATTAAATTCACTGAGTACTTTTGTAGGACACTTGGTTTCACAAAGTCCGCATCCGGTACACAGATCATGATTTACATAACGAGCTTTCTGCTTAATGGTTACTTCGAAATTTCCCACATATCCGCTGACATCCTCAAGCTCACAGTATGTCTTTAATTCAATATTGGGATGTGCACTGACTTCAACCATTTTTGGAGTACTGATACATGCAGAACAGTCAAGCGTAGGGAATGTTTTATCAAGCATAACCATACGTCCGCCGATGGATGGCTCTCTGTCTAACAGAGTTACTTGATATCCTGCATCTGCAATATCAAGAGCTGCCTGAATTCCGGCAATACCGCCGCCGATTACAAGGGCTTTTTTGTGAATGGGGATTGTAGATGTATGCAGAGGCTTGTTTCTGTCTACTTTTGCCACTGCCATTCTGGCCAGATCAATTGCTTTCTCTGTGGCCTTTTCTTTATCTGTATGCACCCAGGAACACTGCTCTCTTAAATTGGCAATTTCCAGCATATACGGATTGATTTTTGTTCCCGCCAGCATTTTACGGAAAGTATTTTCATGCATCCGCGGTGTACAAGAACAGATGACAATCCGGTCCAGATTGTATTCTTCAATTTTTTCCTTTACCATGGCCTGGCCTGGTTCGGAACACATATATTTATAATCTGCTGCGTATACCACATTTGGTTCCAGCTCCATTGCTTTTGCTACACGCTCTACATCTACGGTCCCGGCAATATTGGTTCCGCAGTGGCAGACAAATACGCCTATACGGCTCATACTGTGTCACCTGCCTTCCTCAAATATTCGTTTAACAGGTCAAATGCCGGGAAGAAATGCTTCTGCAGGCCAATATCCTTTACACCTGCTCCCATACATACTGCCAGTAATTCTGTGAACTGATAAATCGGAAGGTTATATGCCGTTCCATTCGCTTTATTCAGCTCTCCTTCTCTCATATCCAGGTTTAAATTGCACAGGGGACAGGCTGTGATAATAGCCTGAGCTCCGTTTGCCTGAGCATTCTTCAAAATCCTCTCCAGCTGAGGTCTTGCCGTCTTCGGTGCATCTACCTGATGACTGGCTCCGCAGCATTCGGTTTTAAAATCCCATTCCACAGGAACGGCGCCTGTCAGTTTAACGATTTCATCCATTTCCATAGGATTTTCTGTGGAGGAAGCTCCAGTTACCTCTACAGGACGTGAAGTCAGACAGCCATAGTAGCAAGCCACCTTCATTCCTTTTAGAGTACGATACATTTTTTCCTGACATAAACGCATCATTTCCGGTCTTGCAAAAATCTCCAGAAAACTTAATACATCCGCTTTTGCCCGGTAAGGCATGTTTATAATTTCTTCCAGTTCCTGTCTTGTCTCTTCACTCTGTCTTGCCGCATGGACCGTATGTTTCATACGGGAATAGCAGGAAGCACAGGCTACCGCCACATCCAGCTCCAGCCCCTCTTCCTCTGCAAGTGCCAGATTTCTGGCCGGCAGCGCTAAAGCTACTTTTTCATTTTTAGAGTGGGCACAGGTAGCGCCGCAGCAGTTCCAGTCAGGAATCTCTCTAAGCACCATTCCGATTTTGCTGCAGACATATTCAATTGATTTTTTATAGGTGATTCCGGTAGTATCCATGGAACACCCTGGAAAATAGGAATACTGCATTATTCATTGCTCCTTTCTTCCGCTCTTTTCATCAGGTCTTTTACCTCAGCCGCACCTTTGGTTACATTCAGCTCCGGTCCCACAATTTTATGTCTCAGCATATGCGGAACATTTTTCATATCCTGCATCAGATGGCCGGTTGATACATTATACAAACCTTCCAGTACAACTTCCTGATTTTTTCCAAACATTTTGACATTTTCAAGAAAAATATCCGTAAATTTATCTACTTCCTGCACGCCGATCATACCGCGTTTTTTTGCGATCATTCTGGACTGCTCGATGAGTCCCGGCAGATTGATATCATGAGGGCAGCGGTCCACACAGGTGTGGCAGGCTGCGCACAGCCAGATGGTTTTTGATTTTAAAATCGGAGTCATCATGCCAAGCTGCATATAATGTACAATCTGGCGGGGCATCAGATCCATGCCCCGGGCCATTGGACATCCTGCAGAACACTTTCCGCACTGATAACAATCTTTAAGATTTACTCCGGCTTTTTCGGCGATTGACTCTGCCAATACTTTCTGACTGCTGTTATTCAGGCATCCATCCATCTTTTTTCTCCTTATAATTTTCGTTTTCCAAGGGCCTGCGCCAGCTCTTTGAGCGCTTCCTTCTCATCGCTGTCCGGAATTTTTTCCAGAGCTTTGAGCGCTTTACGGCTGCAGGCATGTATTTGAAATTCTGTATACTCAATTCCCTGTGACATGGAAACATACTGAAGCAGTATTTCCATATCATCCTCTGTTTTATTTTGTTTTGCAGCCAGCTGCTGCATAGACTCATCCGGTCTGTTTTCAAAAGCGTACAGCACCGGAAGGGTATAAATTCCTCTGCGAAGATCCTGGCCTCTTCTCTTTCCAAAGTCATCTGTCCCCGTAAAATCCAGGACATCATCCTTTAACTGAAACGCAATTCCGATCTGTTCCCCAAAACATTTCAGCGCTTCTGTCTGTGCATCATTCAGTCCTCCCGCAATGGCTCCTGTATAACAGCTGGTGGCCAGCAGATAAGCGGTTTTTCTGCGGATCTGTTCAAAGTAAATCTCCTGGGTCTGAGCCTTTATATGAAAGAGATGTTCCATCTGCTGAAACTCTCCCAGACACATCTGCAGTGAAATATCCGCCAGTGCTTCATTAATCCCCGTTCCCCGGTAAAGATGCAGATATTCCATAGCCCGTGCCAGCAGAAAATCTCCGCTCTGCACCGCAGCATGCCGCCCGCTGGTCTGATGGATTGTCTCAACGCCCCTTCTCAATGGCGCATCATCTACTACATCATCATGAATCAGCGAGGCTGTATGCATCAGCTCCAGCATACACATCAGCGGCAGAATCTCCATCTTCTTCCCATCTCCGATTCGATGACAGATCCATGCCAGAGAGGGACGCAGGCGTTTGCCTCCGGCCATCACAACCCGCTCAAGATCTTTTGACATTTCGAGCTGATCACTGCGGCATAAAGTTTTTAACTGCGCCTCCATCTCTCCTAAAGACTCTTTCAGCCGGCGGTACAGCACCTTTGTATTCTGCTGTATCTGTTCCTGCGCTTTTTTCTTTAATCCGGTCATAATCCGATTTCCTCCGCGGCATTTTCTACAAACTGAAGATATCTGTCTGTATCAAACTCTTCTGCACCCCATGCGGATTCCTTGGCATCCTGTTTTAAATATTCTGAAAACAGGTCGATAAGACGTGTGCTGTCCACAGGAATCAGGAAGGAAGAAAACCGGCTGAAAAAGTAATCTCCCAGCAATGTAGCAGTCTCAGGAGAAATCTCCGTTATTGTGTGCAGTTTCCGAAACAGGAAAAAGCACTGACAGGCAGCTGCATATTCTTTTGTGAACCTTTCCTTTTTGCAGGCACAGACTGCACACCTTAACACTTCCTGACATTCCTTTTCATCCGGCAGCTTTAACCCGAATCGTTCCCACATAGAAAAACCGTCTTCCAGGAGAGCACATACATCTGTCACAATCTGCTGTTTTCTCTGTTCCATAACGGCCCTCCTTTTTGTTCCTTTAATTATGTATTACTCTTTTTCAAAGGTAAGACATCCCATATTGGGGCTTTCTTCTTTTATTTCTACCTGTTTTACAATGGTTTTGTATCCTGGCATTATATACTCCAGGGTATAGGTTCCACTGTTTTTTGGCAGACGGTCAATTTTATATTCTCCAAGGAAATCCGCATAGGTTTCTTTTAAAGGCACCCCGTTCATGGACAGTTTGATTTTAGCCTCCGTGGCCGCTGTTTCAATGCCGTCTTTTATATAGCTTAAACCGCCTGCAATAAAACATTTATTATATTTGTAAAGGTTTCTGTAAAGTACTCTTGGCTGATTGCTGCCGTCTGTCAGCGGTTTTAATTTCTGTTTCTCTACGATTTTTTCAAACTCGCTGTCTTCACAGTAAACTACGCTCAGTGCTCTTAACGGACATGCCTGCACGCAGCGCGGCTCTTTCCAGCCCTGATCCAGCAGATGGGCACACATCGTACATTTCTGTGCTGTGCCAAGCTCTTCATTCCAGTGAATATGACCGTAAGGGCAGGCATCTGCAAGATTTTTGTTTCCTTTAGCTCTGGCAGCATCCAGCAGAACAATTCCGTCAGGACGTTTGATCACCGCATCCGGACAGCGTTCTGCACACGGTGCATTGTCACAGTGCTGACAGGTTTCTGTTACAAATGCTACCTCTGTGTATGGAACGCTTCCCCGTTCCACACGTTTTGAATTAATCCATTTATCTTCATGATGCTGCTGGCTGTCCGTATATGGAAGCCAGGAGTTTCCAACATGTTCGTCCTTGCATGCCAGCAGGCAGTTATAACAGCCCACACATTTTGCAAGGTCTACTACCATATGCCACTTCTTCATTATTTTGTCTCTCCTTCCCATTTACGAACTTCCACCAGACAGGAATTTGCTCCCATGCCGTGGGCATGCTGCACCAGGAACCGTTTATTTGTCAGGTTATTGATACATCCCATTTTTTCTACTACACCGTCGCCTCCCGGTTCACCCATGGGCCGGTAGTCTGCACAGGCCTCGAAAGAATGAACGGTGCCTGCCGGTACACGCTGTGTCAGCTGCAGAGCACACAAAACATTTCCTCTGTCGTTATATACTTCTACAATATCATCTTCTTTTAATCCCCGGGCTTTTGCATCCGCAGGATTCATACGGAAAATCCAGTAATAGAAACCGTCAATTAATCTTCTGTGTTCTTCAATATCATTGATGTTGGAATCTTTTCCGTCACCCATAGTATGGAAGCTGTATTTGGAATGAGGTGAAATCAGCTGCAGAGGATATTTTTCATACAGCTTAGTAGTTTCACAGCCTTCCCATGACGGGTGATACATACAAATCGGTCTTCTCTCTTCATCATCCGGGTCAAAACGTTTCAACGTCTGAGCTTCAAATTCAAACAGTCCGGAGGGTGTCTGAAGTCCTTCGTTGTACCGTCCGTAATATTCAGACGGCAGCGGGGAAAGCTCCGGCGTATCCTTTTTCGTTCCGTTTGCAAACCAGCGGAAAGCAACCGGGTCACGTCTGTCCTCCGGAAGAGGCGGAACTACATAGTAGCCTTTTTTCAGCAGCTGATGCCAGGAAATTTTCTTTTTAAGATCTGTAGCATCAAAGTAACGTTTTGCCCAGTCATATTCAGAATTTCCTTCTGAAAATACCTGCCACAAACCAATCCGGTTTGCCACTGCCTGGAAGATTTCAAAGTCTGACTTGGATTCTCCCAGAGGTTCAATACATTTATGCTGAATAAAGCATACTCTGTGATTATTCTGCAGATAAGATTTTTCAATATATCCCCCACAATTTCCGGACTCTGCAATATCCCAGCGCTCAAAGTTTGTACATGCCGGCAGAAGTACGTCTGCAAATCTTGCCTCTCCCTCCAGCCAGATGGACTGATTCACAACAAATTCCAGGCTGTCAGTACGGTACATCTGAGCGAAACGTTTGGACTGGGGCTGGGTTCCAATATGAGAACCACCATATTTGTAGTACATTTTCACCGGTGAATGACCGGGAGCCGGATAAGATACTTTGCAGAACTGTCCATGGACAGAGTAAACCGGCATATTATGCGCCTCCGTATGTTTTTCTATAATCGCCTCCGGAATTCTAAGACGGGGAATCTGCTGATATTCAGAGTTTACCGACGGTGACTGAGGCATACGGTTGTACAGCGCAACACCGGCTCCGGAACCGATAAAGTCACCGGAAAAACCGCCGTCTGCATAGCCCGGAAACCAGAATCTGGTATCCAGAGGTGTTCCGTACTGCAGACCGCCAAAGTTAATACCCGGCTTTCCACATCCCTGCATAAAAATCAGGCATACCATAGCTCTGGCCCACTCTGTACCAAAGGCCACACGGCCGGCACCGCCGAAGGAAGTAATACCGCCGCAGGCCAGGTATGTTTTATTCCTCGCCCATTCCTGTGCCAGTGCCCTGACAATTCTTGCAGGAACTCCGGTAATTGGTTCCTGCCATTCCGGGGTCTTTGGTGTTCCGTCCGTTTCACCCAGCACATACGCTTCCCATTTCTCAAATCCATAGGTTCTTGTGGCAACATAGTCTTTATCGTAAGTACCCTCATTCATCCACACATTGGCAATGGCAATAGCCATGGCAGCATCCGTGCCGGGTTTCGGTGCGATCCAGCGCCCGCCTACAAATGCTGCTGTAGAATTTTCATAAGGATCAATATGTACGGTTTTCATTCCCAGTTCTTTAATCCAGGAACGGCGGATGGTCCCTTCCTGAGCTCCATATACGCCGGCTGTTGTCTCCGGATCTGAGGACCAGAAAACAATCATATCAGAATTCTGCATACAGTCTTCTACAGTAGAATAAATTTCACATCCGCCGTTTCTGGCAGAACCGCCATAGTGATGGATGGCTCCCCATGCAAACCCTTCCCAGCTGTCCGGATTTAACAGAGCTGTTGTAGCTCCCAGGCAGTTGAAAAATCTTTTTGCGGCACTTAAGTAATATCCGATATTTCCCCATGTGTGGTGAGAACCACAGGTAAAGAAAACAGAACCGGGTCCGTTTTCTTTACGTACACGGACAATTTCGTTAGATACAATATCCAAAGCTTCTTCCCAGGAAATTCTCTCATAACCGGAAATACCTCTGTTCTCCGGATGACGCTCTCCATTGGGATCAAAATCCACACGCTTCATGGGATATAATAACCGGTCTTTAGAGTAAATCAGTGATTTCCAGAAAGCATATGGCGCCACTGTAGCCCGTTTTGGCGGAGTAAATTTTTTACCTTTCGCGGTGATGGTCCATGGATCCGCATCACTGTCTTCAAAATCAATAGGGGTAATACGGACAATTTTTCCATCCTTTACATAAACAAATACCGGGCCGCCGTTTGTTGCATTCACATAGCGTACCTCTCCGTTTGGCATTTTTGTTCCGTAATTTTTCAGATACAATACGTCAAAAGCAAATACTTTTAAAAGCAGACTGGAAAACCACATAGCATCTTCATCCGGACCGTTTAAAGCAAGGCCTCCGGCTTTTGCCGCATTTACAAACTCATCCTGTTTTCCCATCATCATGCCTGTCATGACACGCATTGCTGTTTTTTCTTCTGCAAATACCATCTCCACAGAAGCATCCCGGAAAATACCGTTTCTTCCGGTTACTCTCCCGCCGGAAAATTCAATCATCCGTCCTGCACTGCCATCTCCAATCCGAATCTGGACTTTTAATTCTTTGTCTTTCCATTCATCCTTAAACGCCGGACATGCTGCCGCCAGTCCGTTTAATAATTTGTCCAGCACAAACAGTGTGCCTGTTAAGGCTGTCTTATTTAACACACTGGTTGTTTTGTCTACAATTGATTTACCCATGAATTATGTTCCTTTCTCCTTTTATAGTGCAAAGGGACAGCACTTTTTTACTTTTCTGCTTACCTGTAAGCAAAGAATTTTGTATAAAATCTTTCTTAGCTGTACTCTGGTTTATTTTTAGTGTCCTTTTGGAATACCATAAAGATACCACTTACAAACCAAAACTTCAACCGATCAAAAACACGAAAAAATTTCTTGTGAAAATTATCCAGAATTTCTTCCTGAAATTACCATAATTGAAACTCTTTCTCAGCAATATCACAAATTCCCACTCTTCTTTTACGGAATCTGCGTCAGATGTCTTATTTTCATCTCTTTTTAAAAGTGCATATCTTAGGTCTTTTTTTGGTATCCCAGCTGTCGTTAATCAAAATACATTTATTTTTACCCTGCATTTCTTGGATTGCCTTATGAATTACTGAACAGATGCTGCAGATATATAATAAAGTCAGAAAGAAACAAAACACAGAACATTAAAATAAACAAAAATATGGAGGTAACTGATATGTCAAGAAGATTTGGATTATTTTACGCAAGAACATTATATATGGGTGCTTTAGCGCTGAACCGTTCCGTTATGAAGCTTGAAGAATTAGTAAGAAAATAAAAGCAGGCCTTATCTGAATATGCAAAAACCGGAAGAAATACATTTTATCTATGCATTCTTCCGGTTTTCGCTTTATGAGCTCCACTTTATTAAATTTTTACACTTCCGGAATCTGTTTCTGCTCCGAAGCAAATTTCTCAAACTCACAGTCTTTGTCAAGATTTTCCGCTATTACCGATTTCAGCTGATCTGCAAACTTACGGCCCTGCTCAATATTCCCCCCAGTTCCCTGATAAGCGGTCACGTTAACAATCGTATTAATCATCAGTATCATCTCCTCCGCAAAATTATCCGCAGAAGTGAAACAGGAATCCAGTTCAATCTCATTTTTATCAATGTCCAGTTTAAAATTAATCATATTCCTTCTCCTCATCTGAATATTTTGTAACATCATATCACATGCAAAGACAGATGACACTATAATTTGTGAAAAATCAATCATAAACAGGTCCGCATCACAGAAAAAAGTCCCAGTAAATTCTAGCTTTACCGGGACTTTTTTCTGTCTGTTAAAAATCTATTTCTTTTCCGTAATAAGTGCAGATAAACAGCTGTTCCATCTCTTTTGGAGTAATTGCTCTTGGATTGGATCCTGTGCAGGCGTCTCCTACAGCCAGCTCTGCAATTCTTCCGATTTTTTCATTAAATTCTTTCTCTTCCACCCCAAATTCCTGAAGTGTTTTTGGAATCTGAAGCTTCCGGTTAAAGGATTCGATTTTTTCACAAAGACCATTAATCAATGCCTTTTCTGAAAGTCCTTCCAGACCTACAAATCTTGCAATCTCAGCATAACGTTTTGCAGCTATTGGGTCTTTGGCATTATATTTGATGACATAAGGCAGATAGATGGTATTTGCACATCCATGAGGAATATGTCCTGTGGAAAATGCCGCTCCGGTCTTATGTGCCATGGAGTGCACGATTCCCAGCAATGCGTTGGAGAATGCCATACCTGCCAGACACTGTGCATAATGCATCTGTGCTCTTGCATCCATATTTCCCCGGTAAGACTCCTGGAGATAATCAAAAACCATTTCAATGGCTTTTAAAGCCAGCGCATCGGTAAAGGGGCAGTTCAGTGTGGAAACATATGCTTCAATGGCATGAGTCAGCGCATCCATTCCCGTATAGGCAACCTGTTTTGGAGGAAGTCCCTCAACCAGCTCTGAATCAACCAGCGCAATATCCGGTGTAATATTAAAGTCTGCCAGCGGATATTTTACTCCGGTCTGATAATCTGTGATAACAGAAAAAGCAGTTACTTCTGTTGCTGTTCCTGATGTTGTAGGAATTGCAGCAAATTTTGCTTTCTGACGAAGCTGTGGAAAGCTGAAAGGTGTGCATAATTCCTCAAATGTAACATCCGGATACTCATAAAATGCCCACATAGCCTTTGCCGCATCAATCGGTGATCCTCCGCCCATGGCAACAATCCAGTCCGGATTAAACTGGCGCATTCTTTCAGCGCCTTTCATTACGGTATCCACAGAAGGATCCGGTTCCACTCCCTCAAACAGTTCAACTTCCATGCCTGCCTCTTTTAGATAGTCTTCCACTCTCTGAAGAAATCCCTGGCGTTTCATAGAACCGCCCCCAACAACAACAAATGCTCTTTTTCCCTTTAGATTTCTTAATTCCTCCAGACATCCTTTTCCATGATAAATATCTCTTGGTAATGTAAATCTTGCCATCTTCTTTCCCTCACTTTACTTTTATTTACCTTCTTATTTTCTTAATTTCTTGAGAAAGTCCCCAAGGACTTTCCCTGTTTATTTTGGCGGATAAAAACCGCTTGGCGTCTCATTTAAATTAATCAGAATATTTTTCTGCTGTGTATAATGGTCTAAAATCACTTTATGAGTTTCGCGTCCGATACCGGATTTTTTATATCCTCCAAATGGAGCTCCCGCAGGAATCTGATTGTATGTATTCACCCACATTCTTCCGGTCTCTATATTTCTGGAAACCCGGATTGCACGGTTGATATCTTTTGTCCAGACAGCACCGCCAAGACCGTACTCAGAATCATTGGCCATCGCAGTTACCTCTTCTTCGGTTTTAAATTTAATTACTACTGCTACCGGTCCGAAAATCTCCTCCTGGGCAACCCGCATATCATTGGTAACCCCTGTAATCAATGTTGGCTGCATAAAGCATCCGTCTGCACATTGGCCTTCAATATACGGAGCTCCGCCGCAGGCAATTACAGCACCTTCCTGTTTTGCGATTTCAACATAAGACATGATCTTTTCAACCTGTTTTCTGTTAATCTGAGAACCCATCTGAGTATTTATATCCAGCGGATCGCCAACCTTAATATTTTTAAATGCCTCCACTGCCTGCTGAACAAACTTATCATAGATGCTCTCCTGAACAAACACTCTAGAACCGGCGCAGCATACCTGGCCCTGGTTAAATAAAATTCCAAGCTGCAGTCCGTCAAGAGCCATATCCCACGGGCAGTCCTCAAAATAAATGTTAGCGCTTTTTCCTCCCAGCTCCAGTGTAGACGGAATTAGTTTATCCGCCGCCGCTTTTGCCACGTCCAGCCCAATCTCGGTAGAACCTGTAAAAGCCAGCTTCCTAAATCCCGGGTGATCCAGCATATACTGCCCGGATCTTGAGCCGCCTCCTGTAATCATATTTACAACACCTGCCGGAAGAAGATCTTCGATGAGTTCCATAAATACAATCATGCTTAACGGAGTGGATGAGGATGACTTAAATACAATACAATTGCCTGCCGCCAGAGCCGGAGCCAGCTTCCATGCAGCCATAAGGAACGGAAAATTCCATGGAACAATCTGTCCTACAACTCCGATGGGTTCTCTAAGAATTAAACTCAAAAAATTACCGTCCAATACACTTGCGGACCCTTCCTCTGTCCGGATGGCCCCAGCAAAATAGCGGAAGTGGTCAGAAGAATAAGGTACATCTATAGCCATGGTCTCACGGATTGGTTTTCCGTTATCCATAGTCTCAACTGCTGCCAGCAGTTCTTTATTTTCATCTATACGATCTGCTATCTTTAAAAGAATGTCCGCACGTTTTGAAGGCTCTGTATTCTTCCATTCCGGATAGGCCGCCCAGGCCGCATTCACAGCTGCATCTACATCCTCTTTTGTGGCCTCGGCACAGTATGCCAGATGTCTGCCGTTAGCTGGATTTGTTGTCTGAAATGTTCCTTTGTCTGACGCGTCCCGCCATTGTCCATTAATATACAGTCCGTATTTCTCTTTTAATGTTACATTCATAATCACATGCTTCCTTTCTTTTTACTTTCTGTTTGGTATTGTCACGGATATTTCAAAGCGGGCTGTATGTTCCTTACCCGCTTTATACAGAATAAAAATCTGGAGGGATTTTTGGAATCTGTCCGCCTATCCGTTTCACTTATTATAAAATTTTACAGAGCCAAAAGTCCTGTGAAAACAAACAATCTTCCCCTGTAATATTGTTTGTTTTCACTAACTTGGCTGTTTTTTTTCGTTTTTTATTTGTCATCTTATAAAAGAATGAGTACAATAGAGTTACTTAAGAAAGGATCCTAAACTTATGAGTACATATACTGACAGTCCATCTAAAAGGCTGCTTTGCGCAAACTGGGATTTGATGCAGGCGGCACAGGAAGGCGGTATCAGCGCCATTATCAATACTGCCGGAGAAATTTTTGACTGCCCCATTCTGCTGGTAGACGACTGTTTCCGTCTCATTGCCAGCTGCCCGGGACATTTTACGGAAAATGAGAAATGGAATGAAATCCTAAAAAGACGCAGCCTGGACATTGATCTGATCTGGAAAGTACTTCAGGAAAATGTAGATAATACTCAGAATTTTTATAAACCTTTTTATGCCCGGCATGGATTATGTAAGGATTACCCTATTATCATGGGTGAACTGCAGCACGACAAAACCGTTTACGGCCATATTCTGATCTGCCTTGGACCAAAGCCTCTCAAGGAAGATGATCTTAAACTGACTGCCCGGCTGATTTACATTCTGGAACTAAACCTGAATACAAGAGGCGCCAACCCCGATCACTGGCACAAAGCCATGTCCACACGGCTTCAGGATCTTTTGCTTCTTGATACGCCAAAGCATCTTGTGAAGCTGGCTGTGGAAACACTGAATCAAAATATCCAGGGACGTTTTGCCATCCTTGTGACCCCTTTTGGAAATCAGGCCTCTCAAAGGGCCTTCGCCCACCTGGCTGTTATGCGTCTGCAGCAGACTTTTCGAAATATTGTTTCTCTGATTTTTGAGGATGTCATTGTTACACTGTTCGGCGGTATCAAGTACTCCGCCGCTGCTCCTATCCTGCGGCCGGATAATAATACTATGGCCAATCAGCTTTTTTCTTATTTTGAACAGTATGATATGAAAAGCGGACTCAGCAACAGCTTTCAGGATCTGAATTTTGCTTTGCTGCACTACCATCAGGCATTATTCTCTGCTCAGCTGGCAAATTCTGCCAATCAGCAAAAGAGAGCCATCTTTATGGATCAGATGCCTCTCCCGCTGTTTTTCGCTCTGCTGAAAGCAGAACCGGGGCGGATTTTTATTCACCCTGTGGTTTATCAGATTCGCGCTTATGATAAAAAACACAGTACAGAATATGAAAATACACTGAGAGTCTATGAGCTTTCCATGCGCAATAAGGATGAAGCCGCCGCAAGACTGAATATTCATAAAAATACGCTGCAATACCGTTTAAACCGTATTATGGATTTGTTTGATCTGCCTCTTAACGACACCTGGACGTCTCTGAATCTGCTGTGCAGTTCTCTGCTTTTGGATGTTGATAATTCCCTTGGTGAGCGCAGACCGCCTCACGAGGATTAGCCGGACGTCACTGGATTTACCTGTTTTATGCTGTTATCAAAACCAGCCGAAGCATTTCCCGATCCAGTAAATAAGGCCCAGAATCCAGCTGGTAAATATTCCATATAAAATTACTGGTCCTGCGATGGTAAAGATCTGACAGCCGATTCCAAAAACCTGCCCCTCTTTTTTAAATTCAATGGCAGGCGCTGCCACACCATTGGCAAATCCGGTAATCGGCACCAACGCCCCCGCCCCTCCAAACTTTGCAATAGAAGGATAGATATTCAGACCGGTTAAAATCACGCTGGCCAGTATCAGCAGCAGACTGGTCCATGCTGCGGCCTCCTCCTTACTGAAATCCATGCTCATACAGACATTCATAATAATCTGGCCGATGACACAGATGGCGCCTCCTACAAGAAATGCCCGGAACATGTTCCATGGCAGACTGTAGGATGGTGTCACCTGTTTTACAAAAGCGTCATACTTTTCCTGCTGCTTTTCTTTATCCTTTTCATGTTCGATATTCATCTTACTACTCCTTGTTTCCATAACCGACCTGTACGGTCTTATCTATCTCCGGTACAGTACGCTGAAAAAATAGAAAGATCCCGCCATTTTTCCCAGTGCAAAACAAACCATACCTATATTCATACCTGTTTTTATTCCGCTTCTTCGAAACAGAACAGGCCATACCTGCAGAACTTCTGCTAAAGCCGCCGCAAGACAGCCGACAAAAATACCTGCGGTAACTCCAAAAACAATTAAAAGCCCTGTTCCAATTAAAATCTTTAGTCCCGCAAATATGGAAAGTATATTTCCCACAATTCCGCCTAAAATAATGGCGTTTTCATAGGCAATGACATGCACTGCTGTACTGCTTTTTCCCGCCATTCTTGGAACTACTCCGAGACTTGTAATTAATGCAAATGAACCGGCAGCCGTGGCCGCTCCGCTAAGCAGCCCCACTGCCACCAGTATGATCTCTCTAATCAACATCAATTGATTTCCCTTCTCTGCCGCTTTCTTCTATATAAGTGGTATCCACATCCTGCTCATATTTTCTCATGGCCACCTGTATCGGAGTTGGGTCATCTGTAATTTTTTTCTTTCCTATATGATTATAGAAAATCAGTATTCCAATGGGAAGGCCGATACAGTAGCTGATCTCAAGAGCCGTATATCCACTGGATTCCCGTCCCATAACCTGTTCATAGAACCTGTCAAATACCTCCGGTACAGAGACATCGTTATTGAAAGTCATAATCATAAAGGCCGCTCCGAAAAACAGTATGGCGCAGATCAGACAGGTTTTAAATAACTGAAGTGCTTTGGGATCTTCCTTTGGCTTATAATAAACAACAAAATCCGCTTCCCCCAGATTTACTACTGTCAACTGTGGATATTTTTCATGAATCAGCTCAATTACTTTCAAAACAGAAAATGTCTGCACTGTTTTCCTCTTTTTTCCAAGATTTTTTGGAAAATGATAAATGCTCAGCTGTTTCAGCTGCCGGATGATACTCTCATCTGTACATTCCATTTTTGCAATATCATTCAACACAATATTTTTCTGTTTTACAACGCTGTTTTGTTCCACTTTTAAATACAGTGTCTGATTCTGTGCACTCATGCATCCTGCTCTCCTGACAAGCCCTGTTTCATATCATTTTTCACATTTTTAACGGCTTCTTTCCACTCTCTTCCTGTTTCGGCAGCCGCCTCTTTCATTTCATCGCCGCTTACTGACACCGCATCTTTTACTGCTTCCTTTGTCCTTTTTGCCGCGTCTTTCATACTTTCACCGGTCATCTGTACTGCTTCTTTTACTTCTGAACCTGTTTTGGATAACGCCTGCTTTACATCTTCTCCAACCTGTTTTCCCGCTTCTTTTAAACGGCTTCCTTTTTCCTGCATCTGTTTTACCAACATTCCTTTCTCCTGTGAACCGTCATCTTTCAGACAGAAACAATAATAAAAAATGCCTCCTACAGTTGCGGCAACAGCAACCATTAAGAGGCAGATACGATACTTTTTATGACTCATACCTGCACACTTCCTTTTCTTTTTTGCTTAGTATGAGTATTTTTATTAAAATTATTCAATTCTTTTTTAAACACCGGTTTCCGCCAGCTGGCGCATACGATTTAACAATTTTTTTTCCAGACGGGAAACCTGAACCTGCGTCATATGAAGTACTTTTGCCACATCCGACTGGGTCCGGTCCTGAAAATACCGCATATAAATCAGCTGGCGCTCCTTTACATTAAGCTGTCCCAAAAGCTGTTCCAGCAAAAGCCGGTTGTCCACGCTTTCTTTTTCATCTCTGGCAGCCGACAACTGATCCTCCAGAAAAATTTCTTTTCCGTCCTGAACATTCATGGGCTTATTAAGGGAATCAATTTCTGTGTTGGCTTCCATAGCCATTACAATGTCTTCTGTCTCAAGCCCCGTCTCTTCTGAAAGCTCCTGAATGGTAATATCTCTTCCCTTTTCATTCTGCAGCCGCTGCATAGCCTGTACAATTTTCCAGTTATTTTCTTTCAATGTCCTGCTGACCTTTATCATACCGTCGTCCCGCAGAAACCTTTTGATCTCTCCGGTGATCATGGGCACCGCATATGTGGAAAATTTCACCTCAAAGGATGTATCAAAACGGTCAATGGCCTTCATCAGGCCAATACTTCCAATCTGAAACAAATCCTCCATCTCGTATCCCCTGTTGGCAAATCTATGTACAATACTCCAGACAAGCCCCATATTCTCCTCTACCAGTGTATCCCGTGCATTTTTATCCCCCTGTCGTGACTGTTCTATCAGCTGGGCTGTCCGGGTCATACTGCTCACCCGCCAATCTGACGTTTCATTACCACCCGTGTTCCCTTGCCGGGACTTGAAAACACCTGCACATCATCCATAAAGGCTTCCATAAATGCAAATCCCATACCGGACCGCTCCAGCTCCGGCTTCGTAGTAAACATAGGTTCCATGGCCTGCTCAATATTGATAATTCCCACGCCTTCGTCTGTAATTCCAATAACCACTGAATGCCCCGACACTGTACATTCCATAAAAATCTTACCGGGTCCCTGCTGATATCCGTGAATAATACAATTTGTCACCGCTTCGGAAACGGCGGTTTTCACATCTGCAAGTTCATCAATGGTGGGATTTAAAGGGCTTATAAATGCCGCCACAGCCATCCTGGCAAATCCCTCATTTTCAGACCGGGCATCAAATACGATCTGCATCTCATTTTTATTTTCCATGGTCTCTTCTCTTTGTTTCATTTCAATCCTCCTCCACACTTACAAGTTTATATAGTCCGGCCATAGAAAATATCTTTCTTACCCGTTCACTTTTCAGATGTACTGCCTTTACCTTTCCTCCGGAAAACCCAAGATTTCTGCAGCGTCCCAGAATAACACCTATCCCTGAGCTGTCCATAAACTCCGTCTGCGCAAAATCAAATATTACCGTCTGAATCCGGTAGGTGGAAATCATCAAATCTGCCTGCTCCTGTATCTGGCTGGCTACATGATGGTCCAGCTCCCCGGGCACATAAATCGTCAGATTACGGCCTTTTACCTCATATTGAAAATCCATAATAGCTCCTTTCCTATGATAAATCTTTGCGGACATGGTTCCACTCCGCCGCAGTGCGATCCACAGCGGAGCGTTTTTTTGCTCTATAGGGATCGGTACTTTTCAGCTTTATCACAACACAGTATTTCCTATAGAGCGAAAAAAGACGCCATACCCCCCATGACGTCTTTCGTAAAAAGAATGTGTCTCTGCACATTCATGCGTTATTCATTTGTCTGATTACCGCTGGTATCTGTGCCATTATCTGTACCGGTCTGGTCAGTGGTTCCCTGGGAATCATTCAGTCCATATTCATCTTTATGGGATTCCATAAAACTGATACACCGGTCTGCAGAGCTTTTGTCACTTCTAGAGGACACATCGCTTTCAGATACTTTTTTAAACCACTTCATTGCATTGGTTCCGTCCTTTTGCTGATAATAGCAGTGCGCCAGATAATATGCAGCTTTTCCGTCTTTGTAGGTTTCATCCGTTCCTACAATTTCAAGAAGCTGAGTAATCGCCTCATCATACTTTTTATTAGTATAATCTCTAACTGCAGACACATATTTGTCTCCAAGAAGGGCATCTTTGGCCTCACCAAACACCTGGTCATAAATCTCTTTGGCATCGTCGCTGAAATAATCAGATTTCACACCGTCAAGCTCTTCCCCTGCAGTTTCATAATCTTTATCAGAGTATGCCACATAAGCTTTTAACAGCGATTCATACGCACTGACTTTGTCGTCAGCAGAGGAAGACGCTGTATTTGCCTTTTCTACCTGACCTTCCAGACTTTTAATCTGAGATTCCAGACTCTTAATATCCTGTTCCCTGGTAGAAATGGTCTCATTTGCTTTTACAACTGCACTGTTTGCATCGTTTTTGGCACTCTGGCGGACACCCGGAATCACAAGAAAACAGACAACTGCAATTCCAATTGCCGCTCCTACTAAAAGATTTACCACGGACATTACCGCTGTATTATCTTTAAAGCGGCTGGGACGGATAATCACATCATTGCCGCTCTCATAAGTAACTGTTTCCTTTTCTTCCTGCTTTTTATTTTTACCGGAAGTCTTTAGCTGCTCATTACACTCTTTTAGATATGTCAGAGTTTTTACATTATTAGCATCCACTCTGCCAGCATTTTTCAGGCACTTCTTGGCCTGGTCATATCTGCCGTCTTTCATATACAAAAGCGCTAAAACCTGATTCGCCTTTACAAGTTTCGGATTCATGGACAGTACCTTTTTCAGCTGGATCACCGCCAGGTCATAATTTCCCTGCTGGCAGTAAAGAAGCGCCTGATTAAACTTCTTTATAGTCTGATTTAAGGTTTCTAGATGGGTATTATTATTCTGAACAGTACTTAAATATTTTGAAGCCGGATTATTATCCGGTATCAAACTCTTACTGATTACCCATTCACTAACCGCATTGACGGATTCTCCCATCTCAAAGTAAATCAGTCCCAGAAGATTTCTGGCATTCATATTCATCTTGTTGTATCTGAGGCTTGTCTTTAAGTCCTCTGCAGCGCCGCTTAAATCGCGCACGTTTACTTTTACGAGCGCTTCGTTATACATATAATTTGAAACGGCCTGAATCTTTTTCATCATCCGCACATCAGCTTCACACTGGGGACAGCTGTCCGTACTGTCAAGCCGTGCGCCACAATAATAACAAAACATCGCTGGCCTCCGCTATTTTCTGCTTTCTTTCAACATTTCTTCCAATATATCCATCATATCTGTCATATCCCGGTTATAGATGGCATCTTCCGCATCTTCTATTTCCATACTGGGTTTATATTTTTTAAGTTCTTCTTCAAAATCAAT
>NZ_JAOQJQ010000003.1:187631-193923 GCF_025566885.1 Brotonthovivens ammoniilytica | reverse complement strand
AGTTTCTGTCCTTTTTGTTTTTCCTTATATACGGAATCAAAAGCAGTTCTGTAATCCGGCGCGGCCGTCACCCGGCATCCCACGTCCTTTTTAAATACATCCTGCAGCTGCCCTGCCATAATTCCCCGCTGATTAGGCACGGCTGTTACTGCTATATCAGCCCACCTTATCTCTTGGGCAAGTATTCTAACTGCTTTATGATAATCCTTTTCTTTTACCATAGAAAATAAAAGCAGCGGGGGAAGTGTATCCTGCCGGCACAAAAACTTTACTGTTTTTATAAATTCCCGGATACCGGCTGTATTATGTGCTCCGTCCAGATATATCTCCGGCAGAACCTCTTCCATCCGTCCAGGCCAGACAGCCGCCATAAGCCCCGCCTTTATCTGTCCGGTATCCACAGAAATCTCTTTTTCTAATAACCGCACAGCGGTAATTGCCAGAGCTGCATTTACTGCCTGATACTCAGATACAAATGGTATTTTCCATCTTGTTCCACTATCATACTCAGTAAAAAGGGAAAAATCAATGAATTTATTCTTAAATTCGTGGATTGCGCACATTCCGGCATCTACAGGCACTGCCGGACAGCCCAGTCTGCAGGCACTCTCTTTGATTACTTCTGAAGCTCTGCTGTCGGTACTGTCATACACCACAGGAACCCCC
Source organism: Brotonthovivens ammoniilytica (assembly GCF_025566885.1). Taxonomy (NCBI): domain Bacteria; kingdom Bacillati; phylum Bacillota; class Clostridia; order Lachnospirales; family Lachnospiraceae; genus Brotonthovivens; species Brotonthovivens ammoniilytica. The sequence goes on along the minus strand of NZ_JAOQJQ010000003.1, from coordinate 193,257 downwards.
GGCTTTAAAATTCCGGCCTTCTCAGCCGCAATCTTTTCAATGGTATCCCCCAAAATCTCCGTATGGTCCAGGCTGACAGAAGTCAGAACAGTCATAATAGGAGAAGAAATACTGTTTGTGGCATCCAGACGCCCCCCAAGACCGGTTTCCAAAACAACATACTCAACATCAGCCTTGCAGAATAATAACATACCCATTGCAAAAATAAACTCGAAAAATGTAGGGTGTCCAAAATTTTTCTGTTCAAAATAAAGGGCTGTTTTTTGTACTGTTTCATAGGCCTCCAGAAAATCCCTTTTGCTGCACATCCTGCCATTGATTACAAACCGCTCCCGGATATCCACAAGATGGGGCGAAGTAAACATCCCCACCGTCTTTTTGGCGTTTAAAAGGATGCTGTTTAAAAACATGCAGACACTTCCCTTGCCATTAGTGCCCGCCACATGAATGATCTTAAATTTTTCCTGGGGGGAGCTCAGTTCCTTTAAAAATTTTTTTGTATGTTCCAGACTGTTTTTTGTTGTAAATCTCGGAATCTGATAAAGATACTCTACCGCCTGTTGAAATTTATCTCTCATAACTGCTCCTGTTTATTTTCAGAAAGAAAAGGGAGACGTTGCAGTCCGCAAAATCTCCCCGTTTCCTCTATTGAATCTGTGCCAGACGCTCTTCTACATCTGCCATCATCTGTTTATATTTCTCAAGCTTTACTTTCTCTTCTTCTACTTTTGCCGCCGGAGCCTTGCTTAAAAATTTCTCATTTTTCAGCATCCCATTAGAGCGGGCCAGTTCTTTTTGAAGTTTCGCTTTTTCCTTTTCCAGACGTTCTTTTTCTTTGGCCATATCCACCAGATCTTCAAGGGGAACATACACAACGGCATTTGGTATCACAACAGACACTGCGTTATCCGGAACTCCGGCTTTATCTTTTTGAACTGCAAATGCAGCCGCGCCAAAGAGATGTCCGTAGTTTTCTTTTAATCTGTCATATTCTTCTAACAGCCCCTCATCCTCTGAAACCATGTAAAAGCTTGCTTTTCTGCTTGGAGGAACATCCATTTCCGCCCGCAGATTACGTACGCCCTTTACCAGAACTTTTAATTTCTCAATAGCGTCCTCCGCCTTTGCAAAATGCCATGCTTCCTGATATACCGGCCAGTCAGACAGCATAATTGTCTCTTCTTCCGGGTGCAGGGTACAGAATATCTCCTCTGTTAAAAACGGCATGTAGGGATGCAGCAGTTTTAATGCATTGGTCAGAACTGTTTTTAATGTCCAAAGCGCACTGTCTGCTTTCATCTGAGGATCCTCCCGGTTGTACATACGGACTTTTGCCAGCTCAATATACCAGTCGCAGAACTCTTCCCATATAAAATCATAGACTTTCTGAACTGCAATACCAAGCTCATACTTATCCATATTCTCTGTTACATCTTTTGCCAGCGTATTTACCCGGGACAAAATCCACTGATCTGCAGGTTTTAAATCTTTAAAATCCGGCTCCTTTATTTCTTCCTCACCCAGATTCATCATTATAAATCTGGAGGCATTCCATACTTTATTGGCAAAATTACGGCTGGCCTCTACTCTCTCCCAGTAGAAACGCATATCATTTCCCGGGGCATTTCCCGTCATCAGGGTCAGACGCAGGGCATCCGCACCATATTTATCAATCACTTCCAGCGGGTCAATTCCGTTTCCAAGGGACTTACTCATCTTTCTTCCCTGAGAATCCCTCACAAGACCATGGATTAATACTGTATGGAAGGGCTCTGTTCCCGTCTGTTCCAGTGCAGAAAATACCATGCGGATGACCCAGAAGAAAATAATATCGTAACCGGTTACCAGCACATCGGTTGGATAAAAATAATCCAGCTCTTCTGTTTTTTCCGGCCAGCCAAGGGTTGAAAACGGCCAGAGGGCTGATGAAAACCAGGTATCCAGAGTATCTTCATCCTGCACCATATGCGTACAGCCGCATTTGGGACATTTTTCCGGCTTATCCTTTGCAACTGTCATTTCACCGCACTCCTGACAGTAATAGGCCGGTATCCGGTGTCCCCACCAGAGCTGACGGGAAATACACCAGTCACGAATGCCTTCCAGCCAGTGCATATAAGTTTTTCCGAAGCTTTCCGGCACAAATTTCAGACGTCCGGATTTCAGCGCTTCTATGGCAGGTTTTGCCAGCTCATCCATCTTTACAAACCACTGGGGTTTTACCATGGGTTCTACCGTTGATTTACAGCGGTCATGAGTTCCTACATTGTGGCTGTGATCTTCCACCCGGACCAGCAGTCCCAGCTCATCCAGCTTCGCTACAATCGCTCTTCTGGCTTCATAGCGGTCCATGCCCGCATAAATACCGCCGTTTTCATTGATAGTAGCATCATCATTCATCACATTAATCTCAGGCAGATGATGCCGTTTTCCAACCTCAAAGTCATTTGGGTCATGAGCCGGTGTGATTTTTACACATCCGGTTCCAAATTCTTTATCTACATATGCGTCTGCAACCACGGGAATTTCCTTGTTTACGATTGGCAGAATCAGCATTTTTCCTACCAGATCTTTATACCGGTCATCATCCGGATTCACTGCCACTGCAGTATCTCCCAGCATGGTTTCCGGCCTGGTTGTGGCGATCTCCACATATTTTCCCTCTTCCCCGGCAATGGGATATTTAATATGCCAGAAATGGCCTGCCTGCTCCTGATGTTCTACCTCCGCATCAGATATAGATGTTTTGCACACAGGACACCAGTTGATAATTCTGGAGCCTTTATAAATATATCCTTTTTCATACAAGCGGATAAATACTTCCTTCACAGCTTCGGAACAGCCTTCGTCCATAGTAAAACGTTCTCTGTCCCAGTCTGCGGAAGAGCCCAGCTTTTTCAGCTGATTCACAATCCTTCCGCCGTATTCCTCTTTCCAGTCCCAGGCATGTTTTAAAAATTCCTCTCTTGTCAGATCAGACTTTTGAATTCCCTGTTTTTTTAATTTGTCAATTACTTTTACTTCTGTAGCAATGGCCGCATGGTCTGTCCCCGGCTGCCACAGCGCGGAATAGCCCTGCATCCTTTTATAACGGATTAAAATATCCTGCATGGTATTATCAAGAGCATGTCCCATATGCAGCTGTCCGGTTATATTTGGCGGCGGCATAACAATGGTAAATGGCTTCTTACTCTTATCCGCCTTTGCATGAAAATATTTATTTTTTTCCCATTTTTTGTACAGACGCCCCTCCAGGTCTTTGGGGCTGTATGTCTTTTCCAGCTCTCTGCTCATATCTTGCTCTCCTTATTTTTTTAAATAATCAAAAAAAGCCTTCCTGACTGTAAAATCAGAAAGGGCGAAAATCCGCGGTACCACCTTTATTACATGAAAAATCATGTATCTTTAACATTCTATAACGGGAATTAACCGGGATCGCTTACTTACCTGCAGGGTTCAGCCATCCAGTTCAAAAGCTACCTTCCTCATAACACTTCTGCCGGATGAGCTTACAGCCTGGGTTCATCCTCTCTGAGGGCGTTATCATGAGTACTCCTCTTTCTCATTACTTTTTTGTATTTTCTGTTTCAACCTGTATAAAAATATATGAAAGGATCTTAAACGCAGAAAACATACTGCACTTTGTTCATTCCCTTTTAAGATCTATTCCTAATCATAGTCAACCGGCGGCGCCTTGTCAAGCATCTGGCAAAACTTGTTTCTTTTTTCTACTTTTCAATTGACACCGGCCCTGCATACTTTTAAACTAAAGGGAATGAATGGAATCAGGAATGTATTTGTGCATTCTCCGCTCCGGCGGGCTGCAATGCAGTAATTCCCATGAAAGGAAATAAAATCAGGGGGAAGCAAATATGAAAAAATGGAATAAACTTGACAATGCCGCCAAGATTTTTCCTTCTACTATAGAACAATCAGAAACCCGTGTATTCCGGTTTTACTGTCAGTTAACAAAAAATGTTCAGCCACAGGTACTGCAAAGGGCTGTTGACCAGGCGGTCCGCCAGTTTCCTCATTTTCTGAAAATACTGCGCAAAGGACTGTTCTGGTACTATCTGGAGAACAGCAGCAAACGTCCAAAAGTGGAGCCGGAGAGCCAGTCACCCTGCTCTCATATTTATAAATCCGGACACCATGAGCTTCTTTTTAAAGTAACCTATTTCAAAAAAAGAATTAATATTGAGGTTTTCCATGTACTGGCCGACGGCGCCGGCACCATAGAGTTTTTAAAATTTATTCTGGCTGCCTATTTTAATATTCTGTATCCCGGAACGCTGCCCGTAAACGATCCGCTGATTCAAAATCCGCTGTCTATTACAGAGCTTGACTCAGATGCCTTTGAGGAATATTATACCGGCGAAAAGGATCCCCGTTCCAAAAAAAGGGGGCTGGTCTGGCTTCTCAGGGGGAAAAGGCGTCCCGATCTGGATATCAACGTTACAGAGGGAGTTGTATCCACAAAAAAAATTCTGGAACTGGCACATAATTATCATGCTACAATGACTGAATTTCTGGTGGCAGTTCTTATCAGATCTTTTATCAGCCAAATGTCCGACAGAGATCTGAAAAAGTCTCTTGTTATTGATATACCCATTAACCTTAGAAACTTTTTCCCTTCGGAAACTACAAGAAACTTTTTTGCCATACTGCCCGTCACTTATAAACCCAAGGGCCGAGACGATTCTCTAGAAATGATCTGTGCATGTATCTCAAAGGAATTTTCCGAAACCATTACAAAAGAAAATCTTCTTGGGAAAATTAATTCCCTGGGTTCTTTTGAACGGAATGTCCCCATGCGTCTGGTTCCAATTTTTTTAAAGGATCCGGGCCTGCAGTTCTGCAATTTTATGGCAAAACGTTTTGTTACCGGATGCTTTTCCAACCTGGGAAAAATTGTGATGCCGGAATGCTTTGATCCCTATATCGAACAAATCGGGGTGTATTCATCCACGCTGACTATTCAGGCGGAATGCTGTTCCTATAAGGACCGGCTGACTCTGGGATTTACAGAAGCATTTACAGATGTAACAACTGTTTATACTTTTTTTCATCAGTTAGAAGAGCTTGGTATTCCGGTAGAAATTCACACAAATACACCGGCTCGATGTATTCCGGGCAAAAATCCATCCAGGCCCGGACAGGATGTTTATGTTGCAGACCCTTCTGTTGATCGTAAGGAAAAAAAGGAAGATGTATTCCCGGTTCCAAAGCAGGAATCCCACAGGGTTTCAAATTTTTTAAAAATTTCCAATATTATATGTATCATAGCAATGATCACCTATGCCATTGTTTATCTCCTTACAGACAACCAGAACTACTGGTTCCTGATTATGGGTATAAACACGATATTTATCTGGAACGGAGTTGTCCGGGGTATGCTGATTAAGAGCAGTATTCTGCGAAGGCTGTTTACCCGTTTTCTGTGGACAAGTATTTTTTACCTGGCCATAGATTTGTTTTCCGGCTGGCATCAATGGTCCCTGACCCAGCAGGTACCGGTCTTTAGTCTGGTCAATCTATTTTTAAGTCTGTATCTGGCCGGTCTGTTTAAAACGGATACCTCGGATGAGGAACTGACGCTGTATCTTTCTCTGGAGTGTATGATGGG
>NZ_JAOQJQ010000003.1:0-187347 GCF_025566885.1 Brotonthovivens ammoniilytica | reverse complement strand
AGCGGAGCGTTTTTTGCTCTATAGGAATCGGTACTTTTCAGCCAGACACTAATCTTCCATCTCAGCGCTCCAGTCAAGCACCCTTCCGTCCGATGCCAGAATTTCATACTCATATTCCATCTGATTATAATAGAACTCTATTTCATATACATATCTGCCATCCTCACGTTCCAGTTTCGCTTTTTTATACTGAACCTCTCCACTGATTCCTGCATGCTTCAAAGCAATGTTTTTTGCCCCTTCCATCCCGATATCGCTGCTTTTAGCTGAATCGTTACTGCCAGAGCTCCCATTAGAATCTCCCCTTTGATATTTCCTCTGAATATCACCATCCACCTTTTCTCTTTCAGCCTTTAAAATTGTCCCGTCCAACGCCAGTATTTCATATGAATATTCCAGTTTCTCAGTTATAAATTCCAAATCATAAACTTCCCGGCCATCCTCATATTCCTTCTTATTTTTAAAAACAGTAACCTCATTTTCGCCAAGTCCCGCATCTTTCAGCGCTGCCGCAAGAGCCTGCTCAGAAGTGATACCAGATTCTTCACTTTTTGTCTCCTTTGAAACAGTACTGTCAGGGCCAGCTTCTTTCACTGATTCCGTCTGATTTGCCAAAACTGTCTGCTCCTGGTTTGTCCCGGAAGCTGCAGTTTCAGCATTTTGCTTTCTGGTTTTCTTTTCCATACCTAAAACAGATACTCCGATCAATATAGCCGCCAGAACACAAACTCCCACAACCGCTCCTGTCTTTTTTGAATGATTTATCTTTTTCATATTTTGATTCTCCTTTCCTACTAATTCCAGGGGCAATACCAGCTGAAATCTTGCGTTTTTTACTTTCCATAACCACGTATCATCTGTTGGGGACAGTATAACATAAAACCTAAAAAAGAAAAACGTTCTGAAATCCATCTCCCCCAAATCAGATAAAACCTGATAATTGAAAGAACAGTTTTCAAAACGTTTTTCTTTTAATTTTGTACCTGGGAGCATTCCCTAAAAGCATTTTTCTTCTAAAATGAAGAAGTTTTCACCAAAAATACTGATTAAAATGCAGGTCCTTCTTCTTTTTGTTCTACAGCTGCCAGATAAGCCGTCCTGGTTGCACGGTCTACCTTTCCGGGCGCAACAGCATCGCCAATCACCTGAACAAAAGCATCTCCTGCCGCCTCTTTTAATGCCTGATAATCTACAGACTTCATTCCAAGGGCAAACACAATGGTATCCGCCGGAAGCTTCTGAACCCCGTCTGCATTTTCAATGGTTACACCATCTGCTTCAATTTCCAGACATTTTGTTTTTGGAAGCATTGTCATATGGTTCTTTTCCATTTCCCATACAAGAGCCTCCCGATACATACCAAAAGACTCATTGGCTACACGGTCAAGCATTTCAATTACAGTCACTTCATGTCCGGTTTTCTGCAGATACAGCCCTGTCTCACATCCTACCAGGCCGCCGCCGATCATAATAACTCTCTTTCCGCATTCTACTGTTTTATCATACACTTCCATAGCCTGATGTGCATGTTCTATTCCCTTAATAGGCGGAACTGCCGGAACCGAACCGGTTGCAATCATAACTGAATCTGCACCGAATTCCTTTACAAACTCCGGTGTTGCTTCTGTATTCAGCAGTACATGAATATCTCTTCTTTCCACCTCACGAATCAAAAGGTCTTTGAAATTTCTAAGATCCGGTTTGTCAATATCAATATCTGTAAAATACAGCAAGCCTCCCAGTTTAGAACCTTTTTCTACTAAGGTAACATCGTGGCCTCTGTCAAAGGATGTAATGGCTGCCTGCATACCGGCAGCGCCGCCGCCGATAATTAAAACTTTTTTAGCTTTTTCTGGCACCGGAAGGGATTCCGGATCAAAAGGAAGATGCGCCAGCGGATTAATGGTACAATGTCCTACATACAACGCCAGTTCTTCACTGGAAAATGGCAGATCATCATATCCTTCTTCCGGAGAACCAGGGAAACATTTATAGCACCGCAGACATCTGCGGATCTGAGCCTCACTGCCTTCCATGCATTTTTTTGTAAACTCCGGATCTGCCAGCATCTGACGACCTAAAATCACAAAATCAACCATGCCTTTTTCTATAATTTCTTCGCAAAACTCCGGAGAGTTGATACCGCCTACCACTCCAACAGGAAGCTTCGTATAAGATTTTACAATTGCCGCAGCCTCTGCATTCAATCCGTGAGGATGGAACATACTGCTTTCTGTTCCTGATTTTACGGACTCCTCATAAATGCCGCAGGTAACATGTACAGAAGTGATGTCATCCTCCACCATCTGAATAAATTCTCCTGTCTCTTCCGGTGTAATGCCGCCTGGCTGATGATCAGTTCCGTCAATTCGAAGCTCAATCAAAAACTCCGGTCCTACTGCATCTCTGATTGCACGGATAATCTGTTTCGGAAATCTGGCTCTGTTTTCCAAAGAACCACCGTATTCATCCGTTCTGGTATTCATTAATGGTGATAAGAACTGTGTGAAAATAAATCCATGTCCCCCATGAATTAAAACACCGTCAAATCCTGCCTTCTGCATATAAACAGCTGCTTTTGCAAAATCTCCTGCGATACGGTCCATATCATCCTTTGTCATTGGACGTGCTTTAATTCCGGCAATATTCACAGACTCCACCGGCCCGATACAATCTTCATCCGGTCCAAAAGGTACTTTTTCTTTTCCGGCGTGCACCAGCTCCGCCAGCGCCACTGCACCATGACTTTTAATTCTTGTGGCATATTCAGCCACCGCCTGAAACGTTTCCATATCTTCTTCCGGCTTTGCAAAATCAAAAGGACGAAATCCCGGAATACGTACTGCATCCACAAAGTTTACATCTGTCTCCCCCACGATAACACAGGCATTCCCGCCTTTTGCCGGTCCCTCCAGCTTCCGGTATGTAAACTCTCTTGCATCCGGATTCTGAACAATCAGACCAAAAGCCATAGGAGCACTGACTATTCGGTTTCGGTACGTTTTGTTTCCCACCTTCAGCGGACTTAATAACTTCTCAAATTTCATACGTTCTATCCCTCCATAGTAAAAATAAAAACCTTAATCAGCTATCTATCAGCAGTATACCATGACAAAAAATAACTGTGAAATTCCGCTTTTCTTCCCCACGTATAAACATTTTTTATAGCTACAAGCCCCGCAGCCTTACAAAAAGCAAAACGCAGAAAAGGAAAGCTCATTTTTCTTTTCTGCGCTTTGCTTTTTGTAAGGATATGTGGCGACAGCCACAAAGCGAAAAAGCCGCAGGCTTTAGAGCTTAGCTGCGGGGCGCTGGCCTTGAAGCAGCTGCGGGGCGCTGGCCTTGAGGCAGCTGCGGGGCGCTGGCCTTGAGGCAGCTGCGGGACGCTGGCCTTGAAGCAGCTGCGGGACGCAGTCCTTGAAGCAGCTGCGGGGCGCTGGCCTTGGGGACAGCTGCGGGGCGCTGGCCTTGAGCCAGCTGCGGGGCGCAGTCCTTGAAGCAGCTGCGGGGCGCTGGCCTTGAGCCAGCTGCGGGGCGCTGGCCTTGAAGCAGCTGCGGGGCGCTGGCCTTGGAGCAGCTGCGGGACGCTGGGGAACCTATGACAAATATCTGCAAATATGATATTATTAAAAAAACTCCGGAGGAAAGCTATGAATACCATACAGCTGAAATATTTTTTATCTGCCGCAAAACATTTAAGTTTTTCAGAGACTGCCAAAGAATTTTATATGACTCAGCCGGCAATCAGCCACCAGATCTCCGAACTGGAGCAGGAACTTGGAACACGGCTCTTTGAACGCACGGCACGAGGTGTAATACTGACCAAATCCGGCATCCAGTTTTTAGAGGACGCCAAAGGATTTCTGGATCTTGAGACTGCCTCCAAAAACAGAATCCGCTCGCTGTCAGCCTCCGATTCCTGTCATTTAAAAATCGGATATCTAGCCAGTCCCTGTAAGTATTTTCTTCCAGAGGTAATTCATCAGTTCCGCCGCGCCTATCCACAGGTTGATATTGAACTGATCCGTATGGATGCCCTGGAAATCGTGGATTCTATTGATCAAAAACAGTATGATATCTATTTTTCACTGATGGAAGATATTAAACGAAGACCAGACTACCAAAACCGGAAAATTCATGAGGATAACTACAGCCTTGTCTGCCGCAGTGATCATCCATGTTTACATAACTTTAAAATCGACTACACAAAAATTGCCACCGAACCATTTCTGATGTTTGAACCGGACAAGGCCGCATTCATGTCCAGACAGATCTGTCAGGTGTGCAAAGATCTTAATTTTACCCCCAGAATTGCACATACTTACCGCTCCATGGAGGAGGTTCTTTTTGCTGTGGAATCCGGACTTGGCATTACAATTCTGCCTTATAAAATCAAAGACTATGTAAAAGCCTCTCTGGTCTATGTTCCTCTGGACAGCAGCCACACTGCCTGTTCCATCGGCGCTGCCTGGCTGGAACAGGAAGGGCAGCCCGCAGTCAGCTGGTTTATGAATATTTTAAATCAGCATCTGATCCGGCTGGCAACCCAAGATTAATGGTTACAGCTTTTCAGACTATTTTACATCAAAATAAGACGATACACACTCCTAAAAGAGTGCATATCGTCTTATTTTCTTTTATTCTGTGCAGTAATATTACTCTATGGAAATCACTTTGTAATCCTGATCTTCCACTGTTTTTTTCAAAACATCATCGCTAATTTCTCCATGCAGTGTTACTACAGCGGTTCCGGCTTCATGACTTACTTCTGCCTGATCAACTTCCGGAAGCGCTTCTAGTACTTTTTTCACTCTGGCCTCACAGTGGCCGCACATCATACCTTCGATTTTCATTGTTTTTTTCATTACAGGTTCCTCCTTAATTTTCACTTTTATTTTTTTATCCTTGGATGCATTGCGGATATTGAAAAAATTCAGCCGCAGTGCATTGGTTACCACACAAAAACTTGACAAACTCATAGCTGCGGCACCAAACATAGGATTTAACTCCCAGCCAAATACCGGAATCCATACTCCCGCCGCCAGCGGAATGCCAATGATATTATAGAAAAATGCCCAGAACAGATTCTGGTGTATATTACGCAGCGTTGCACGGCTTAAACGAATAGCAGCCGGTACGTCGCTGAGACGGCTCTTCATCAGCACCACATCTGCCGCATCTATGGCGATATCTGTACCTGCGCCAATGGCGATACCCATATCCGCCCTTGTAAGCGCCGGCGCATCATTGATACCGTCTCCAACCATAGCAGTTTTCCCTTTTTGTTTCAGAGAACGAATAACGCTTTCTTTTCCTTCCGGGAGAACACCTGCAATTACTTCATCCACACCAGCCTGAATGCCGATGGCTTTTGCGGTTCTTTCATTATCACCGGTAAGCATAACCACATGGATTCCCATATTCTGAAGCTCTCTGACTGCCTGGGGGCTGTCTTCCTTAATAACGTCTGCTACAGCTATAATACCGGACAGCTTTCCGTCAACGGCAAATAACAACGGGGTTTTTCCCTCTTCTGCCAGCTGCTTTGCCTTTTCTTCCATTTCATCAGTTACACCAGCCTGCTCACTGATAAATTTCAGACTTCCGCCTACCAGCGGCACTCCATCAAGAACAGCTGACAATCCGTTTCCGGGAAGCGCTTTAAACTCTGAAACCTCTGACGCTTTCAGCTGCGCCTCTTCTGCCTTCTGAAAAACAGCCCGGGCCAGAGGATGCTCACTCTTTTTTTCCAGTGAATATGCCATTTGCAGCAGCCATCTCTCCTCAACACCATCTGCAGGCACAATATCAGTTACTTTTGGTTCTCCGCTTGTAATGGTTCCCGTTTTATCCAGTACAACCGTCTGCATTTTCCCGGTCTCTTCCAGAGATACGGCTGTCTTAAACAAAATACCATGTTTTGCACCCATGCCGTTTCCAACCATAATTGCCACCGGAGTTGCCAGTCCCAGAGCACACGGACAGCTGATAACCAATACCGAAATTGCTCTGGATAAAGAAAATCCAAAACTTTCCCCCACCAGCATCCATATAATGAATGTGATAACCGCAATGGTAATTACTGCCGGTACAAACACGCCAGACACTTTATCGGCAATTTTTGCAATAGGTGCTTTTGTAGCGGCCGCATCGCTGACCATCTGAATAATCTGTGAAAATGTAGTATCCTGCCCTACACGGGTAGCCTCACATTTTAAATATCCAGACTGATTTAAGGTAGCCGCCGACACAGCATCCCCCTGTTCTTTGTCTGCCGGGATACTTTCTCCGGTAAGGGCAGATTCATTTACCGCACTGCTCCCCTCTATTACCACACCGTCCACCGGAATATTCTCACCGGGACGTACCACAAAAATATCACCGTTTCGCACCTGTTCAATGGACACTTCCACTTCTTCTCCGTCACGGATCACAGCTGCAGTTTTAGGCGCCAGCTTCATAAGATTTTTCAATGCATCCGTAGTTTTTCCTTTGGAATATGCCTCCAGCATTTTTCCAAGGGTAATCAGTGTCAGGATCATGGCTGCTGATTCAAAATAAAACTCATGCATGTATCCCATGACAGCATCCATATCACCTCTCACATGGGCATTGCTCATAGCAAACAGCGCATACGTACTATATACAAAGGAAGCACCGGCACCAAGAGCTACCAGAGTATCCATATTTGGCGCCCGGTGAATCAGCCCCTTAAAACCGCTGACAAAAAATTTCTGATTAATCACCATAATGATAACTGTCAGCAGCAGCTGCAGAAGCCCCATACTTACATGATCTTCAGCCAAAACTGCGGGAACCGGCCATCCCCACATCATATGCCCCATGGAGAAATACATAAGTACCAGCAGAAAAACCAGGGAACTGATCAGTCTCCTCTTTAATACAGGCGTATCTTTGTCTGCCAGCATATCTTCTTCTGCCGCGGCCGATGTACCCTTATGTTCCGCAGCGTCTGTTTTCCTGGCCGCCCCATACCCGGCTGCTTCAACCGCCGCCATAACAGCCTGGGGGGAAGCAGTGCCTTCCACTCCCATAGAATTTGTCAAAAGACTTACCGAACAGGACGTAACGCCGTCTACTTTTGACACTGCCTTTTCTACCCGGGCGCTGCAGGCGGCACAGCTCATTCCGGTTACTTTATATTGTTCCATTGATTGTCCCTCCTACTTCATTAATTTCTTTAAGGTGTCAATGAGTTCATCTAGAGTCTCATCTCTGCCCTCCCGTATATCCTCCGCCACACAGGACCTGATATGACTGGCGAGAAGTTCTCTGTTAAACGCATTGACTGCCGCAGTTACGGCCGAAGACTGGACCAGAATGTCTGTACAGTACGCGCTTTTTTCTATCATTCCTTTAATTCCGCGGATCTGTCCTTCAATTCTGTTTAATCTGTGAATCAGCTTTTTATATTCTTCATCTGAACGTTCTTTTGTTTTATGAAGACAACATTCCTTTTCCATATTCCGCACCTGCCTTTCATCAGTATTATATACCCCCAAGGGGTATATGTAAAGTCTAAAATAAGAAATGGTAAAAATATTCATCTTCACCATTTCTTATCATGCTCCATATACCAAAACTTATTCCTGCCATCACCTTAGCAGTTATTTTCCCTTCTGATCTGCTTTGTTCTGGAATTTTTCATTATTTACGATAAAACGTTCATGGGTACCTTCCCCTATCACACCTGCTTCGTCGGAGGCCGTTACTTTAAAAACCAGTCTTCGTCCGTCTGTTTCTATAAGCTCGCTCTCGCAGGTCACTGTCATTCCCACTGGGGTAGCCGCCATATGCTTTACATTCAGCATCGTACCTACTGTCCCGCATCCCTCTTCTAGAAATGGCATTACACTGTTACAAGCCGTCTTTTCCATTAACGCAATCATGGCTGGTGTTGCAAATACTAAAAGTGTACCGCTTCCTACTGCTGCTGCTGTATTTTCAGATACTACCTTTACCGTATCTTTTCCTTTTATTCCTGTTTCTAACATTTTGATTCCTCCTGCTTACTAAACATCTTATATATGATATCATACCACAAGAAAATCTTTGGGCCAACCGGATTATTTCTCATCATACATATTTCGTATCAGTTAATATAAAATGGCAATTTCAGATTTTTCCGCGCTCCTGTTAAACTGTGAAATAAGCAGATAACAGATATCAATAGCCTAAAACCAAGGAAAGGAATATCAATATGGAAAAGAATATACCCGAAAATACAAATATGGAATTATTAAAAGCCCGTGCAAAACGTGTTAACACAGCCATTGCACTGCAGGAACCTGACAGGGTTCCTCTGGTTCCCACTTTTGGAAACGTTATTGCAGCAGAATACGGCGTTACCATCAAAGATGCCATGACAGACCAGCGCAATCTGATCCCTGCCCTGGATAAAATGCTGGAAGATATTAAACCAGACTACTTTTATGCCCCGCAGTTTTTTCCAAAAAACGGAATGGACATTTTAAAACCTGTTAACATCAATTATCCCGGAAAAACACCGCAGTTTGGCGATAACTTTACATATCAGACTATTGACCACGAATTTCTGGAGGATGAAGAATATGAAGACTTTTTAAAAGATCCCTCCAAATTCCTTCTTCAAAAAGTTCTTGCAAAAAAATTTGCTTCCCTTCAGGGACTTTCTATGTTAAATCCCTACAGTCTGTGCGGCAGCACTGTTATGGGATTTGGCGCTTTAGCTGCACCGCCCCTTAAACAGGCCCTGGCTTCTTTGATGGAAGCCGGAAATGCAGTAGGCTCTTATATTCAATCTTCTGTTGACGTAATAATGCACCTTGTTCAGAAAGGATTTCCAGTCTGGGGAACTGCAGTAGCCCTGAATCCTTTTGATGACTTTGCCGACAATATCCGGGGGCTGATCAATACTGTCATGGATCTGAAAACAGATCCGGAACTTCTGGCCGAAGCCGTTGACCGCTACACAGATGTTTCCATTCAATCTGCTATTGGTTTATGTAAAATGTCCCATGCAGATAATATCTTTATCCCGCTTCATGCAGGCGTGGATGAGTTTATGTCTCCTGACGACTATGCAGATTATTACTGGCCGCCTCTTAAAAAAATGCTGTGCGCTTTCGTAAATGCCGGTATTACTCCATTTGTTGCCTGTGAAGGAAATTATTTTACCCGCCTTGAAACAATTAAAGACGTACCAAAAGGTAAAATTGTCTACATCTTTGAAAAACAGGATATGGCCAAAGCAAAAAAAGTGCTGGGGGATACTGTATGTATTGCGGGAAACTTTGACACAAACTTTCTTTCTTACGGAACAAAAGAATCCATTACAGAGGAAACAAAAAGACTTCTTGATATCTGCGCGCCCGGCGGGGGATATATGATGTCAAATAATCTGGCCATTGATAACGGCAGACCGGAAAATCTGGCCGCATGGTACGAGGCCTTGGAAAAATACGGCAGATATTAAATCACTTACAGCACTTAAAATGCCAGATACAGGACGGTTCTTATTTCTGTATAACATACAGATTGATGATATCCAAAAAGTGCTTCATATAAAACCTACAATTCTGCACAAATTTTTACATTCATTTTTGTATGATATACATATATTAAATTTTTATAAATTCTGTTATTCTTATACAAATAACGCAGTTTCTATCAAGTTACTTAATATCTGCCAGCACATCTGCCGGCAGACCTCATATTTATATCAGATAGGGGATGACTTCCGCCTCTGCAGGCGGTGAGTAACAAACTTGTATCAGCAGCGGTATATAACAGCGGGTTTTATAAAGAAAGTTTTTATCTGTATTTCCAGATAAATGCTTTCGATTAAAATCATATAAACAAGAGGAGGTTTTTTTATGGAACAGAAAAAGGTAAGAGGTTATGGCGTAAGAGGATGGGTATTGATTATCTGGATTGCTACCGCATTCCTTGCCTACACCGCAGTGGGAAATTACCCGCTTAACATTCTGTCTGAACTCTATGGAGGTCAGCAGGCATTATCCACAATCTACACAGTGGCTTCCGTAATCGGTGTTATTGTACAGCTGATAGCATCAAGTTTTATCGGAAGACTGAGAAGTGTCAAAAAACTTGGCTGTCTTATGGGGCTTTTAACAATCATCTTTCTATTAGGCATCATGTTTATCCCTGGTTATATTCCTGGCGGAATGCAGATGTTATGGCGTGCCGTATATGGTATCGGTACGGTATGTTCCGTTATGTATGGTACATTCGCCCTTTCTATTCTGGTAGGACAGTGGTTCCCAACCAGAAAAGGAGGTGTTATGGGTATCGCAACATTTGCGTTCCCAATCGGTAACGGTGTAATCGGCGCTTTTGCGGCAACAGCTTTTAAAGGCGGTACTCCCCATGTAGCACTGGCATTTGCACCATTCCTGATTATCTTCATTATCGGCTGGATCATTGGTCTTGTTTTTGTTCCGGATTATCCGGAAGAAGTTGGTGCATACCGTGACAACAATGCGGATATGACTCCTGAGATGGCAAAAGCTATGATGGAAGAGGAAATTGAAAACAAGAAAACAACTGTATGGAAACTGAATCACACATTAACAACCCGGGATTTCTGGTTTATCACACTTCCTGCCGGTCTGCTGCTTATGTTCTCTGTAGGTACTATGACACAGACCAATCAGATTCTTGCCCAGATGGGTGACGGCCTTGATAAATACGGCGGTTTCGCTGGGGTTATGGCCATGATTATGATTTTCGGTCTTATTGGCAGTTTTGTACTGGGTGTTCTGGATCAGAAACTTGGAACGAAGAAAGCTATGATTATCGCCTGTGTGATTATGTTAATCGCAGGTATTTTAGGAGCTGTTTCCAGCCCTGCAAAACCGGGTCTTCTGGTTGCAGCATTGATTTTCCTGGCATTATTTATGGGTGCATCTTCTAACTTTACCGTATCACTGGCAGCTCAGTACTGGCGCCGTGAGGACTTTGGTACTGTTTTTGCAGCTGTAAATCCAATTGCAAATCTGATCTGTGCATTTGGTCCTATGCTGATTGCAATCCTTATGATCGGTTCCGGTTACACAATGATCTTTAAGGTAGTTGCAGGTGCCGGCATTGTTTCCATTATTCTGATGCTTCTGTTTAGTTCTAAACATGTAAAAGCAAAAGATGATACATACAGAAAAGCAGCAGGCAAAAAACTTGACAACGCTTTAGCAGACAGAAAATAATATGAACTCTGCACTTGAAATGAATGAAAAGATGTAAATAAGCAAGAGGAATCCCGTTGTATTATGGGATTCCTCTTACTTTGCGTTTTTGATAATTTTATAAAACCAGTCATTTTCCTAAACAAGAATGTGCAAAGCACATTCTCCGCCTGCGGCGGGTCGCCTTTGCGACATGACTCCATTCCGCCGCAGTGCGATCATCTTTTTAATTTACAAATACATCAATAAATTCATTTTCCGACAATGTATTTACATATAATGCAACAGCAGGATTTAAGTTTCCCCGTTTCCAGACACACACCACCGACAACGGAGCAATTTCCTTTGGAAGCTCAAGAAACCGATAGTGATCCGTATCATAAACTTCCCTGAGACTGTTGTCCATCAAGGCAATCCCCCGGCCGGATCTGGCGTTTAAAAGCATGGATTCCTGATTAGGAACATAAAGAATCTTTCCGCACTGAATGCCGGCTTTCTGAAGAATACTTTTTAATTCATCGGTTCTGCCTGGAGCTTCTTTATCATCCGGAAGAATAAAAGTCTCTCCGCTCAGCTCTTCTGCTTTCAAATCTTCCTTTGACGCCATTGGATGGTTTTTAGACATTAAAAGTCCTGTTAAAACAGGATAATATTCATCATATACAACATCCTGAAGATATCTCAGTTCAAAATCAAGAGTGAAAATCAGGTCCAATATTCCTTTTTCCAGCTTATCCCTGAGCTCTCCAAAGGAACGCCGCTCGATAAAAATATTTACATTAGGATAATGTTTATTAAAATACGCCGCAGTGGGAGCAACAAACATATCAAGGTTCATGCCCTCTAGACATCCAATATGTATCGTCAGATCCGCTCCGTTTTCTATGCTCATAACTTCCCGGATTCCACTGCCAATCACATCCAGAGCCTCCCTGCATTTCTTCACCATTACTGCTCCCTGAGGTGTCAGGCGCACTTCCTTTTTGCTGCGCACAAACAGAGGAAATCCCCATTCTTCTTCCAGCAGACTGATCTGCCGGCTGACAGTAGGCTGGGTCGTATAATATTCTCTGGCCGTCCTGGTGAAATTCAAATGCCTTGCCAGTGATAAAAATATTTCAAGCTGTTGTGAAGTCATCTCTCCCCCGCTGTTCCACCATGGTTTTTCATTATCTTTTAATCATTCTAAATAAGCCGAATGCTTCTGCTGCTTTTAACTTGCCGTCTTATGCTTTCAGCAGTTTCTCTATGCTGGCAAGCTTTACACAGATTATAAAAATTTCTGTAGCTGCAATCAGCTCTTCCATAGGCGGAAGCGTTGGCGCAATTCGAATTACAGAATCTTTCGGATCGTTTTTGTAAGGATAAGGCGCTCCGGCACCTGTCATAACTACTCCGGCTTCCTTGGCTTTTGCAATAATTGACTTTGCACAGCCTTCATTTGCCTCATAAGTTATAAAATATCCGCCATTTGGAACTACCCAGTTTCCAACGCCAAGCCCTTTTAATTCTTCTTCAAACTTTTTCAGAATCATCTCAAATTTCGGCCGGATCAGCGCCGCATGTTTCATCATATGATTTTCTACTCCCGCTTTGTTCTTCAGGAATTTTACATGACGAAGCTGATTGATCTTATCAAAACCAATAGTCTGGACACTGAGACGTTTTATAATTGCTTCTTTATTTTTCAGACTGGTAGCAAGACCGGAGATACCGGCACCTGAAAATGTTACTTTGGAAGTAGAACAAAACTCATAGACCATATCCGGATTTCCCGCTTTTTCACACTCTGATATAATATCCAGCAATTCATCCTGTTTATCTTCAAACAAATGGTGTACACAATATGCATTATCCCAATAGATACGAAAATCTTTGGCTGCAGGCTTCAGATTTGCAAACCGGCGGACAGTTTCATCAGAATAAGAAATTCCCTGGGGATTTGAATACTTTGGTACACACCAGATTCCTTTTATTGCATCATCCTTACTTACAAGCTTTTCCACCATATCCATATCCGGACCTTCTGATGTCATGGGAACATTAATCATTTCAATTCCAAAAGCTTCTGTTATGGCAAAATGTCTGTCATAGCCGGGTACCGGACAGAGAAATTTCACTTTCTCCAGTTTACTCCAGGGAGTACCTCCCATAACGCCGAAAACCATAGACCGGCTGATACAGTCGTACATAATGTTCAAACTAGCATTTCCGTAAACAATTACGTTTTCCGGCTTTGTATCAATCATTGATGCAATCAGTTCTTTCGCCTCATCAATTCCATCCACCATTCCATAATTACGCAGATCAGTTCCCAGGCGGCTGTTTAAATGGGTGTCACTGTTTAAAACATCCATCATAGGCATAGATAAATCCAGCTGTTCCGAGGAAGGTTTTCCTCTGGACATATCCAGCTTCAACCCTTTTCCACAATATTCTTTATACTGCTGCTCTAACGATGCTCTCTCCTGCATCAATTCTTCCTGACTCATTTCCTGATATGATTTCATCTTAATCTTCCTCCTGCTGCCTTATTTTTTTAAAATAGGCATTTATCTCACTTTCATACCCCTGGTTATCCGGCTCATAAAAATGCATTCCCACATAAGGGTCCGGCAGATACTGCTGGTTTACATAATGATTAGGATAATCATGTGCATATCGGTATCCAATTCCTCTTCCCAATTTCTCTGCTCCCTGATAATGGCGGTCCTGCAAATGAGCAGGCACCGGAGGCGTTTTGTCTTTTCTTACAAGCTCCATAGCTTTGTCCACAGCTAGTATCGCCGAATTACTTTTTGGGGCACAGGCCACATAGGCAGCCGCCTGGCTTAATACGATTCTGGCTTCCGGCATCCCAAGCCGTTCTGCAGCCAAAGCTGCACTGACAGCAACATTCAAAGCCATGGGATCTGCATTACTTACATCTTCTGCTGCGCAGATCATAATTCTTCTGGCAATAAATTTAATATCCTCGCCGGAATAAAGCATCCGGGCCAGATAGTATACTGCCGCATCAGGATCTGATCCCCGCATACTTTTAATAAATGCAGAGATTGTATCATAATGGTTGTCTCCATCTTTGTCGTAACGTACTGTCCGTTTTTGAATACATTCTTTTGCAACATCCAGGGTTATATGTATTTTTCCATCTTCACACCGGGGTGTTGTCAGCACGCCCAGCTCAATGGCATTCAGCGCGTTTCTTGCGTCGCCGTTACAAAAATCTGCCAGAAAGCTTTCCGCATCTGCTTCGAGAACAGCTCCATAGGAACCAAGTCCTTTTACTTCATCCTCCACAGCTCTTCTCAACAGTATCCGGATATCTTCAGGCTCCAGCGGGCGCAGCTCAAAAACCACCGACCTGGATAACAAAGCCTGATTTACCTCAAAATAAGGATTTTCAGTAGTTGCACCGATGAGAATCACCGTACCATCCTCAACAAAGGGAAGCAGATAGTCCTGCTGTCCTTTATTAAAACGATGAATTTCGTCTATAAAAAGTATTGTTTTCCTGCCGTACATCCCCTGATTATTTTTTGCATCCTGAATGACAGCTTCCATATCTTTTTTTCCGGCCGAAGTAGCATTGATCTGCATAAACTCAGCGCTGGTAGTATTGGCAATAACACGGGCAATAGTTGTTTTTCCGGTGCCCGGCGGTCCGTAAAAAATCACTGACTGCAGCTTATCTGCTGAAATTGCCCGATATAATAATTTATCTTTTCCTATAATATGCTGCTGTCCTACAACCTCATCTAAAGATGCAGGCCGGAGTCTGGAAGCCAAGGGCGATTCTTTTTCTTTTTTCTGCTCACGCATGTAATCAAACAGATCCATACTGTTGCTATCCTTTCCGTTAATAAAATGAATTTTATATATATTCAAAATTCATTTTAAGTTTCAGTGCAGAAATTTGAGCAGGGTTTTTCTTCTTTTATGAAAGAATGATCTCTTCATCCCTGCACAACGCCAAGTCTAAGATACTCCAATTACAGGCGATTGACAAGTTTTTTTCTCAATTTCTATTATTTTGATAATATTCCGGAGCAATAGGTGAAAAATTGTGAAATATTGTATGTTTGCAGGACTTTAACTTTAACTCCTACCCCCATACAGTCCCTTCTGTTTTTTCATAATATAGTCCCCTCCTGATAACACGCCGCTATATAATCTCTCGGCTGATAATAAAAATCTGTATTATAGTCTGACAAATCTTCATCAATCCATGACGTGTAAACTTCCTGAATTCCATATAAAATTTCATTTTCATCATAACAATCTTCAATTAATCTTTCATATACTTCTCCAATTGTCCAATAATCCGGAACTTTATACTGACAATCCGAAACATTATCAAATTCCCCCTGAGGTATCTCACATTCTATTACAAATTCTGACGCTACTTTATCAATCACTTCACAATGAAACACATCTGCATATTCATATATTCGCTCAATTGTTTCCATTCCCATATATCGGACTACTTCCGACCGTTTTAATTTCTGCAGACGCCCAATATACTCTATAAGACTGCAGACATAAAACAATCCACTATTATTTTTTCTTGCCATAAACTACTTCACTCCCTGTAAACTCCAACGTATTTAATGCAGATACTGTATGAAAGCTGATTTCATTCACCACTTTCTTTCACTCTTTTTATAACTAACAGATGCATAAAACCATTTTAACAAATGCTGCAATCAATATCGTCTGTGTTTCCTGTTCAATTAATTTGAATTCCTTTCCTATCTGCTTTACGGCTGCTTCTGCCCATAATAAGCATCTTTTCCGTGCTTCCGGTAATAATGCTTATCCTGCAGTTCCTGCGGCGCCGTCTGGACACTGGGATTAATCATCTCGCACCTTGCGGCCATTTTTGCAACTTCCTCCAGGACAACTGCATGATGTACCGCTTCCTGTCCGTCTTTCCCCCATGTAAAGGGCCCATGATTTTTACAAAGTACCGCCGGAACTGCCTCATAATCATATTTCTGGAATAGTTCTGCTATGAGAATCCCTGTATTCTTTTCATAGTCGTGATCAATTTCCTCTTTTGTCAGGCATCTGGCGCAGGGAATCTCTCCATACATATAATCCGCATGGGTTGTCCCGTAACAGGGAATGCTCCGGCCGGCCTGGGCCCAGCTTGTTGCCCAGGAGGAGTGGGTATGTACGATACCTCCCACATTTTTAAATGCTTTATAAATTTCTATATGAGTAGGCGTATCCGAAGACGGATTGAATCTCCCCTCAATTTTGTTACCTTCAAGATCCATAATTACCATATCGTCCGGCGTCAGTTTTTCATAATCCACACCGCTTGGTTTAATGGCAAAATATCCGGTTTCCCGGTCAATCTGGCTGACATTTCCCCAGGTAAATGTAACAAGTTGATATTTTGGAAGCAGCATATTCGCCTCATATACTGCCTGTTTTAATTTTTCCAGCATTTTTATTTTCTCCGCTTTTCTTTTCTGAACCCAACAGGCAGACTTTCATGCGAAAGCTGCCACGCTTCAGATTCCATGACAAAATGTAAATTTTCCAAACAGTCTATTTAAAACGCTCAATAGCCGCATTTTCAATAGCCAGTCCATCTTTATACCGCTGAATAAAAGTTTCAAATCCTTCCACATCTTCCGGATCTGGCTTTATGCAGGAACCTGCCTGCCCTTTGAAAACTTTCTCTGAGAGGTATTCACTTAAGCTTTCTGTTTCTTCTTTCCGATCCATATAGGCCGCCAGCAGTGCAATCCCCCAGGCGCCTCCTTCTCCGGCAGTCTCCATAACAGATACGGAAGCATTCATGGCAGCTGCCATGATCCTCTGCCCCACTCCCTGAGTTTTGAAAAAACCGCCGTGTCCAAAGACCTGATCAATACACACACCCTCTTCTTTCAGCAGAATATCCATGCCGATTTTCAAGGCTCCAAGACTGGTATATAAATGCGTCCGCATAAAATTCGCCAGATTAAAACGGCTGTCCGGGGTGCGGACAAACAGCGGACGTCCTTCCTGGCATCCTGTAATATTTTCCCCGGACAGATAACAATAAGAAAGCAGATTTCCGCAGTCTGCATCTCCCTCCAGGGCTTTTTTAAATAATGTGGTATACAGTGTATTGTTATCTATGGAAAACCCGCAGCCTTCGGCAAACTCCCGGAACAGATTCACCCAGGCATTCAGGTCAGATGTGCAGTTATTGGCATGTACCATAGCTACCGGCTCACCAAAAGGGGTTGTCACCATATCAATTTCCGGATGCAGTTTCTTCAACGCTTTTTCCAGAACAATCATAGCAAAGACAGAGGTTCCTGCTGATACATTTCCTGTGCGCACTGCCACACTGTTAGTTGCTGTCATCCCGGTTCCCGCATCTCCTTCCGGCGGACAAAAGGGAATACCTGCCTGCAGCTTTCCGCTGGGATCTAAAAGCTTTGCCCCTTCTTGCGTCAGTCTTCCCGCTTCCTGGCCCGCGGTCAGCACTTTTGGCAGTATCTCTTTAAGTTTCCAGTGGTATGCTTTGTCAGCCAGAAGCTGATCAAACCTGTCAATCAGCTCCCTGTCATAATCTTTAAGATCAGAGTCAATGGGAAACATTCCGGAAGCATCTCCGATTCCAATCACTTTTTCACCGGTTAATTTCCAGTGAATAAATCCAGCCAGCGTTGTAATAAACGCAATCTTATTCACATGATCTTCCTGATTTAAAACAGCCTGATACAGATGCGCAATACTCCACCGCTCAGGAATATGAAAATCAAAATATTCCGTCAAAATCTCTGACGCCTTCTTCGTATTGCTGTTTCTCCAGGTTCGAAAGGGCACCAGCAGATTTCCATTTTTATCAAAAGCCATATATCCGTGCATCATAGCACTGAAACCAATGCCTTTCACCCTCACGATTTCAACTCCATATTGTTTTTTCACATCTTCTGACATTTTCTGATAACTGTCCTGAAGCCCCTGAAAAATATCCTCCAGCGAATACGTCCAGAGATTATTTTCATAGCGGTTTTCCCATTCATGACTGCCGGACGCAACAGGATTATGCTCCTCATCAATCAGTACCGCCTTAATCCTGGTAGACCCAAACTCAATTCCAAGATACGTGTTTCCCTGCAATATCATGTCTTTGACTGCCATCTGTCTCTGGTTCATAAAATCCTCCTCCTGATGATCTCTCATTAGATCATTTATTTGTCTGTATCAGCTCATAAATAGCCTCTGCCGTTTCCTTTTGCTGCTGCTGCCTTGTAACCAAAGCCGTTCCGTCTTTTTTCTGTTCTCCGTAATTTCCGTAATATGCATGATTACCGCCTTCAATCACCAGCTCCTTAAGGGAATCAGGAAGATTATCAAGATCTTCCTGATATTTTTCCCTGCTTAACACCTGATCCTCACTTCCATAAACAGAAAGTACCTTTAAATCCGTATTACTTAAGTCTTTGGTGGAGTAGGCTCCCAGAAGCACAAGGCCATCGTACTGATCTGCATTTCCGTCAAGATATGCAGCTGCCATAGCTCCCCCAAGGGAATGCCCTCCAATATAATAATGTTTATACGAATATTTTTCCAAAATCGTATCAGCTGCATCCACATGAAAAACCGCCAGATTGCATGGCATATGCATCAGATAGCAGGCGATTCCCTGATCTGCCAGCAATTCCATCAGAGGCAGATACGATGTGTACTCTACCTTGGCACCAGGATAAAAAATAAATGCGGTGTCTGTTTTTTCATTTTTCGGAAGGATTTCTATGTACCCATTTTCCTCCTGAATCTGTAAATTGGATTCCTCTCTTTCTTCTGTGGCTACATCCACCTGGCTGTGATAATACTGCTGTACATAAATAGTAAACACAAGCACAATCACTGCTGCTGCAATGCCGGCGGCAAGCAGTCCTTTTTTCCATTTTTTCATTCTATGTGACTCCTGTTTTCCCAGTATACATTCCTCACTGTTTTGTCTGCTTTATTATAATAAAACCTTTCTCATTTATCAATACGAATCCCCAGACAGAAAGGTATTTGTGTTCATCTGTTCTGACCAGACGCAGACAGATTTTCAGTCTAAAATCAACTCTTCCACAGTAACAAGCTGATACCCCTCTTTTTCCAGGGCATCTACAAGCTGCAGCGCTGCATCCACACTTTCCTGAAATTCATCATGCATTAAAATGATGCTTCCGTCCTCTACCTTTTTCAAGGTGTTTTTTACCACCTGATCTGTATTGCGCAAAGACCAGTCAACTGTATCAATATCCCATAATACCTCAATCATTTCTGTTTTTTCCGGCAGCTGTTCCTGACAGCTTCCATAGGGCGGCCGCATAAACATAGGCCGATGCCCGGTTACTTCATATAACAGATCATTGGTATCTGTGATCTGCCTGCATGCCTCCTCCAGGGAAAGGCGGCTTAAATCTTTATGCTCATAGGCATGACAGCCAATAAGATGCCCTTCATCTGAAATTCTCTTTGCCAGTTCCGGATATTGTTCCACCTGCTTTCCAAGCAGAAAAAAAGTTGCCCGTACATTTCGTTTTTTCAGCCCGTCCAGGAGTTTTGGCGTATACTCCTCATTGGGACCGTCATCAAATGTAAGTGCAACTTTTTTTATTTGTTCCGCGGGTTCTTTTGTTTCAGCCTGATAAAAGCTTTCAGTAATTCTGTGATCACTGATATGAGAAGAGAGAAAAAAGCTGCCCGCTGTTATCAAAATTCCAAAAACTAAAAAAATAACTTTTTTCATTTCACAGATCTCTAACATATTGTTTTTATATCATATGAAATGTCTCTCCTGAAATACTACATTTTTTCCAGTTTTTTTGTAAATGCTTCCGCCTCTGCCTCTGTCATAAAATCTCTGTTATACTGATGCTCTTTAATAAACAGCACCAAAACTACCACAAGCAGTGAAGCTATACCAGCTATTACATAAGACATCCGAAGACTTCCCGTAGCATTTAACACATTCCCATTAACGCAGAAACCAAGGGAGGATACCAGCGCCTGAATGGGAAACAGAACGCTGTTTACCTTTTCAAATCCATGGCGGCCGAAAACTGCCGCCGGCAGCGAGGTTGTAAAGTTTGCAGATCCTCCCAGAGCCAGCGCAAACATTACCAGGAATATGTATACACAGGCCTTTACTTCTGTCACCTCAATAAACAGAGCTGCTGCATACCAGATACCAAAGAAAATCATAGTCTTCTTTGTTCCCAGCTTCTGATCCATTGCGCCAATCAGCCAGGAGCCAAAAATTCCGGCAAAAGCAAGAACTGTCATAATGGTAGTTGCCTGTATCTGTGAAAATCCAAGTTCCATATTTCTTACTACCAGCTGTGTAATAATAATAGTGGATACAAACTGGAATCCGCCGGATGCCACTGCCACCATCCAGAAACCTTTTAAACGAAACAGCTTTTTCACAGTCCAGCCGCCGTCTTTTCCGGTCTCCTCGATAAAATACTCTTTCTGATATTCTTCATCTGAAACATTATCAGGATTAATTCCACGTTCCTGAGGAGTATTACGCATCAGCAGTAATCCTGCAAGGGCCAGTACAATTACAAGCACTGCCGGAATAACAACAGCATTAGTAACCCCAAGTCTTGCTACCAGAAAGGTAATTAACGGCACAAAAAATCCCGTTGCCATATTGTGTCCCATGGTTGTATATCCCATGACAATTCCCTTTTTCTTGGGAAACCACTGTGTTACAAAAGCACCGCCGGCAATATATCCTGCGCTCATGGCCCCAATCGTACAGACACAAAGAGAAAAGGCATATACAAACAAACTGTTGGCATGACCCATTCCGAAATAACCCGCTCCAGCCAGAATCAAACAGATAAACGAGGTAACTCTTGGACCGATTTTACGATTCACCGCTCCCATAACAAAGAAGAAGATAACACCGATCATAGCTGCTACCGTTCCCATATTAAGAACACTTCCTGCAGGAATACCAAGTTTTTCTGCAACCGCCGGAGCCACAATGTTAGAACTGTCATTAACCATTCCTGCATAAAACCAGAACATTAACAGACAGAAAACAATTGTTCCCCAGCCTTTTCCGAACCCAAACAATTCACTTTTCTTTTTTTGTTTCAAACCTAAAACCTCCTCATACTTGTAAAATAGGTACAAAAAAACAGAGCATTTCACGTTCTCCACTGCTTCGGAAATACCGGTACAAATACTCTGTAATTTTTATATCTCTATTATATTTTTTTTATATTAATTTTAGAAATTGTAAATATTCATTCATACATGCCGATTTTGAATGGTATTTTCTTCCCAGTGCGGACTTTTATTTTCCCAGAAATTCCAAAGACAAATCTACAAATTTCCGGATATAAATATTGTCCGTATCTTCCCGCCAGGCCATAATATACCCGCTCTCTGTATTTTTAATAGGAACCAGACAATGATCTTCTGACTTCATATCCGCATAGTACTGATCACATAAAAAAATGTCATTTGGGGCCATAAGATTTAATGTCAGGGAATTGGCAGAAGACACATAATTTGTAATATTAGGAGCAAACCCTCCCACACTGCATACCCGATGCAGCTCTTTGACATATTCCGGCAGCTGCATCGGAGAAATGCAGACAAAGTCAGACTGCTTTAAATCTTCAATCGCCAGCACCTCTTTTTGAGCCAGCGGATTTGTTTGATTCATACAGACAGCATGGGGGCATTTCCCCAGCTTTTTCCATCCGATATGTGTCATTTCTTTCTCCTGGAAATCATAAAGTACAGAAAAAATCACATCCACTTCCCCGTGAATCAGCATTTCCCGGATATCCTGGGCTGCATCCGATTCTAAACGTATCATAACGTCTTTATAATTCCTCTTAAAATGCTCCACTGCAGGCAGTAAAAAAGCTTCCGGCCGAAAGGAATCCAGACAGGCAACAACAATTCGTTTGGAGTATCCCTGCTGCAGAATATGGGCATGCTGTATATCCTCTTCAATCTGATCTATCTGATTTCTCCATTGTTCATACAGAAATTTTCCTGCCGGCGTTAATGTAATGGATTTTTTCCCCCGGATAAATACCTGCAGATCCAGCTGCTCCTCCAGACTCATAATCTTTTTACTCAGCGTTGGCTGGGTCAGATTAAAATATTCTGCCGCTTTGGTAATATTTCCATACTCTGCCACTTTTATAAAATAATGAATCTGTCCAAGACTGACATTGCGGATATCAACGTTATGCATCTTAGAATCCTCCTGCTGTTTTTTGCATTATAGCACAGACGCCAAAGAGCGAAAAGCTTAAATATCAGCCTTTCGCCCTTATTAATCATACTGCAGCTGCTTTTCCGGTTTTGCCCAAAAAAGTCTATCTCATCAAGGCAGTCAGAAAAAATTATTTTTTATTTTACCCTTGCTTCCAGTTTATCATTTACCAGATCAATTAAAATAATATCTCCTGCCCGTACAGCATCAGAAAGTATCAATTTTGCAGACAACGTTTCAACATGTTTTTGTAAAAACCGTTTCAAAGGTCTCGCACCATAAACCGGATCATACCCGTGATCTACAATAAACTGCTCTGCCTTAGAACTCAGTTCTACTGAAATCTCACGCTCTTTTAAACGGTTATTTAATTCATTCATTAACAAACCAATAATGTGGCCAATATTATCTTTGGTCAGCGGCTTAAACAGAATGATCTCATCTAAACGGTTTAAAAACTCCGGTCTGAAATTTCCTCTTAACTCATTTAGTACCTGCTGCTCACACTGGGGACTAATATCACCCTGTTCGTTAATTCCTTCCAGAAGATGAGCAGATCCAAGGTTTGAAGTCATAATAATAATGGTATTTTTAAAATCAACGGTACGCCCCTGAGAATCAGTAATCCGTCCGTCGTCTAATACCTGCAGCAGTACATTAAAGACATCGGGATGGGCCTTTTCCACCTCATCAAACAGTACAACGGAATATGGTTTTCTGCGGACTGCTTCTGTCAGCTGGCCGCCTTCGTCATATCCTACATATCCCGGAGGCGCTCCGATAAGACGGGATACCGAATATTTCTCCATGTACTCACTCATATCCAGCCGGACCATATTGCTCTCATCGTCAAAAAGACTTGCGGCAAGAGCTTTGGCTAACTCTGTTTTACCGACACCGGTAGGTCCCAGGAATAAGAAAGAACCAATGGGCTTGCTTGGGTCCTTAATCCCTGCTTTGGAGCGGATAATTGCCTCTGTTACTTTCGTAACGCCTTCGTCCTGACCAACCACACGTTTATGCAGTTCCTCGTCCAGATGAAGTGTTTTATTTCGCTCACTCTCCGTAAGTTTCGCAACTGGAATGCCGGTCCATCTGGAAACAATTCTTGCAATTTCCTCATCGCTGACAGCTTCATGAACCAGAGACATATCTTTTGCTTTTACGATCTCTTCTTCTGCTTCCAGCTGTTTTTCCAGCTGAGGTTTTTTCCCATACTGAAGTTCCGCAGCTTTGTTCAGATCATAATTCTGCTGTGCCAGCTGGATTTCTTTATTTAATGCTTCCAGTTCTTCTCTAAGCTTCTGCACCCGCTCAACGGCTTTTTTCTCATTATCCCACTGAGCCTTTTTTGTCTGAAATTCATTTTTCAGTTCTGCAAGCTCTTTCTGCAGATTTTCCAGACGGTCTTTGCTGAGCTTATCCTCTTCTTTCTTTAAAGCAGTCTCTTCAATTTCCATCTGCATTACCCGGCGGTTTAATTCATCCAGCTCTGTAGGCATAGAATCCAGTTCCGTTTTAATCAGCGCACAGGCTTCATCCACCAGATCAATAGCCTTATCCGGCAGGAAACGGTCAGAAATATAACGATTGGACAGTTCAGCAGCTGATACCAGCGCTCCGTCTGTAATTTTTACTCCATGGAATACTTCATAACGTTCCTTCAGGCCGCGGAGAATGGAAATGGTATCCTCAACCGTCGGCTCGTCAACCATAACCGGCTGAAAACGCCGCTCTAAAGCAGCATCCTTTTCAATATATTCACGGTATTCATCCAGAGTCGTCGCCCCGATACAATGAAGCTCGCCCCGGGCCAGCATAGGTTTTAACATGTTGCCGGCATCCATAGCTCCGTCAGACTTACCTGCACCTACAATGGTATGCAGCTCATCAATAAACAGAATAATTTTGCCTTCGCTTTTTTTCACTTCATCCAGAACCGCTTTCAGACGCTCTTCAAACTCACCCCGGTATTTTGCTCCTGCAACCAAAGCTCCCATATCCAGAGCGAAAAGTTTTTTGTCTTTCAGTCCTTCCGGTACGTCTCCTCTGACAATACGCTGTGCCAGGCCTTCTACTACAGCAGTTTTACCAACTCCGGGTTCACCGATTAAAACCGGATTGTTTTTCGTTTTTCTTGACAGAATCCGGATGACATTACGAATCTCACTGTCACGTCCAATTACCGGATCAAGCTTTTGTTCTCTGGCCCGTTCTACCATATCATAACCGTATTTTTCCAGAGTATCATAAGTAGCCTCCGGATTATCTGACGTTACTCTCTGATTTCCTCTTACAGTGGAAAGCACCTGCAAAAACCGTTCCCTTGTAATACCGTATTCCTTAAAAATCTCTTTTACGGCTGCATTTGGATATTTCAGCAAAGCCAGGAACAAATGCTCTACAGAGACATATTCGTCTCCCATCTGTTTCGCCTCATCCTCGGCACTGATCAGTACTTTATTCAAATGCTGGCCCACATAAACCTGGCCTCCGGATACTTTTACCCGCTGTTCCAAATGTTTCTGAACATTATTGATAAAATGTTCTTTATTAATTTCCATCTTTTCAATGAGCTTTAAGATCAATCCTTCACTCTGACGCACCAGGGCCATCAGCAGATGCTCCTGCTCAATTTCCTGATTGCCGTATTCATACGCAAGCTTTTCGCAGTCACTGATTGCTTCCATTGATTTCTGTGTGAATTTCTGAATATTCATAAAACATTCCTCCTTTCAGGAATATATTCTTGTTTGTTCTATTTTATATATAACACTTTTCCATAAACACGTTATATCACCTTTTGTTAGCACTGTCAAGTGTTGAGTGCTAATTTATTGTAAAAATTTGTGAAGCCCTGATTTTACGGGCTTCACAGAGGTTTTTTACTTGCTTTCGCACTTAATGACACGGCTGTATTTTTTCTCTATACATTTTCCTACTTCAGCAGTCTACATAATTCTTCTTCCGTAATCCCATGAATATAATATCCCACATTCATTTTTTCCACATGATCTTTCAAATATTCGTCTGTACGCAGACCTGTCAGTTTCTTTTCCAGCTCCCAGATCTCTCCATTTCCAAAAAAGTCTCCGAAAAATTTAATCTGCTCTATCACGCCGTGTTCAATCTGCATCTGTGCAGTCAGAAGTCCCCCTGAAAATTTCAGCTCTCTTTTCATATTACAGAGAGGATTTCTTCCGTAATTCCAGTCCCAGGTTTCATACTTTTCTTTCTGAAGCCTTTCAATTTCCTTTTCCTGTTCAGGGGAAAAATGATACACCTCTAACCCGCAGGAACAAAATACCTCCTGTATCAGGGCCTGTTTAAATGCCTCCATGGATATTGGCGTTTTCGCATAAGTATTAATGGTAGTTACCCTGGCCCGCACAGACTTTACACTTTTTGATTCAAACTTTGCCACTTTTACATTCAGTGCATCTGAAACATTCTGCAGATTAGAGTCCAGCATAATACAGCCGTGATGCAGCACCCTGCCTTTTTTGGCATATTGAGAATTGCCGCATATTTTCTTCCCGTCAATCGAAATATCATTTCTTCCATTCATCTGTGCACAGATCCCAAATTTCTTAAGGGTCTCTACCACCGGAAGTGCAAACTTTTCAAAGTCAAATTCAGGATGCTCCCTGCTTCCTGCCACAAAAGTAAAATTCAGATTTCCAAGATCATGGTAAACCGCCCCGCCCCCGGACAGCCGCCTGACAACACGGAGCCCGTATTTGTCTACAAAGGACTGATTAATTTCTTCTAATGTATTCTGATATTTCCCCACTACAATGGTATTCGCATTCTGCCAGAGCATAAAATACTCCCTGTTACGGTCCATTTGTTCAAACATATATTCCTCAAGAGCAAGATTATAATAGGGATTTGTGCTGTTGGATTGTATAAATATCATCTGAATTCCTCCTGCTGCGTACTTAGAGTTCGTAAAATTATAACTGGTAACATCTAAAAATAAATCTTTCAGAATCATATCCTGCAAATCATATGCCATTTCCCATTACATCTTCTGTCCCTGATATACTTTACTTTCAAAAAATCCGGAACAGACCTTTTAAGGTTTATAAAAAAGCTGTAAATAAAATATACACTCCGTATAATTTATATACCAATTACGTCCCAAAACAATATGCTGCTGCCCTGGATATTTCTCTAAACACTGCTGATAAAATATTTATTTTAACCCGTATTTCTCCAGTTTCATATAAAAATTCCGCTTGGATATCCCAAGAAGTTCAATGGCTTTGGATTTATTGCCATTTACAATTTCAAGTACATTTTTTATGGTCTCTCTTTCCATCTTTTCCGTAATTACGTGAAGATTATACCGGTTCTTTTCTGAATCAGATTTCTTGGGCATTCCGGATTTTGTAATCTGCAGTGGAAGATATTCCTCTCCAATACAGGTATCCGGACAGAGAATGGCCATCCGTTCCACACAATTTTTCAGTTCTCTGATATTCCCCGGCCATTTGTAATTCATAAACTGTTCCAAAACTTCGTCAGAGAAACAGCGCATATCATTTGTATTAGAACAAAGGGAATCCAAAAACTGATTTGCCAGCAGCGGTATATCATCCTTTCTCTCCCGAAGAGGCGGAATATGTATTGGAATCACACAGATTCTGTAATAAAGATCCTCCCGAAAGGTACCTTCTTCCACCATATTTTCCAGATCCCGGTTGGTAGCCGTAATCAGACGGAAATTCAGCTTAATGGTTTTTGAGCCGCCCACTCTTGTGATTTCCTTTTCCTGTATGACCCGCAGCAGTTTAGCCTGCATGGGAAGAGGCATCTCCCCAATCTCATCTAAAAACAGCGTTCCGCCGCTGGCCAGTTCAAATTTCCCTGCACGTCCCTGAGGACTTGCCCCTGTAAATGCCCCTTTTTCATATCCAAACAGTTCACTCTCCATTAACGACTCCGGTATTGCCGCGCAGTTCACCTTGATCATAGGACCATCCACATTCACGGAGCTTAAATGAATGGCTTCTGCCAGCACCTCTTTGCCAGTGCCGCTCTCTCCCAGCAGACAGACGGAACTCTGGGTGGGAGCCACATGGGCGCATAAGTTTAGGACTCTTAACATCTGGACCGAATCTCCGATTACATGATGAAAAGATGACGGCAGTTCATTTTTACTGTTTAGCTGCTGTTTTAAATTCATACTCAAAGATTTGTAGTAATTCAGCTGATTGTTCAGTGATGTAATCAGTTTCGAATCATGCTCTACAATCAAAATTCCCCAAAACTCATCTTTTAAAAAGATCGGCACAATATCAGTAAATACATCATGTTCACTTTTTACATCCGGTGCATTAAACAGCTTCTCAATATTTTCATGAGATTTTATAAATTCAGCTAAAATTTCTGCATCTTTAGTTTTTAATGAAAACAAATTCTGATCAAAAATCTGATCTGCCGATATATCTTTGCTGTCCTGCCACAGCTCTCCGTAATAATCCAGATATTTTTGATTATAGTATCTAAAATCCCCCTCCTTATCAATAATCAGTATTTTTTCATCCAGCTGGTCCAGCACAAAAGTTATAATCTCCAGCACATGTTCAGCAGGCAGGTTTAAATATGACAGTTTTTTCTCCATTTTCCTTCTCCTTTCAAAAATCTGTCCTATATATTTCTATTTTATCAGAAATTTTTTATTTGTCTCTATTTGTAGTCTTTTTTTTATCTGTTACATCCCTTTTACTATTTCCATGTTTGTTTTACAAATCTGGCACCGGTTTTGCTTCTTAATTTTAATATCTAAGACAGATCATATACATACCTGTCTCATTCATCTTATTACGATCACAAAGGAGGTATTACATTATGTCAACAATTGATGAAGAAGGACGCCGGATCCGCGAATGCATCCCTCTGGAAGGACTGCGGGCTGTGATTTCCCAGAATATGTCAAAAAGCAAACTGGAGTTTCCCCAGGGAACCGGTTCTGCTCAGCTGGATATTACCAGACTTATGGAATTCCGCCGGGAAGTAAATGAAAAATTAAAAGACAGCGGCAGAAAAATCACCTTTGGGGATCTGTATGTAAAAACAGCCGCATGCGCCATGGAAGAAAACATGGAATTAAATGGTTCCCGGCAAAACGGGCAGCTGATTTATTATGACGATATCAATATCAGTGTTGCAGCCTCTATTAATGGAGTGCTTATGACCCCTGTCCTGGAACATGCAGATCAAAAAGATATTGAAGAAATATCCGAAGAGTTAAACAAAACATACACCTATCTGAAAAAAGGCAAACTTATGAGAGTCAAGCTGGAAGGGGCTACTTTTTCTGTCAGCAATCTTGGTTCCTATCTTATTGATGACCAGCATCCCTTTTTAAATCCGCCTCAGGCAGCTATCTTCGGAATCAGCCGCAACCGGGTGCTTCCGATTTACAACGAAGAAGGCCAGATTGTCCCCGGCAACATGACGTTATTCAGTCTGACCATTGACCACGGATTCGCTGACGGCGTACTGGTTGCCAAATTTTTAGAAAGTGTTAATAAAGTTCTTAAGGATCCTTGGAAGTACATGTATCATAAAGCATCTGGCAGGGAGGCATAAATCTATGGCTTATCAACGATACTTAATCGAATTTGGCCAGGGAAGCGATCTGCATGGGGAGGACCAGACAAAAGCTGCCATCCGTGCAGTAAAAGACGCCATGCACCACTGCTGTATGGCCGGTGTTCATGATATTTTCGGTCTGAGTGCTTCCCGGGAAAATATCCGTATCAAGGCTCAGATTTTTGTCCCGGAACCTGCATCTGTTGATCCCAAATCCATTGAAGCGCTTCTTAATATGTACGATACGGAAATTCAGATTCTCTCCGGCGGTGCTTCCTTTGAGGGACTGTATGTACCGGAACTGGGGCACGGGCACAATATAACCATTGCAATTGCTGCTCTGACTGTCTATCTAAATATCTTTGAAGGAGGAAACTACCATGAATAATTATCAGGCAGCCGTTATCGGCGGAGGACCAGGGGGATATATCGCTGCCATCCGGTGTGCACAACAGGGACTTCGTACAGTTCTCATTGAAAAAGAAGAGCTTGGGGGAACCTGTTTAAACAGAGGATGTATTCCAACAAAAACTCTGCTTTACAGTTCTGATCTGTTTTATGATATTCAAAACTGCAAAAGCCTTGGCATAGAAATCAAGGGAGATATTGATTTCAAATATAAAAAAATAGCAAAACGCAAAGATAAAGTTGTAAAACAGCTTCGTTCCGGCGTTGAAGCGCTGGTAACCGGACACGGAGTAGAGCTGGTGCGCGGGGAGGCCGCATTTACAGGTCCTCACTCTTTGAAAGCAGGGGAGGAAGAATATACCGCCGAAAAAATCATTCTGGCCTCAGGTTCTACACCGGCTCTGATTCCTATCCCCGGTGCAGATCATGAAAACGTTTTAAATTCAGATGATGTGCTGGGGCTGGAAGAATGTCCGGAATCAGTTGCCATTATAGGAGGCGGCGTCATAGGAGTAGAGTTTGCCACTCTTTTTGCTAATCTTGGAAAAAAAGTTACAATTATTGAAATGATGCCCTCCATTCTGTACGGCATGGATTCTGATATCTGCAGCCTTATGACCACACTTCTGGCAGAAAAAAACATCGACATACATGTAAATGCAGCTGTCTGTGAAATCAAAAACGGCTCAGAAGTCATTTTTGAAAAAGACTCTCAGCTCTGCCAGGTTTCTTCTGAACAAGTCATTCTTGCTGTTGGAAGAAAACCAAATACAGCCAGTCTGAATCTGAAAGCGGCCGGTGTAAGATGCAATGAAAAAGGTTATATTGAAACAGACGCCCATATGCAGACCAATGTTCCCGGCATTTATGCCATCGGTGATATTACAGGAACCATTCAGCTGGCCCATACCGCCACCGCTCAGGGAATCATCGCTGCCGGTCACTGCGCCGGTTTGGACCGGACCATGGACTATTCTGCTGTCCCGGGCTGTATTTACACAACCCCCGAAATTGCATCCGTGGGACTTACCGAAGAAAAAGCTTCTGCCGCAGGGGAACCGGTAAAAACCGGATACTTTGATATTTCCGGAAACGGCCGTTGTCTGGCAGTAAACTGTTCCAGCGGTTTTGTAAAAATCATCTGCCATGCCAACACAGAGCAGGTTATCGGATGCCATATCATTGCCCCCCATGCAACGGAAATGATCGGAGAAGCCGCTTTAGCTATCCAAAATAAGCTGACGATAACTCAGCTGGCCAATACTATACATGCTCATCCAACGGTCAGCGAAAGCATTATGGAAGCCGCCCATGATGTTCATGGAATGTGCTGCCACAAACTATAGTCCTGTATACAGGTAAAACCGGTTTTCACCGGTTTTACCTGACAGCTGACAAGAACAGCTCTTTTAAAGGAACCCTTCTATTCTTCTGTATTTTCATCTTTATTTTATCCAGGTCATATGTTTTGGAACCTTCACACAAATTCCCAATTTTTCCAAAGACTCACAACGTTTTTTCATGATCTGGCGGGCCATAATTCTATAGCTGAATCTGTCATCCTCTGGAAACGGCAAATGATAGAGCATTACACAGCGGGCTCCCAGCTTTTGTAAAAATTCTTCTGCACAGCTGTCCCCAAGCTGATACAGATTCAAAAAAGCCATCTTCATATGCTCCCCGTAAGCCCCTAAGATTTTGGCATCTTTTACATCCAGCACAGCGTCTCCCGCTATGTAAAAACTCTCTCCCCCCAGCCGCAGCAGCACAGATTCATGGGGAGCCTTTTGATACCCTTCCCCATCATGCATTGTCTTTTTCGTCAATACTTCCCCGCTTCCTACAGACAGGCGTTTTACTCCTTCTGCCAATGGCTCAGGCTTTACTGCTTCCGAATAAGCTGTCGGTGTATACACTGCCGTTTCACAGGAAGCTCTCTGTAAAAATCTCTCTGTTTTTTCTTTATTAAAATGGTCCTCATGGAGGTGTGTAAAAACAAAACCGGATACGCATTGAAACAGCCCTGTGCCGCACTCCATATCCTTTATCAGTTCATCAGGCATTAACGACATGCCAACACCACTCCCATCATGAATACCGTCAATCCAGATTCCCGTGTTTTGAAAATAAAAGTACAGACCGGCATTTACAGAATGAAATACTGACGTTTTCATTATGTCTCCTTTCATTGTTCCAAAAACAGACGTACGGGATTTTCATCCGCACGCCTGTCTGTATCTTTTTTATGGCCCCAGAATCTGATCCCCAAGCTTTTTCTCAGCTTCGTCCCGGGCCGCATATTTTTCCTTTAATTTCTCTGACAGCTTCGGCGGTTTTAAAAACAGCGCTACAAACGCTACAATTACCGCAAATGCCGCAGATATATAATACGCATTTGATAAAGTTCCGGTAGAAGTCAGCACCGCTCCGCAGATAACGGAAGATATAGAGGCAATAATTGTCAGTACCACATTGCAGTATGGCTGCAGGGCCGCATAATTTTTAGGTCCGTAATAAGAACACACACCGTTCATAATCGCCGACAGAATCGGTCCGTCTGGAAGTCCCGCCAGAGCCATAGCCAGAATAATCAGCCAGATACTATTATTCACCGTTCCAATATCAAACAGCAGATACCCGATTCCACAGATCAGTGAAATCAAGAACAGTGAAATTTTAGGGCTGATACGGTCCGTGATGCGGCTTAAAAGAAGACTGCCGATCATAATAAACAGGCTCAGCGCTGAAATCAGGGAGGCCGCTTTTAGTTCTCCAAATCCATTCATCACCATATGGGTAATCCCGAAATACATAATGGAACAATACCCAAAGGTAACGCCTCCCCAGGCAATTCCCATAAACCAGATCTGCGGGGTGCAGACAGCATCCTTGACATCCCAGTTTACGGCAGACTGATAGTACCCCCTCTTCTTTCCAACTGCTTTGCTGCTGTCCGTTTTTTCTGCTTTCGCTTCCGTATCTTCCCCGTCAATCTTAAGTCCCATTTCAGCCGGATGATCTTTCATAAGAAACCATTGGGGAAGCGCCGTAATCACAACCAGCAGTACAGCCATAATGATCAGAGACGTTTTCCAGCTGAAATTCATAAATAACAGAGCAACAATGGGTGGAAATACAACACCCCCAAGACCGCCCAGCGCCTGGACATATCCGCCCTGCTCCCCCCGCCGGCGGTTCCACCAGTTATTTACAATGGTAAAGCAGGCCAGCTGATCGTTAAACAGCATACTAAAACTTACAGCAATTCCATAAACAAGTACAAAGATCATCGGCGAATCTACCCAGCCTGTAGCTGCCAAAAAGACAGCTGTAATCAATGTTGTTACACAGATACATTTTCTTGGTCCTACTTTTAACAACAGCAGTCCCACAATCGGTAAAGATAAGCCCAAAACAGATTTAATGGTATATGTCATACTAACCGACGCGGCATCCCAGCCTTTGACTAAAAGCAGCTCACTGATTATATTTCCGGAAGAGGCAGACAGCAGTCCATTAGAACCAAAATAGGTCAGTCCTGCCAGCAGAGTAATCATCCAGCCATAATACAATTTCTTTCTATTTCCCTGTGCCATTCTTTCTTCTCCTTTCCCCTGTAAAATCTCTGTAAAAACCCGCTCCGTAGACTAAATCATCTTCATAATTTTTTCAAGTCTCGCTCATGCGAGACTTGGTGCGCGATTCGGGTCAGCTTTGCTGACAACATTCTATACCGAATCGCTGCACCTCCTGGCGGAGCGTATATCAGTGGCGGGTGTCAATCCCACATCTGATATACAGCTTTCCTGATCTGCTCTTTCGTTACAACAGTGTCCATTTCGGGACTTAAGGAAGGTATCGCTGTCATAGGTGTGCAGGCCCGGACGGGGGCTGCTTTTAAGCTGTCCATAGCTTCTTCTACCACCGTTGTAATAATTTCGGCGCAGGGCCCGAATTTGTAGGGCGCTTCATGGGTAACCAGCAGACGTCCTGTCTTTCGAACAGAAGTAATAATCGTCTCTTTATCAAATGGACACATACTGCGGGGATCAATAACTTCAAGATCAATCCCCTCCTCTTTCAGCTCTTCTGCCAGCTCCATTACGTATGTATAAGGGCGGTGCCAGCATACAACCGTAAGATCTTTTCCCTCTTTTGCAATACGTGCTTTTCCCAGAGGAACAATATAATCCTCTTCCGGAATTTCATCTTCTACGTACTGCAGGCTCCGGTTTACTAAAAACAGTACAGGATCATCGTCACGGATAGCTGCTTTCATCATTCCTTTTGTATCTGCCGCAGTGGTAGGACATAAAATCTTAAGTCCGGGTACATTTGCCAGCCAAGCTTCTGCTTTCTGAGAATGATTGCATCCGCATCCGGCGCCCACTCCGCCGCAGGTCACTACAACCATAGGGCATTTCACCTTTCCGTGGGACCAGAACCGGATTTTAGCTGCCTGATTGGCTAACGCGTCAAATCCAAGACTTAAAAAATCCTCAAACCCAAGTTCCGCTATGGGCCGCATTCCAGCCAGAGCCATACCAACTGCACTATTGCAGATCAGCTGTTCTGTGATAGGCATTGGAATCAGACGGTCTGGTCCAAAATTCTGGGCCAGCAGCGGGTGAGATGTGGCTCCGCATCCGGTCTGCACATCTTCTCCAAATAAAATGACATCCTCATCACGAAGCATTTCCTCCAGATACGCCTCATCCAGAGCATTATTTAATGTTATCTTTTTCATCGCAGTCCCTCCATCGGCATTGCCCACATTGTCTCCGGGCGCAGCATTTCTTCTATATCCACCTTGTTTGCAGGATCTAAAGACTCTTCATAAACCTCATTGGCAATCTTACGGATTTCTTTTTTTATCTGTTTTTTCATTGCATCCAGCTCTTCCTGTAAGGCCACATGATTTTCCACCAGTATTTTTTCGTAGCGGGGAATGGGATCTGAATACCTCTCCATCATTTCCTCATGATATTTTGGATCCCGGTACCATCCGGTATCGCCGTTAAAATGTCCTTTCACACGGTAAGTGCAGGCCTCAATGAGGGATGGCATGGAATGCTTTCTGGCCCGGTCAAGAGCCGCATCCGTCACCTCGCGCATTGCCATTAAATCATTTCCGTCCACCGAAACCGCATCAAGCCCGCAGGCCCTGGCCCGGTCCGCAATATTATCATTTGCCCGGTAATAAGACGGGTCGGTATTCATGGCCCAGCCGTTGTTTTCTACTAAAAATACCAGCGGCAGCTTTTGAACCGCCGCCCAGTTAAGCGCCTCGTGGACAACGCCCTGATTAAAGGTACCGTCTCCCATCAGCTGTATCATTGCTTTCCCGGGGGACTTTCTTTTTAATGCAAATGCATATCCACAGGCAATGGGCGCTCCTGCTCCCAGAATGGAGGGGTTAGGCACAAAACCAATTTCCGGCAGACACAGATGAAAATCACTGGATGTTCCTTTGCTGTATCCGCTTTTTAATCCAACCTGCTCTGCCAGAAATTTTCTCAAATCCAGGCGGTACAAATGCAGAGGGCGGCATCTGTGAGACGGCATAAACGGTTCGTCATCTTTCAGTGCGTGAGCTACTGCAGTTCCAATGGCCTCCTGATTAATACTGAAATGAAACATCCCCTGAAGATGCCCCTGGTTATTCTGGCGGTCCAGTTCCAAATCAAACAGACGTCCTGTCACCATCGTCCGATACATTGCCAATAATTCGTCATTTGAATATTTCATAATATGTCACCCCCATGTTTCCTGTTTGTTATACGGATAATCCGGCGCATCCTTATCCACTTTAATCAGCACTTTAATGGATTTATCTGCATCCATGGCCACCTGGAAAGCCTCGTTTAACTCTTCCAGTGAAAATACATGTGTAGCCAGATCCCTTACATTTAATGTTCCGTTGTTGATCTCTTCCACTGACTGTCCAATGCTTCCATACAATCCGCCCAGCACCTGTACCTGCTTTAACTGAATCCACTGAGGGGACACCAGAGCCATTCCCTCACAGGTTCCAACCGTACATACTTTTCCGCCAGGCTTTGCAATCTGTATTGCCTGGGCCCAGGCTTTTGCATTTCCGGAGCATTCATAAACAATATCTGCATTGCCGCTGATCCGGTCTCCGTAATTGTATAAAAACTCCTTATTTCCCCACAGATCAATGACAAAATCCAGTGTGTCTCCATCTGTGGATGGATTGCAGATATGATGGGCTCCCATTTTCTTTGCAACATCCAGCCGCAGCTTCGAATAATCCGCCACAACAATCTCCACATCCGGGATTTTTAAAAGCTGCTGCAAAACGCTCTCTCCGATAATTCCCGCGCCAATAATTACGATATTATCGCCGGGCTTTGGATCCGGAACCTGATACCATCCGGCCCCGGTGCACATCGGTTCACACATGGCAGCCTCCAGATCATCCGCGCGGTCATCTATTTTAAACAGCGATACCCCCGGAATCACATCATGTATCAGAAAGTATTCTGCAAATACCCCATCTACACCAAAGCCCAGTCCGGAAACCGCAATATTTTCACATCCCCATGCCAGCTCCCCTTCCGGTGTTTCCCGGCAGGCCTGGCAGTGGCCGCAGAACTGAATATTTGTTCCGGTCACCCGGTCTCCGACCTCATATCCCTGTACCTGTTCACCCTTTTCCACAATCACCGCACTGGCCTCATGACCAATAATCAACGGCAGCCTTGGAACAAACAGCCCTTCTTTGTAAATGGGAAAATCGCTTCCACAGATGCCTGCATACTTTGTTTTCAGCAAAACGTCCCTGGGACCCGGTTTGGGAATGGGAAGCTCTCTTAAAACCAGCTTTCCGGGTTCTTCCAGCACCATGGCTTTCATCATACCTTCCATGACTTCTCCTCCTTATATTTTTTATGAAATTACAAAAAACCCCTGTTTCTGGGCCGCTTCCAGTGTCCTGGCAATTTTTACACGAACCGGCCCGCATCTTCGGATACATAATTCTATTTCATCGCCGGAACTGTATTTCACTTCACGTTCTCCATCAAGAGCCAGCATTCCGCTCTTTTCCATTTTGTAAATTACACTCTCATTCAACGGAATTTTTTTTATTTCTGTCACCTGCACCGGTGTAATTGTCCCAGCTGCCAAAGAAACTTTCAGATTTGGCGTCCCGATTCCACAGTCAGCCAGAGCTCCCCAGTTATCCTGGGGACTTACGGTCAGCGTACATCCCAAAATTGCTGAAAATCCAATCGCTGAAGGATGACACTGGGTGACCATCACTCTGCTGATATCCTCTCTGCTCCAGATCGCTTTCGCACCGGAATACACAGTATCTGAAAAAACCGCATCAATCAGAGCAATATCACAAAATGTTCCGTTTACAGATACTTCAATCTGCTTGCACCGTTCAAAACAGCTATCATCCAGTCTGATTCCCTGCGCAATAGCCGCAGCCGCTATACCGGCTGCAGTGCCTTCTGATACTTCCGGAAACACATTATTGGTTCCGGTAGATATGGAAATTAACGGGAGATCCATCATTCCTTTTGCCGCAGCCCTGCTGGTGCCGTCACCCCCCAGCACAATCAGCACATCTGCCCCCTGCTGCCGGGCATATTCTGCAAATGCAGTGGTATCTTTCTGACTGTCAGAACAGGGAAGATCCGGACAGAAAACCATTCCTTCCGGAATCAGCTTAAGATCTTCTTTTAAATGCGCATTGATCTTCTGGGCAAAATATGATTTTTCCGGCATAATGCAAAATCTGTGATCTCCAAACTGAGAGGCAGCTAATATAATGCGCTCCATAATATTTTGTTTTTCACGGTTATTAAATACTGTGGCTGAAGACACCAGCCTGCGGATATCCCTTCCCGAAGCCGGATTCGCCGCAATTGCAATCAATCCCATAGATCATCCCCCGTGTCAAATACGTACCGAATTTTTAAAACAGCCATCCAATGCATATGACTGCATCAGATGGCCAGACATCATACATGATCTACCTATTTATTAGTCTTCGTCTTCGGCATCCATATATCCAAGTACGGCTCCCACCGGATATACTTCGCCTTCCTTTGCGATAATTTCAATGACAGTGCCGGTATATAAAGACTCCACCTCTGCATCCATCTTCTCAGCTTTCACTTCCAGCAGGCCGTCGTCTTCCTCTACATGATCTCCTACACTTACCATCCAGTTGAGAATTTTTCCTTCTTTCATCTGCGCTCCAAAACGAGGCATGTTAATTTCTACTTTTGCCATAATTTTTTTCCTTTCTTCTACCTTTCATTTATTTATAGTTTCAATACCCGGCGGCTCTGCCGGTTGTCTCATACTTCTATTTTCCTTTGAACACAGGTTTTTCTTTATCAAAAAATGCCTTTACTCCAATTTTATGGTCT
Organism: Brotonthovivens ammoniilytica; assembly: GCF_025566885.1. Lineage (NCBI taxonomy): Bacteria > Bacillati > Bacillota > Clostridia > Lachnospirales > Lachnospiraceae > Brotonthovivens > Brotonthovivens ammoniilytica. Next base: position 149,458 of record NZ_JAOQJQ010000003.1, on the reverse strand, counting down.
TCGCTCTGGAAACAGATAGCCTGGGCATGGGGTTCTAAGTCAAGAAGCTGTTCCAGCGTCATATTAACAGAATCATTCATTACGTTTTTGGCCATGCGAAGAGCCACTCTGGGACCTGCAGCCAGTTTTACAGCCAGTTTCTTCGCTTCCGCCAGCAGCTCATCATGAGAAATGACCCTGTTTACGATTCCCATTTCTTCCGCCTCTGAGGCGCTGATCGTCCGTCCTGTAAAAACCAGTTCCTTTGCTCTGTGAAGCCCTACCAGTCTTGGCAGTGTATACATCCCGGCCAGATCAGGAATCAGTCCCACATTTGCAAATGCCATACCAAATTTTGCCTGATCAGAGGCCAGAATCAGATCCGCCTGCATGGCAATGCAAAAGCCTGCCCCTACTGCAAACCCATTAACAGCAGCAATGGTTGGTTTTGGCATATTCATAAAAAGCGTTACCATCTCCCGAAAAGACTTCATATAATCATATCCTGCCTCTGCAGTTTCAAATCCTCTGGAGAGGAGTTTTAAGTCTCCTCCTGCACAAAAAGCCTTTCCAGCGCCGGTTAAAATCACCGCTCCAATTTCAGGATCCTCAGCCACATCTTTATATGCACTGAGTAATTCTGCCGCCAGTTCTTCCTCCAGCGCATTCATAGCTTCTGGATGATTCATCTGAATGATAGCGATACTGTCTTCTTTTGTAAGAATCATTGAACGATATTCCATGTTTTCCTCCTGATTTTTTCTGTCACAGTTTTTTCAAAGCTTTAATCCTGCTTACATCCATCACAGCCGTTACATCCTCTGCAGCCCACCAGCTGCTGTGCAAACTTCAGCTTCTGCTCCAGCTTCGCGTCACGAAGCATCATAATACGCTGGGACTGTGGAGAACCCGCTCCGTGCATGGATTCTACCGCCGCAGTTCCGCCGCTTAATGTTTCCACAAGACGGTACAGTCTCATTTTATCCTCTGTGGACATAGCATCTGTGCCTGCCAGGAAACGTTCAATTAAAGGCCCGATTTCCGGATGTCTTAAATCAGCCTCGGATGGCAGTGTTGCCAAAAGCCCTCCGGAAAGGTCATGGGCAATCCGGTTAATGTCATACACAAACTTTGTTGTATTATGTTTTGTTATATTTGCAAGCATGGTATCTGCACGCCATGCCCCGGATTCCGTCTGGTGTCCTTCATAGGAGCAGGCAATGGAACCGGCATATAACGTTTCAGACAAATTGATCATATCTGCAATTTTGTCTTTTACATGTCCTACCCGTTCTACTCCGTTTACCTTTGCAATGCCGTAAACAGCGCCGATTAAAACATCTGCAATTCCGCCTTTGCAGGCTCCATAGTTCTGGCGGTGAGCCGTTGCAAATGCTTCCACAAACATTCCGGCAAATTCATATTCTTTATACATATAAACGTCTTCCCAGGGGATAAACACATTATCAAATACTGCCAGACATTCGCCGCCTACGCAGGCATATTTGGGATTTCCCTGGTCAATGGGATACTCCGTATCCAGTTTCCGGCTGTCATTAGTCTGACGCCCAAAAATATATGTAATTCCCGGCGTATTTACCGGACAGGAAAATACAACCGCATAATCTTTTGCATCTTCTTTCATGTTTTCTGTTGGAAATACCATAAGCTCGTGAGCTCCGGAAACACCGGTGAGATGCGCTTTTGCTCCCCGAACAATAATTCCGTCTTCCCGCTCTTCCACTACATGAAGGAAAATATCAGGATCTTTCTGCTGGTTTGCCTTTTTGCTTCTGTCGCCCTTGGGATCTGTCATGCCGCCGATGGTTACCAGATTATAGTCCTGCAGGTAGGTCATGAATTTTTTAAATCTTTCATGATAGTTCGTTCCATACTTTTTATCAATTTCATAGGTCACAATATAAGTAGCATTTAAAGCGTCCATACCTGCACATCGCTGGATACAGCATCCTGTCTGCTGATTCAGCGCCCGCAGCATTTTTACTTTTGCCACCAGATCTTCCGGACCCTGATGAATATGATTGAACCGGTTAATGGTATTTCCTGTAAGATGACTCTTAACAGGAAATGGCATCTCATAAGTTTTCGCTACTGCATTTACATGTGGTATAAACAGCGGGTGATCCGGAATATTGGAAACCTTTTCTCCAAAGGCCCAGATTTCCGTTTTCATATCTCTTAGACTCTGTACGTATTCCTCCGCTGTTTCAATGGGTTTATTTATTGTAGATATTGCTGCCATATGATCTCCTTTCTTATTTTCATCTGCTTTTGTTATCACTTTATTATGAAGCAATCGTCATGCCAGTTTTTGCGCCCGGCGCGGCCGCCTGCGGCATTTTTCATTTTCACGCCGGTGCTCCTTCATGGGGGGTGTTTTTATACACTGGAAACAAGGTTCCCATTCTAAATAGAATGTGCTCTGGCACATTCTTGCGCCTGGCGCGGCCGCCTGCGGCTTTTTTCATCTTCGCGCCTGTGCGCCTCCTCGCGGAGCGTTTTTATACAATGGGAACAAGGTTCCCATTGTATAAAAAATGCACTCCGCTGTATCTCTTGTATACTGTCAGATAAGTTTTCTGCTTTTTTGAATTTCTTCCGTCAGCACAGGAAGAACCTCAAACAGATTTCCAACGATTCCGTAATCTGCCGCGCCGAATATCGGAGCATCCGGATCTTTATTGACTGCAACAATACAATCCGAACTGCTCATTCCCGCTAGATGCTGAATAGCGCCGGAAATACCACAGGCAATATACAGCTTCGGTCCCACAGTCTTTCCTGTCTGCCCTACCTGATGGGTATGGGAAATCCATCCTAAATCCACTGCGGCTCTGGATGCCCCCACAACTGCTCCCAGCTCATCCGCCAGTTTTTTTATTACCTCAAACCCTTCCGGTCCTCCTACACCTCTGCCTCCGGATACAATAATTTCTGCTCCCTCCAGATCTACGTTTTCCTCATTCATATCCCGGATAACTTCAAGGATCTGTGTCCGGATATCTTTTTGATCTACAGGAATATCTTCCCGGATAATGACTGCACTCCTTTCCGTCTCCTGCCCTTTTTTAAATACACCTGGCCGTACGGTTCCAATCTGCGGCCTGTGATCCGGACATAAAATCGTTGCCATGAGATTTCCACCAAAAGCTGGTCTGGTCCAGGCCACATTTCCTGATTCTTCATCTATATCCAGACTTGTGCAGTCTGCAGTCAGACCTGTCTTCAATCGGCAGGCCACCCTCGGGCCAAGATCACGGCCGTTGTTGGTAGCTCCAATCAGCATACTTGTGGGGCCGTACTTTTCCACCAGCTTACAGATTGCATGGGTATAAGCATCCGTTGTATAGTCCTGATATTCAGGCCCGTCTACTGTAATTATGGTGTCCGCCCCATAGATATCCGCCGCCTGCACGGCAGATTTTACATTGTATCCAATAACAACGGCAGTGAGCCCTCCGCCCTGTCTGCCCGCCAGAGCCCTCCCCGGCGTCAGCAGTTCAAGCCCTACGTTTTTAGCACTTCCATCTTTATTTGTTTCTATAAACACCCATAGATCCTTTGTTTTTGCTTCCATTTTGTCTGACCTCCTTACATAATTCCCGCATCGCCAAGCAGCCGATACAGTTTTCTGGCTGATTCTTCCGCATTTTCTTCCGCTATGATCACGCCTCCCTGTTTCTTCTGGGGTACAAAGGTCCTTTTTACCTTGGTGGGAGAACCTTTTAAGCCGATTTTGGCTCTGTCTATAGAGGTCAGTTCCTCATCACTGATCACCGGAATTTCCGCCCGGTTGGCCATTAATTTCCGTTTCATAGTAGGATATCTTGGATCCCAGGCCGGTTTTGTAAAGGTCAGAACACATGGCATCTGAACTCCAATCAGCTCCGCTCCTTCCTCCGTTTCTTTTTTCACGATGACCTGGTCTTCTTTTAATTCTGCTTCCAGTCCATAAGTCACCTGCGGATACCCCAAATGTTCCGCTATTTCCGGTCCAACCTGAGCAGTATCCCCGTCTATGGCCTGTTTTCCGCAGAAAATAATATCAAATTTCCCTTCTTTCTTTTCAATCTCTTTGACAGCCTGAGACAAAATATAACTGGTGGCAAGTGTATCTGATCCTCCGAAACTTCTTCCTGATATCAGATATGCACCATCCGCCGCAATTGCAATGGCTTCTTTTAATACAGCCTGCGCCTGGGGAGGCCCCATAGTAATGACGACAATCTTCGATTCCGGATTCTGATCCTTGATGCGTGCCGCCGCCTCAAGGGCATATCCGTCAAAGGGATTTAAAATACTTGGCACGCCGTCTCTGATTAATGTGTTTTTCACCGGATCTATTTTAATCTCTGTCGTATCCGGAACCTGTTTCACACAAACAAGCATGTTCATAGCTAATACCTCCTGAAATTTTTTGTATATGTTTCATATCTTCCTCTGACTTTCATGCAAAAGATATGCCACTTTCTAATTTCTGCCATTTTTTTACTTTTTCAGCTAAACTGGCATACCTTTTGCATTTTTACATTTCATCATTCAAAACAAAATCAGAACAGAAAGGAAACATGACTTATGGATTGGAAACAGCTTTATCAGGAAAAATTACGTCCGGTATCTGATGCAGTTAAAATAGTGGGAAGCGGTGACCGGGTCTACATCGGAACAGCCTCCAGCATTGCTTTTAAACTTGCGGAAGCATTATATGAGCGCAGAGCGGAGCTTGAGGATGTTTTAATCTGCCACGGCCTTACTCCCAGAATCCTGCCGTTTTTTCTGCCCGAAGCCCGTGGACACTTTTCTACTCTCAGTTATTTTGCCGGTCCCGGAGAGCATACCGGTATCAAAAACGGCCAGACCCGTTTTACTTCGCTCCATTTAAGCCAGATCCGCTTATGGTGCCGCGAAATCGCCCGCCCCAATATTGCTTTTCTGGAGGTTTCTCCTCCTGACGAAAAAGGTTTTATGAGTTACGGCGCCTATGGCAGCACGTTTCATGACTATATCCGCCAGCTCTCTCACCGGGTGGTTTTACAGGTAAATAAAAATGCCCCCTTCGTCCACGGTGAAAGCAGCTGCATTCACGTTTCACAGGCAGATATCATAACAGAAGCAGATGACGAAATATTTGCCATGCCTAATCTGTCCTTTGACGATACGCTGCGTACCCTTTCCGGACATATCGTAAAACTGATTCCCGACGGTGCAACGATACAGCTCGGACTGGGAGGCATTTCAAATGCCATCGGCTACGGTCTTGGAAATCATAATGATCTTGGTATTCATACAGAAATGCTTACAGATTCCATGATGGATCTGATGAAATCCGGTGTTGTAACCAACAGGCGGAAAAACTACATGAAAGGAAAAACAGTAACATCTTTCGCCCTTGGAACAAAAGAGCTTTATGATTACGTCAATCAGAATGAAGATATTTATTTTGCTCCTTTTCATATGGTAAATGACCCTTCCGTCATCGCCCGCAACGACAATATGATCAGTGTAAACACTGCCATGTCCATAGATCTGTACGGCCAGGCAGCCGCCGACTGTCTTGGCGGCAAACAGCAGAGCGCCACCGGTGGACAGGTGGATTACGTCCGTGGAGCGCAGATGTCCAAAGGCGGAAAATCCTTTATCGCCCTTACAAGTACCATTGAAAATAAATGCGGCCGCTCCAGCCGGATTGTGGGGAACCTTCCCCCCGGATCCGCCGTTACCACCGCCCGGGCAGACATTCAGTATGTGGCCACAGAATACGGGTGCATCAATTTAAAAACCCTGTCTATGTCCGACAGAGCCAGGGCACTGATCAGTCTGGCCCATCCGGATTTTAGAGATGAATTAATAGAGTCAGCCAAAATACTTCATTTATTGTAATTTTTTATTTTTATAAGTAAATGAATGGCTTCATTTTGTTTCTTTTTTATACACCAAATGCAAAAAGTAAACGCTTTCTTAACAGGGACAGCACAAATACACTGTATTTTTCTGGCATGCAGATTGCTCTAAAAAAACGTAACAAGTGAAAACTAATTTTAAGGAGGACAATACTATGGGATACATGTTAAACGAAGATCAGAAAGACATCGTGAAAATGGCACACGACTTCTGTGAAAAGGAAATCAAGCCTTTTGCGGCACAGTGGGATAAAGATGGAACCTTTCCTCTGGATACAGTAAAAAAAGCCATGGAAATCGGATATCACTGTCTTGAGATTCCGGAAGAATTCGGTGGAAGCGGCATTGACTATGTAACAGTGGCCGCTGTTATGGAAGAATTCGCAAAATATGATCTGGGCTTTGCCACTACTTTAATGGGTACTACACTCAGCCTGAAACCGGTGCTGATGCACGGAACCCCGGAACAGAAAAAAATGTACTCTGACGTTATCGTGGGAGGCGGCCTTGGCGCCTTTGCCCTGACAGAGGCAGACGCCGGCTCTGATGCGGCGGCAACCCGGACAACTGCCGTAAAGGACGGAAATGAATATGTTATCAACGGCTCCAAATGTTTTATTACAAACAGCACCTATGCAGATATTTTTGTAGTATTTGCCCTGACAGACAAAACAAAAGGGGTAAAGGGAATCTCCGCATTTATTGTGGAACGAAACCGTCCGGGATTTTCCGTTGACAAACATGAGGATAAGATGGGACTGCGCTCCTCTGATACTGCATCTTTAGTGTTTGAAGATGTGCGCATTCCGGAAGATCATTTATTAGGAAAAGAAGGAGAAGGATTCAAATATGCCATGCAGACACTGGATCTGGCCCGCCCGTTTGTGGGAGCCAGCGCTGTGGGCGTCGCTCAGCGCTGTATCGACGAAGCTGCGGTTTACGCAAAGCAAAGACAGTGTTTCGGCGCGCCTATCGCCAAGTTACAGGCCATCCAGTTTAAACTGGCAGATATGGAAATCGGAGTTGAAACAGCACGTCAGATGATTGTACATACTCTCTGTCTTGCAGAGGCTCATATGCCTTACAGCAGAGAAGCAGCCATTGCAAAATGCTATGCTGCAGATGTGGCATTTAAAAATGCCGGAGAAGCGATACAGATTCTGGGTGGTTATGGTTACAGCAGGGAGTATCCTGTGGAAAAACTGCTGCGGGATTCTAAAATTCTTCAGATTTATGAGGGTACAAACGAAGTCCAAAGAGTAGTCATCTCCGGCCAGGTTTTAAGGCGCTATTAAAACCATGAATAAACAGATTCATACAGATGTTTTTTCCAGGCTGCCCCACAGAGCGCCTATGCTGATGATTGATTCCATTCTCTCACTCAGCAGAAATGACAGTACCGCATTAAAATCTGTAGCCGCATCAGAACCCTGTTTTCAGGGGCATTTTCCGGGCAATCCTGTATTTCCGGGAGTGTTAATCATCGAAGCACTGGCACAGACCTGCGCCCTGTGTCTTTCAGAACAGGAATCCGGCAGGCTCCCGATTTTCTCCGGTATACAAAACGCAGACTTTCTGCATCCTGTATATCCCGGCGACCAGCTTTTCCTTCATGCCCATTTTTTAAGCAGGGATAAACGTTTTTATACATTTCAGACAACTGCAGCAGTAAGCGGAGACTTAGTCTGCAGCGCACTGCTAACAATCTATCTATAAGGGACGCCGGACAGAGCAAAAAAAATGTGCCTCCATCCGGAGCGTTAGCTCTGATCCGGCCCGGCCTTGGAAAAGGAGGTTTTTATGCAGCAAAGCAGAAAAATGATTGGGTTTTTTGCTATTTTAATTGCAAACTTTATGGCAATGTTTTTAATATCCGGTATTGGGGTTTTGGGATATGCAGTGGCCGGTGAGTATGATGCGTTACTATCTGTCAGTATGATTTTTACCCTAGAAAGTGCCGCAAGATGCGCAATTATGCCTATCAGCGGAAAACTGGGAGAAAAATTCGGACGGAAGCAGCTTTTTATTTTTGCACTGATCTTATATACAGTTTCTTATGCAGCAGCCACTTTCGTCCCAAATTTCTGGGTGTATGTTATCGCCCGGACAGTTTCCGGAATTGCCTGGGGCTTATGGGTAACCAACTCTTTTGTATTAATGAGCGATGTATTCGGCAGTCAGGATGCTACAAAATATTCCGGATTTGCCCAGAGCGCATCTACCGTTGCTATGATGATTGCCGCGCCCCTGGCTGGCATCTTCTGCTCCACGGCAGCAGGCTGGCGTCTGGAATACTATATTTCGCTGCCAATATTAGTAATAACAATTATTCTGGCCATATATGGAATACCAAAAAGCCAGAAAGCAGACAGCGGAAAGCCTATGGATATCGGCGGCTCCATCTTTACCTGCGTTTTTCTGATCCCCTTCGGACTGGTTATGAGCTGGGGACCTGCATCGGGATGGACCAGTCCGGTCAATATCCTTTTAATTATCATAACTATTATTGGCATCCTGCTCCTGCTTGTCTGTGAGAAAAAAAGCCAGGATCCTATTTTCCCGGTTCGTATATTGAAAAACAAATACTTTTTATCTGTTTTTATGATTTCTCTGTTTTTCAGTATCGCCAACGCAGCCTTTAACTATCTGCCTTCCTATGTGCAGGCATTCGGCGGTGTAGACTCTGTCCGGGCCGGTTTTCTCACAACGCCTTCCCTGATTATCGCCGCTGTTCTGACTTTAATTTTTGGTCAGTATGCCGCCAAAACGTTAAAATACCGCCCCCTGGTACTGTTCTGGGGAATTGCCAGTCTGGCAGGCGGTGTACTGCTGTTCATGACAGGTATGCCGATAGTTGCCGGAATACCATTTGTTTTCGGCATGATCAGTATTCTTCCCATGGGCAGTGTAAACAGCTGCCAGCAGATTGTTCCGTATACCTACCCGCTTAATGTTTTAAAACCAGAAGAAATCGCCAGCGGCATGTCTTTTTTGGGAGTAGCAGGTATTTTCGGAAATACAATCGCCAATGGTCTGATGGGAGCCATTATAAATTCTACAGGTATGGTAAATTGTTTCAAAGTTCCGCTGGTCTGTGCGGTAGTAATGATGATTTTCTGTTTGATGTTCAGAGATATTAAAAAAGGGGAAACACTTTAACAGCAAAAACCATTCTGTAAAGCATTTTATATGATATAAACATTAATTTCGCCATTCTATTTTTTACCAACTTTTTAAAAGCAGCTGCTGTAAAGGGAATTAAAACCCTTTACAGCAGCTGCCCTCCTATGTCACATTAAATTGGATCTTTCCCAAACTCTGCATACACCTCCGGCAGGATACTTGCCAGATGAGAATACTCTTCTACATTATGAAATGCAAGCCCCATGGGAACTACTTCCGGTACAGATAATCCCGGCGGCAGCACACACATTGGTTTTCCTTTATTCCAGCGGTAGCCCACCCAGAAACGGGTACGGAATTCCACACCTTCTTCTGTTTCCCGGCAGAAATGCATCATAATAGCCGGAGCCTTATCAATGGGGGCATCTTTTCCCCTGCTGGATACGATTCCGTAACCGCCGAATACCGTCTGATGAGTCGCTTCCAGTTTTTCGTCGGAGATTCCCTCCATCTGGTCATGATCCAGAAAATGTATCAGAATATTCTGCTCCCCGCCTCCGATATCTTCCACTACAAAATGTACAACTCCCTGAGATTTCTTTGCCAGCGGCACATTAGGATCTTTGATATAGTCTCTGTCAATATCTGCCACTGCAATGGTTGGATGACACAGGGGATTCCAGATTCTATAGCGTATCTGCTCCAATGCATGCCACGCAAACCACCACTGCATCATCTCTATGGTAACTCCCGGAAATACATTATTAACCGCTACATATCCAGCTCCGTTTGGAAGGATACAGTATCCTGTTTCCACTTCCATATATCCCGGTTCATACATTTTTTCTATCTGTTCCGGCATCAGCGCTTTTGAGGGATCCATGGGCCCCCGGGCCAGAATTTCCATCAGCTTTGGATTCGGGCAGGCAAGGGTTTCTCTGTAAAATTTCGCAACCGGGCTTTTCTTTTCTTCCTCTGTCAGAGGATATGGTTTTCTATCCTTTGGGTTCATACTCTCTCCTCCTTATGCCATTGGCTGGTACTTGTAAGTTTCAATGGGTACACGTTCTTTTTTCGTCTGCATACCGCCATCTTCTGTCTGCTGGCAGGTTACCCAGTACAATTCCTTTTCATGCTCCGGATAATCTTCTCTTAAGAACCATCCCCGTGATTCTGTCCGCTCCAGAGAAGCAGTAAAGAACATTTCAGCACACAGAAGCATTGATTCCATTTCCAGACATCCAAACATATTATGAGGATCATCTGCCTTCAGTGTATCTAACTCTCCTTGCAGCTCCTTTACACGGGCAAGAGCATTTGTCATACGCTCCTGGCTTCTGTACAAACTGTTGCCCAGCGGCTGAATGACATTATGAAGCTTTGGCAGAAAGTCCATGACAGACACTGTTCCCTTTTGTTTTCCATACCCGTTAAAATGCCGGTCAATTGCCACAATTTCTGTCTCGTCAACAGTCCCAAACTCATGGGCTGCTGCAAACAGCGCTGCGTTTTCTCCTGCCAGACGCCCGGAATACTGTGCATTTGCAAGACCGGAGCCCCGTACCATAACCGGAGATGTGGTTGCCCCATGATATGCTCCACCGGTATGAGACAAATCTCCTGCTGCAAATAATCCGGGAACTGTGGTCTGGAAATCTCTTCCCACTCTTAATGCTCCAAACTCTCCTACCAGTCCCGGCACACATTCATTATTAGTTGCCTGGGAAAAGGCATTAAAAAACAGGTTGTTCCAGAATCTGTCTGCAAAAGGACGGTCAAAATAAGCGGAAGAGCCACAGCACTGCTGAAGAAAGGGCATCAGAGGATTTTCCGGCATCCGGTAAGTTAAAGGCCCCTTTCCGGCTTTTGTCTGTTTATAATATTCTGCAATGGAATAGGCATCCACATCGGAGTGGTGAGTGGTTGCAAATTCCTTACATACATTTTCCCCTTCAGAATTATAGAGGGCATATTCTACACCCATGCTGGACTCAAAGTTTTCCAGAGAGGTCCAGTTATAAAAAGAGCTCATCTCACAGTTTCTAAACTGTGCACCTGCCCGGTAACAAGCCCGTATACCCTCTCCTCTTCCGCCGGCCCACATTGGCATAATCCGGTAATTGCATGCACCTGTGGCCATAACTACAGCCCTGCACTGATATACAGACTGAGACCCGTCATCAATATTGTATCCCACTGCACCACTGATCCGCTCGCCGTCTTTGAGCAGATCTACAATGCCGGTGCGGTCAATAAATTTTACGCCGATTTTTGCCCCATATCTTCTGACATTAACCATATAATCTAAATCTACGGCCACCAGTGTCCATGGAAAATCATCTTTATTATCAAAGGTTAATTTTCCATGCTCATCTTTTCCTGTAATCTGAGCACGCCATTTCAAATAGCGGAACTTTCCCTCCGGCGTTTTTGAAATTTTCCCGTCAGACCACTTATCCAGCAATTCCACACTTTTATCAAGTCCATTGGCATAATCACGCAGAAAATCCTGATCATTTAAATAGTCCCCGTTGTATTTTGTATGATATTCCACATACCGTTCCGGATCTACCCCTGCCATAGCATCCATAATACCTGCACCCCGGTTTGCTTTTCCTGCATACCCGGATGTATATTTTTCCACAACCAGCACATCAAGCTCTGGATTATTTTCCTTTGCGGTGATAGCGGCACACATACCGGCCAGACTTCCGCCAACTACTAATAAATCCGTTTTTATAATATTTGCCATTTTGCATCTCCTCCTACATATCACAAATGTGCTCTCTCGGGAATACATATGCGTCATAATCCGGCTCTACCTTAATCGCTCCCTTGGGACAATTAAGTTCACAGAAACCACACTGTACGCATTCTTCCGGATATTTTATAATTGGTTTTCTGTTTTCTTTATCCCATTTTATAATATCTATAAAACAGGCTTTAAAGCAGATCTGGCATCCGATGCACAGATCTTTATTTACAATAATTCGATTCATGGCTCTGCTCATAGTCTCTTTCCTCCTTAGAACTCAAATAATGGCATACTGTTAAGAATTTCCTGTGCTCTTGCAATGGCTCCATTAATAATTTGGCATACTCTGTTCACGTTTTTCTTACCTCCTCCATACGTTTTCATTTAAGATCTGCTACTGTCAGTATAACGTGATTTGTTTTTATCATCATTTCTGAAACCTCTAATTTTATCGTCTGTTTTTCGGTTTTGTTTTGTAGTTTTTACAAGAACCTATGTTCTTATTTTCTTGATTTATTCACATTAAAAGAAAAATATTTTATTTTTTCTTGTCACATGATACAATTCAAAAAAGGAGACTTGATTATGATTATCGACCTCAACATGTTATTTACACAGCTGAAAATCAAACATCCCCAGCTATCCGTTGAACAATATCTGGATCTCACAACAGTATCTATTTCCGGAATCCGTCTTCTGCCCAGATGCAGCCTGGAAATCTCTCCGGATTTTTTATATCTGTGTGAGTCCCAACACCCGCTCTCACCGGACAGTCTGCCTGAACACCTGCTTTTACTTTGTGTCTGCCGTCCCGGACAGCTTCCGGTTCCTTACCCGGGAGTCATATGGATGGAGACTGATCTGGAATGGGCAGTTATTTTTAATACCCTTCAGGAAATTTATATTATGTTTCAAAACTGGGATCGCAGCATGCACGACAGCCTGATTCAGAATCTTGGATTAAATCACTTAATCCAAATCAGTGAGCCTCTTTTAAAAAATCCCGTTCTGATCTACGATCTTAGTTTAAAGATTCTGGCACACTCCACGGCTTATGTTGCCGCTGATAAAATTTTTCCTTACGCCATCCAGCAGGGACATCTGACCTCTGACATGGTACAGCAGTTTCAAAATGAAAAAATATTTGATACGCTGACAGAAACCGGCATTTATATCTCAGCTGATAAAAGGTCTGAGCGCTATAATGAGATTATCAAACTAATCTATATCAACGGAAAGCCTGTGGGTTATTGTGTACTTGTTTTAGTAAATCCGTCCAATATGAAATATATGAGAAGAATGTTTGAAAACTTTTTTGAAAGTGTCCAGATCGGACTGGAAAAGATGATGCAGAGCATCAAAACAGAAGGGTTTATGTATGAATATCTGTTGATTGATCTTCTGGAAAATGATTCTCCCGAAATTTCGATTGTGAAAGACCGGCTGGCTTATATTGATCTTCCGTTTGCCTCTGACTTTTATCTATGTGCACTGAACTTAACGTCCCCCGGATCTATCACAATTCCATTTCTTCTGCATCAGATTCAGCAGTCTATTCCGGAATCCCGTGTTTTTGAATACCAGGGACAGATTCTGATTCTGATTTTTGAGCAGAAACGCTTAGATCCTTTTCATTATATGGAGCAGTTTCCACTGATTTACCACACACTTCTGTATGAAATACATCAGCATAATATATCTGGAGGCGTCAGCCGCTTATTTCATCAGATTACAGAGTTAAAAGCTGCTTATCGGGAAGCCAAAGCTGCACTGTCATTTTTAGAGGAAGAGTCTTCTTCCCGCACAGATCTGATTTTTTTTGAACAAATTGCACTAAAGTTTCTCTGCCGTTTAGATACGACCGGTAGCGGATATAGTATTACAAAACATGAAAAGCTAAACCGTATCCTTGCAGATGACGCAAAAAATCATACCTGCTGTGTGCAGATTCTGGATACTTACTTAAAAACAAACTGTCAGGCTACAGAAACTGCCAGGCTGCTTCATATGCACCGAAATAATGTTATCTATCATATTCGAAAAATGGAAGCCCGCTACTATCTGCAGTTAGATGATCCTGAAGAGCGTTTAAAATTAAGTTTAGCCTTCTATGCAAAAAACAACAACGGTTATGAAACCATCTCCCGCCCTGCCGATTGATCATATAAACATGAGAAAAGTGCTTTTACCGCATCAAGCTCCATCCGGATGTCTTTCATTTCCGTTGTTGTATTAACTATCTTCCAATGACTCATTTTCCAGCTTTTTTACTCTTCTGTATTCCAGCGGCGACAGACCATATTTCTGCTTGAAAACAGCCGCAAATTTTCCTTGATTGGAATATCCAACCTGTTCAGAAATTTCAGCCACAGGACGTTTTGTGTTTTTAAGTAATCCGGCTGCCGTATTCATGCGGATTTCCCGCAGATAGGTGGAGATATTTTGTCCATATACTCCCCGAAAGTAGTTTTTCAGGCTGGTTTCACTGACAGAAAAACGATCTGCAATCTGCCGTACCGGAATATGCAGATGCAGATTGTCGGAAAGTATCTTTGCCGTTCTCTTGGCAAGTTCTACCTGTGTTTCTGTGTAGAAACCGCAGGATTTTGGCGGATGAACATTCATACCCAGCAGCCGGTAAACAAGCTCAAGGGTATAGATCTTTAAATAAAAATCTGACGGCCTTTCTGCCAAACAAAAGAGCCTGCTAAAAATATCTTTCAGTTCATTATCCGCTTCGCAAAGGTAGGTCTTCCTTCTTTTGCAATAGATATCTCTCAGCGCGGCAAGATCCATGTTAAAAAACTCCAGAAGCCCACTGCCGGATTGTAACAGCTTCAGATCACAGTATATTTTGATTCCCTGGTATTTTCCTGTAGGAAAAATGTACTCTTTCTGCGCAGTTTGTTCACTGATAGCAAAATCATTTTTCTGCAGATAAATATAGGTACCGTCATCTAAAAGCAATTCACTTCTTCCGGAAATACAGTAGTTGATCTGGAGCAGTTTCAGCTGGGAATTTGCATCAGATTCCGGCCACATACCGGCATTTACAAAAATAAATGCCAGTGTAAGCCCGGGACAGATGGTATAAAAGACCATACGCCCTCTGCCGCCGTCCCGGTCTAAAATCAATTCCCTGCCGTTTGAACTATCCTTCAGCGTCACTCCCAAAATACGGTCACTGTTCTTTAAAATACTGCCTAACATATCATCCATTTTTCTTCTCCTTTTTCAGCACAAAATCATTGATACTATTATAATGATGTAAAAATCTTCGGTCAATTTCAGTTTGATTCAGGCAGAAAACTCCTTGCTATACGGGCCTAAAATACTGATATGTGCATAGAAACATCACATCATATATGCTACCATTAGCTTTGGTTAGTTGCAACTAATCCAAGTAAATATAAAACAAGCAGGAGGTTGTTCTATGAACAAATTGCAAGGAAAGGATTTTATAAACATTGGTATTTTTACCGCTATTTATTTCATCGTCATTTTTGCCGCGGCATCCATCGGTTTTATTCCGATTTTTATTCCGCTGATCAGTGTAATCGTACCTATCATCGGGGGAATACCAATGATGCTGTTTTTCAGCAAGATCAAAAAATTTGGTATGCTTACTATCTGCGGTCTGCTTCTGGGCATCATAATGCTGCTCACCGGTATGGGCTACTGGTGCATTCCAACCGGCCTGATCTTTGGCCTGATTTCTGATTTTCTAATGAAGGCCAGCCGCTATCAAAGCGCAAAAGGGGAGATTTTTATTCATGGAATTTTCTCTATGTGGGTAATCGGCGCATTTATTCCTATTGTGGTAACCAGAGATGCATATTATCAAAACCTGCTTCCCGGTTACGGCCAGGAATATGCCGACACCCTTATGGCATATATGCCGGACTGGATTTTACCATTACTTCTGGCAGCAGCTTTTGTCAGCGGCCTTGCAGGAGGTCTCATTGGGGGCCGGATTTTCAAAAAACACTTTAAACGGGCAGGAATCGTATAATGGGCCGCGAACTTCTCGCCAGCAAAAAAGACAACACCAAACTCTCATTAGATCCCCGGACAAAGCTTGCCGTATTATTAACCATAGCCATTTTTATTCTGGGCGGTTCCTTTAGCGGCATTATGCAATACTATATCATTATCTTGGCGGCTATTCCCCTTTTCCTATTGCTGGCGGCAAAAAAGCGAAAAGGTGCCATCATTTACATACTGGTATTTGGAGGAAGCCTCCTTTTAGAATTATTCGGCCTGTCACATTTAAACGGCATCCCCAATTATATTGCAGTAGCCCTCACAGGTATACTGCTGCGTTTTACCCCCGGTATTGTAATGGGATACTTCGCAGTAACCACAACCACAGTCAGTGAATTTATTGCAGCCATGGAACGGCTGCATCTGCCCCGGCAGATTACGATTCCCATGTCTGTCATGTTTCGTTTTTTTCCTACTGTTGCCGAAGAATGGAGCGCCATCGGAGATGCAATGCGTATGAGGGGCATCCGGTTTGGAGAAGGCAGACCCGGTTCCATGTTAGAATACCGGCTTGTTCCTATGATGATCTGTTCCGTAAAAATCGGTGAAGAACTATCTGCTGCGGCGCTTACCCGGGGACTGGGCGGACCGGTCAGACGGACAAATATATGCAGACTTGGATTTCACGCACAGGATATCATTTTTCTTATCATATGTCTTGGGGCATTCGCAGCCCAGATATATGAACTAATTACAAGGGGGTAAACGATGATCGAATGTAAAAATGTATCCTTTTCCTATCAGTCGGCCGCAGCATCTTACAGCAGCGGCACGCCGGGAGGTTCTTTAAACAATATTTCCTGTACCATTGAGGATGGTTCCTTTGTTCTGCTCTGTGGAAGCTCCGGGTGTGGAAAGACTACTATGACCCGGCTGTTTAACGGGCTCATCCCTCACTATTATGAAGGAACCTTAACCGGCTCCGTCTGTCTTGACGGAAAAAACACCTGTGACCTGACACTATTTGATCTCTCTTTAAAAACAGGTTCTGTATTCCAAAATCCGCGCTCGCAGTTTTTCAATGTAGACACTACCAGCGAGCTGGCCTTTGGACCGGAAAACCACGGTATGCCAAAGGAGGTTGTTCGCGAGAGAGTAACACAGGCCGCCAAACAGTTAAACTTAAGTTCTCTCCTTGACAGAAGTATTTTCTCCTTATCCGGCGGAGAAAAACAAAAAATCGCCTGCGGCTCAGCCTCCGCCATCGACCCTGAAATTTATGTACTGGATGAACCCTCATCTAATCTGGATTCCCGGGCCATTGCAGACCTTAGGCAGCTTCTTTTAACATTTAAGGCCCAGAAAAAAACCGTTATTATATCTGAACACCGGCTTTACTATCTGTCCGGCCTCTTCGACCGGGTCCTGTTTCTAAAAGACGGACAAATTGCAGGAGATTACACAGCTGAGGAATTTAAGCAGCTGTCCCCACAGCAGCGGGATGAAATGGGACTGCGTCCCCTCACCCTCACCGGACTTAAAAATACAGAAAGACTGCCGGCACAAAATAGCAATGGGATATGGAAGGTTAAAGACTTTTTCTTTGCCTACAAGCATCAGCCCAGGCTGCTTCACATACCGGAAGCTGATTTTCCTTCCGGCAGCGCAACGGCCATCATCGGACACAACGGAACCGGAAAATCAACCTTTTCCCGTTGTCTGTGCGGATTGGAAAGACGCTTTAAAGGAACCGTACAGAATACGGAGACATGCTATTCAACGAAAGACAGGCTGAAACTATGCTACATGGTCATGCAGGATGTAAATCACCAGCTCTTCACAGAAAGCGTTCTAGATGAAATATTATTAAGCATGAAATCTGAGAATCCATCAAAGGATAAAGAAAAGGCAGAAAAGATTTTAAATGAAATGGATCTGCTGCCCTTTGCGGACTGCCACCCCATGGGACTATCCGGAGGACAAAAGCAGCGTGTTGCAGTTGCCTGCGCAATTGCTTCTGAAAGACCGTTTATTCTATTTGACGAACCCACCAGCGGCCTGGACCTGTTTCATATGAGGCAGGTTGCAAAAGCTGTCAGACAAATCACAGCCTCCGGCAGAACGGTTATGATCGTAACGCATGATCCGGAGTTTATTTTACACTGCTGCCATTTTGTCATTCACCTGGAATCCGGATATATTAAGGAAAGTTATGCTATAACAGACAGCACCGGCCAGGAGAGGCTGCTGAAATTCTTTCTCTAAACATTAACCAAACCGTGCAGCGCCCCCCAAAGTTTAGATTTTAGTCTCACTTTTTGTGGGGCGCTGACCAGGAAAAAATTTCCGGCCGGTTGTTTTTTAATTCCCGGATGGGAAAAATGGTTTTAATGCATTGGCCACAGAACTGATAGGCATTGTCTGGAGCCATACATGCCCCGGTCCGGTTACAACTGTGTTAAAAAATCCCTCGCCGCCGAATACTTTATTCTTAAGTCCCGGCACCGTCTGAATGTCCATACTGCAGGTAGCTGACATAGCCGCAAGGTTTCCGGTATCAACAATGATTTTCTGACCGGCTCCCAGCTCATATTCTACAACACTTCCATCAAACTCCGCAAAAACAATTCCGTTTCCGGAAACTCTCTGCAGAATAAATCCCTCGCCGCCAAATAGGCCTGATGCAAATTTTTTATGAAAATGTACGGATAAATTTACTCCCGCTTCTGAAGCCAGAAAGGATCGTTTTTGAAGTATGTATTCCTGTCCCGCAGACACCTGAAATGGCCGGATCTCCCCCGGAAAAGAACTCGCAAAGGCAATGGTTCCCTCTCCTCCCTGAGCGGTATATATATTCTGGAACAGAGAATCACCGGAAAACATTCTTCCAAGCGCCTTACCGGCACCTCCGTTTGATGTGGTCTCCATCTTCATATTCGGTGACATCCACGCCATAGCTCCACGTTCTGTAATCATTTTTTCGTTGGCATCCAGCCGACAGATCACAACCGGTAAATTTTCTCCCTGAATTTCATATTTCATAGTTTTTCCTTCCCGGATCAGAGTATCAAAAACTTTAAATCCTCTAATCCTTATCTGATAAAAATAAATATTCTATATTCAATCGCCGCAAATGCTGCAGTGCATCTCCTGGTGACGGAATACCTGTTTATCATAACATATAATATCTGTAATTACGAATTATTATTGTTTATTTTCAGTTATTTTAGAAAAATTTTCATCCAAAATAAGCATCTCTCACCCCTCTTCTATTTTCTGAAATAATTACAAAGAAAAATCAAAATCATCCGTCCCGATATTCTCACGCTTATACTCCATAAGGAATCCGGTAAGCTTGCCTTTCCCGCTCCGTCCTATCCTGTCAATGGCAGCATCTATATTATCTTTAGTAAAAAATCCGATTTCCGTCAGTTTTTTCAGCAGATCTGCATTCTCCTGGGTACTGATGACATCTAGTATTTCTATTCTGTGTTTTTCTAAAAAACGCTGATAGGCTCCTGCGATTTCCGAACGCAGGCTTACCGGATATCTCAATCTTGTGCAGGCAAACTCTGCCTTATCAGACAGCTGGAAATACGTTCCGAATAACCGGTCATAAGCTTCAAACCAAAACAGATCTCCCTGATCAGACAAAAGCTTTGTCACCTCGTCCTTTCGGCAGACAGGAGTTCTGGGCAGAAAAATATGAGCATCCAGTTTACGCAAAATAATTTTTTCCAACTTTTCACATTCCAATACGGCATCCTTTTGAATGATTTGGACACTGTCCGGTATTATCAAAGTACGAAATACAGACCGGCGGAATGCATATTCAGAAAGAACGGATACCCTATCTGAAACTTCATATTCTGCATCATCTCCGAAATATTTCACCAGCTCTAATGTATCGTTAGAAAGCCGTCTGTAAAGCGCCGATTCATCTGCCAGATACGTAAGATTTTCGGAAGAGACCACAATTTTTTCAATGCCCCGCTTTAAATAGCTCCAGTCATATGTATTGGTAATAGCCCGGTGGCCGATCTCTTCTAGTGATGCCGGCAGACGGAGCACTCTTAAATTGGCACAGTGGCTGAATGCCTCTGCCCCGATTTTTACGACGCCCTCCGGCAGATCTATCTCTTCTAAGCTCTGGCAGCTTTCAAAAGCTTCTTCCTCAATCATCCGCAGACTGCCCGGCAGATCTACATGCCTTAAATATTTCTGCCCTTCAAAGGCAGACTGGCCAATCACACCAGTTCCTGCCTCCACCTGATACAGACTTCTGTTCTCCTCCGGCTGCACTGCCAAAAGAATCTTTTCACCTGCATCACATTTATACAGGGCAAATCCGTCTGTTGAAAACCACGGATTTTTCTCATGGATGTTCCACCTTAATCCGCCAAGCTCCCAGGCCCCCTCAATATCTTTCAGGGTAGAAGGAAAATAAAGTTCCTCTAACGGAGTCCCGTAAAGCATCCCCTCTCCGATAGATTCAAGCCCTTCAGAAAGCATCAGCTGCTGCAGATTCATGCACATTTTAAAGGCAGAAGCCCCTATTTTTCGCACAGTTTCCGGCACGGTAACAGATTCCACCTGAAGTCCGTACTCAGAAAAAGCCTCCGGGCCAATTTCTGTTACAGGCATCCCATCTATTCTATGGGGAATTTCCACTCTGGTATCGCCGCCCTCAAACCTGGTCAGCGTTACTTCCCCATTTTCAATTTTATAACTGTAATTGTTCCAACGCATGGGCTATTTCCTGCTGTCTTTCATATAACTGAAACTTCTTATTATATTTATAATACTCTTCACAGCCTTTCCGGCTGATAAACTTTGCACTGTTATAATTTACCGTAAGATCTGTTACAAGAATCAACATCTCATTTCCATTTCCAAATACCTTTTCCACAAATTCAAACAGGTTGGATAATTCCCCACTGATTTCATCCGCCTGACTGCGCATCTTAAGCACATCGCGGTCAAAGCTGTTCTTTATCAGATTAAAAGCCGCTGCAGCATCTGTAATATCCCCAAGTCGTATGTCCTGCATATCCCGCTGCAGAGTACGGATAATCAGCTGATATGCTCTTCGGTCAGCGTCAGACAGGGCATTGGCCTGGTCTTCCTTGGCCATCCGCTGTTTCACACCTTCAACCTGATTCTGTAATACCTTCTGCGCAGATATCTCCGCCTTCGGCTCTGCTGACAATCGCTCCTTTACTTCCTTCAATTCATTAAGAAGTTTTAGCATGGCATCTTCCAGCTCTACATTCTTCCTGATGTCTTGCTGCAGCGCTTCTAAAAGAAGCCCCATTAAGGACAGACGTTCATCAAAGGGAGCCTGCTGCGCCCGCTTTCTGATATCCCGGTCAGCCTCTCCGGAAAGAATCTGATGTACCTGATAATCCTTTTTATACTTCTGATACAGATCATAATAAGAGGCAAACTCCCGAACAACTCTTGGATTTCTCAGATACTGCCCGATTAATGTCTCATCTACCAAAAATCCCTGCTCCTCATACAGGTAAATGGTTTCAGACAAATCTTCCCAGCCTCTGGCCGTCACATAAGATTTGCCGTCCACCGTATTTTCAATAATATAAAAATCACCTTTTTTAATATCCAGATAGGTTAAAATCACGCTGTGAACGCCCCGGTTCACCGCATAACCTCTCCACGCATCATAATCCGGCTCAATCTCCATCACCTTTAAACGGTCCATAGTTACAATATCAAATTCTCTTACAGAACGGTTAAACTGCGGGGGATTTCCTGCTGTTGCCACCACCCAGCCTTCCGGAATCTGATGTTTGCCAAAGGTTTTGTACTGCAGAAACTGCAGCATGGACGGGGTCAGTGTCTCTGACACGCAGTTGATTTCATCCAGAAACAAAATCCCCTCTTTCTTACCGCTCACTTCCATAGCCTCGTATACAGATGCCACAATCTCGCTCATGGTATATTCAGATACGTCAAATTCCTTTCCCTGATAGTTTTTATGACTGATAAAGGGCAGTCCAAGAGCACTCTGACGGGTATGATGGGTCATAGAATACGACACCAGCGCCACGTCCAGATCCTGAGCCACCTGACTCATTACCGCTGTCTTTCCGATTCCCGGAGCCCCCAGTAAAAATACCGGTCTCTGACGCTCAATGGGAATCCTGTAATTTCCATATGCATCCTTCATCAGATAAATACGCACTGCTTTTTCAATTTGTTCTTTCGCTTCTTTGATGTTCATTAAATTTCATCCTCCCGCAATACCAGACGAATAGCCCATGCCGGCACTTCTGGTATTGTAATCCCTTCTTCTATAAATACAAACGCAGTCTGATAATCCGGCATTCTCTCTGGAAAGGTCCCGTGACCATCTGTAAAGTAAATCAAACCTTTCAGATTCTGGAACTCATGACGTCTGATCATTCCGTCTACATGATCAAATACCGGTCTAAAATCAGTGCCGCCAAATCCCGCCAGCTCCACATCCTGCATATACTGTTCAAATTCCTCATCAGAAGTAATTTTCACATCCCGCTGTATCTGGCTGTCGCACTGTATAATATGAATATTTACACGTGCAAAATAGCTTTCGCTTGTTTTTAATATGGAATATGTTTTATTTAGGAATCGTTCTACTGTCTTTCCCTGACAGGATCCAGACGTATCAATGGCAATGACAAATTCCCGGATACGCTTGCTCTCCCGGTATTCCAAAGGTTCTACCAGAGGCATATTCCCAAACAGCTGCATACCATATGTATAATATATATAATCAAACTCATCATCATTGATATGCATTTCTTCGCCCATTACAGCAAATTTTCGCAAAAACTCTCCATAATCTATTTTATCACGAAGACTTTCCCGCAAATTTAACAGCAGGCTTCCGGCGCCAAATCCCTGTTCTCTGGAAAACGTCTCAAGATCCGTCTTTGCATGCTGGCTGATATCTTCCCAGTCGCTGTCTCCCTGGCCTAAAAGTGCTTCTTCTACTTCTTCCTGCTCACCTTCTTCTCCACTGTCTGCCTCATGGCAGCCCACCATAGCAGTTCTTGTATCCGTTGTATAAGAATCCCCGCTTCTCTCCTTGGCGTCCACTTCCCTTTCAGGAATCCAAAGCAGATGTTCATCCCGTGCAAAAGCCGCCGATTCCTTCAGCCACTCTTCCCTTTCCGCTGGATGATCTAAAAGGAAACGATAGATCCTCTCCGCAGTCAGATGTGGAACCTTCGCCGAAAATTTATTCAGAGTTCTTCTCATTGTGTCATCCCGGTTTAAAACAGTATCTTTTATATTCAAATCCAAAATAGCTGCTTCTACAGCAAGATCACAGGACAGATCCCAGCATTCCCGGTCCAGCTTCTCATATTGAAATGGATGGCTGAAAATACAGTGGAGAATCATATGCAGAAACGCCCGGGTACATTCATTCTTTTCGCGCTGAAATGACTGAAGTACAAATTCCGGATTGTAATAGATTTTTTCGCCGTCTACACCAAAGCCTGGGGTCCTGTTGCTGGCTGTTACAGGCATTCGAAACAGAGCCCGGTCCAGAAAACGCATGGAAATCATAATCTGGTCTCTGGCACAGATCATAATCTGCCCCGCCAGCTCCTGAGCTGTTTTCAGCTTTTCTTCTTCCATATCCGCTAATCTCCTTTTATATTATGCATACTATTCTACACTAAAAGTATTTATAATTGGAGATTAAATTTATCTATATCATAAGTTTTTAGTCATCTTTAGAGTAATTATCAATTCTTCATTATGCTACTGTCAACTCAGATTACTTATCTTTGGGATAATTCAAAAGGAGGCACAACAACTTGAGGATCTACAGATGTTCAAATGGACTCTGCAATACTTCTGGGAGACAAATCCGGGCAGAAAGGGAAAAATGCGGGCTGTCCCAGGAGCAGCTGGCTGCCAAAGTACAGCTGAACGGATTAAACCTGAATCAAAAGTCCATCAGCCGTATAGAAACAGGAGAACGCATCGTAACCGACTATGAACTGATTCAGTTCGCCAAAGCTCTTGATGTAACCGTTTATAATCTCCTGAATATCCGAGAACCATAAAAGGGGGCTTCCCCGGGGAGCGTTTTAATACAATGGGATACTTATAGCTCCCATTGTATTAAAAACCGCTGTGCAGGTATCCTTCTCCCACACAGCGGCATAGTTTTTTATTTACTTTTCACACAAAGGAACAGCCCGCAGACTCCCTGCATATTACCTGTGATTCTGCACTAAATTCCAAACTTTTCTTTATTAAACTGATGGATCTCATCAATAATTACTTTTTCAACTTCCGGATAGATTGTTCCCGGACCGCCGTATGTAATACTTGGAATAAACTGAGGCAGATCTCCGTATTCCATACAAGCCCTTCTTGTCTCTTTCCGAATCTCTTCTTCCGGTGTATCTGCACGGTCTATTCCGGAATCAATACCTCCCATCAAAGCCATACGTCCATTCAGGCGTTTGGAAATCTCAGGAATATTATTTGTTGGAAGCACTCCCTGCCACACATCAATTCCGATATCTGCCATATCTTCCGCAATGGGTTCACAGAAAGAATCCGAATGATGCACAATTAAGATATCATTGGCATGAAGATAGTCATACAGTCTGCGGTACGGTTCTTTAAAGAATTCTCTCCATGTATCCGGAGCCATAAACAGGCTCGTTTTGCTTCCCCAGTCATCATGGGATAAAATCGCATCTGGATGCAGATTCTCTACAATCAATTTCATGTACTCTAAGCGGTACTCCGTAATAACATCAATCAGCTCATGCATTTCATCCGGATATAACAGGAAATTACAGAGCGTATCTTCAAATGTCATCAGCATGTGGAGCTGTTCAAAAATACCTGTTCCCATTATGGTAATGGACATATATTCATCTTTATCAATGGCTGCCTTATTTGCAAGAGCTGTCTCCCATCCTTCGGAACAGTTGCCTCGCAGATCTGGAACCTTTACGTATTTTTTCCATTCCTCTATATCCTGGATGACCTGATTTTCAGCTGTAACAACAGGCGTTGCCGCCGGCTGCTCTTCCGGGAAAGCAATATAAGTTCCCCAACGGTCATAAGAGTATGTTCCTCTGATACGGTTTCCCCGCACAAACTGGAATACCGGATCTCCTCCTATGGGTTTAAACGCAGTATAGCATGCTGCAAGACGATCCGGTTTTCCGCCTTTTTTAATTGTTTCCAGAAAATTCTGTTTTGTTGTAAGCATCATTTGTCCCCCTTTACCTTTGTCTGTCTCTAAGATATCACGCCCTGTTACCCCTGACAAATTTGTTTTTTGACTGTCAGTGATTCCAAATCGGACTGATTCTTTTTTACCTAACAGCGTTGCTGCCGGATGGTCTCTTAACGGCCCATTAACAAACAGCTCATTTCATGTTACACTATCAGAAATGAAGGAGGTTTTTCTATGGTAAATATTCTGATTGCAGAGGACAATCCTGATTACCGTAATCTGATAAAAATACACCTGAAACGAACCGGATATCAGGTTTTTGAAGCCGGCGACGGCACCGAAGCTTTAGAAATTCTGGCACAAACACCCATCCATCTTCTTATCGCTGATATTATGATGCCAAATATGGACGGCTTTGAGCTTACCGCTCAGATCCGAAGTGTAAATTATACACTCCCGGTCCTGATTATTTCCGCAAAATCCCAGCTGGACGATAAACGGGAGGGCTTTAAAAACGGCGCAGATGACTATATGATAAAACCTATAGATATGGATGAAATGCTGCTGAGAGTAGAAGCGCTGCTAAGAAGGGCCCGGATGTCTGAGGAAAGTATCCTGACTGTAGGAGACTGTACACTTGATGAAAATACTCTGATTTTTTCCTGCCAAGACACTCAGATGGAACTGCGCCAGAAAGAGTTTTATCTGCTGCACAAACTGCTCTCCTACCCTGATAAAATCTTCACCCGTCAGACACTGATGGACGAAATCTGGGGCTTTGATTCAGAAACAGATCCCAGAACCGTTGATGTACATATCAAACGTCTTCGCGAAAAGCTCTCCGCTGTCAATGATTTTGAAATACAGACAATCCGGGGACTTGGATATAAAGCAGTTATTAATAAGTAAATTCCCGCATTTTTCAGGTTTACATAATCGGAATGGAGTATTTTATGAAACGAATCCGCAGACGCTTTGGTCTGATTTTCACATTGTTAATTATGTTCTCGTCTCTGGCTACTATCATCCTTACCTGGATGGTCAGCCATGATATCATTTTTTCCCGAAAAGATTATCGAATTCTCTATTTCGGATATGCTCTTAAGGATCTGGCGCTTTTTATTATAGCGCTGCTGGCTGTGGTGGTCCTGATTATTGCCCTGACCAAACGTACCGCCACCCCCATCCTTGATCTGTCAAAGGCAGCCAAAGAGATTACAGCCGGAAACTTTGATATAGAAGTAGAAGAATCCGGCAGAAAGGATGAGTTAGGCGATCTTGCAAAACAATTCAATATTATGATCCGGGAACTGCGCAGCAATGAATATTTAAAAAAGGATTTTATTTCAAATGTATCCCACGAATTTAAAACTCCCCTGGCTATTATCAACGGTTACGGAAAACTGCTGACAGAACAGGGCATCTCAGACCGGGAGCGGGTCGAATACGCCGGTCTGATCGTACAGGAAAGCTCCCGTCTGTCAGCTCTCACAGCCAATATCCTGCGGCTCTCAAGGCTTGGCAGTGATGAACTTTCTATCAGACACTGTGCCTATTCTCTGGATGAACAGATCCGGCAGACCATCCTTTTACTGGAGCCAAAATGGCAGGAAAAAAACTTAACCTTTCAGCTGCATCTCCCGCCCACACTGTATATGGGAGATAAGGAACTGATTTCTGAGATCTGGCTGAACCTGCTGGACAACGCTATTAAATTTTCTCCCAAAAACGGTCTGATTGATATCAGTCTCATCGACACCCAGTATGCTTATCAGATCTATCTAAGAGACCAGGGGCCGGGTATGGATAAGGAAACCATAAAGCATATTTTTGAACAGTTCTATCAGGGAGATACCTCTCACAAGAAGGATGGAACCGGACTTGGCCTCTCCATTGCAAAAAAAGTGGCTGAACTTCACGGCGGAACTATAGATTGTTCCAGCAAACCAAAAAAGGGATGCACCTTTACCGTATGCCTGAAAAAATATGGGAAATGAATAATGTAATAACATAGAAATAATTTTACTTTTAACATATACTATAATAAAGAGATTTTATTGGGAAGATCAAATTTTATAATTGGGGGACACTCTATGAATGAAAAAAAGCAGGACAAAGCTTTAGCGGCAAAAATTTACGAACTTGACAATCAGATTTATCAAGCAACGGGCAGTACCCTTGGAAAAGTATTTCCGGCTTCTAGAACCATATCTGTCAATCAGATTGCAAAGCTTTTGAATCAGGACAAAAACCAGTTCCTGAAAAACGAATTAATTTTGTTATCTAATATGATGAAAACATTAAAAGATCCCGGAGAATATGAGAAGCTTCTGACAGCCTACCGCCAGTTAGAACAGGAAATCGCATCTTATGACCCCAAAGCCTATCACTTAACATCCGGTCTTGAAGCTATCAGCGGCGCCTGCCCTGTGATTCCTCAGGGAAAAAGAGTAATTGTCTGTATCAGCCGCCAGTATGGCTGCCGCGGGCAGGAGGTAGGCCTTCTTCTTGCCAAAAGGACACACCTTACCTATTACGATAAAGATATTCTTTCCATGGCCTGTCAGGAATATAATCTGGACGAAAATGAAGTTTCTGATTATAATGACAGCGTTCCTGACGCAGAACCTTCCCGATTTCCAAGACTGCCAAAACTAGGCTCCGTATCTCATGATGCATTGTATTTTAAAGAGAGAAAAATCATAAAAAATATTGCAGAAAATGAAAATTGTATTTTTCTTGGCAGATGTGCGGATCACATTCTGGACAAACTGCATATCCCCCATTTATCTGTCTATCTGTGCGCCCCTCTTGAGAAACGGATTCAGGTGGAGATAAGCCGTTTTGATGTCAGCGCCGTACAGGCAAAAAAAACCATTCTTCAGGTTGACCGTTCCAGACAGGCTTTTTACAAATACTATACTGACAGAACCTGGGGAAATCCCGAACTTTACAATGCCTGCCTGAATACCTCTATTTACGGTGTGGAAGGCACTGTTGAACTCATAGAAAATATGATTCATATGAGATATCAGCCTTCCGCCTGATAAACAACCAGGGAGCACACACTGATCAAGTCAGATCATTGTGCGCTCCCCGCTTTTGTATATCTATGATTACTTTAAATTTTCTGATTTCTATACACTATCGTTTTATTTTGGCCATCACAGCGCCAATCAGCGCTTCCGCGCACTCCTCTTCATTCCAGAGCTGTGTATCCAGCACAAGATCCGGGTTTTTTGGTACCTCATATTTTGAGTCAATACCGGTAAAGGAACGGATTTCTCCCTTTCTTGCCTTTTCGTACAGCTTTTTGGGATCCCGTTTCTGACAGGTTTCAAGGTCCGCTTTTACATAAACTTCCATGAAATTATCACCAATGCTGTTTCTTGCCTTCTGCCGTGCTTCCTCAAATGGAGAAATCAATGTAACAAAAGTAACCATCCCCGCATCTTTAAACAGCTTCGCCACTTCTGTGGTACGTCTGATATTTTCTTTTCTGTCTTCATCGGAAAATCCAAGATCATTGTTCAGGCCATGGCGCAGCTTATCTCCGTCAAGCACGTAAGCTGGTATTCCTTTTGCTATCAGGCGGCGCTCTGCTTCCTGCGCCGTTGTTGTCTTTCCTGCACCTGACAGTCCTGTCATCCATACAACAAGTCCGCTGTTTCCAAGCATCTTAGAACGCTCCGCCTCAGTCATGGCATCTCCGGACCAGCGGATATTTTTGTGATCATAATCCAGGTCTTTTAATGCCTCAGTAATAATCCCCCCGCCGGCAATCTCATAATCATCTACAATTACAAAACGGCTGGTAGCTTCAATGGAGCCCGCCAGATCAAAAGCAATAGGACGATCCAGCTTTAAGATACATTCGGCAACCTCATTTTTTTCCACATACTGACGCATCAGACAGCTTAAGTCCGAAGCATTCACCACCCGCTCTACACTTTCCAGACGCATTTCTACTTTTGCGGTGCCGCATTTTAAGTAGTAAGGTTTATCCAGTTTTAAATTTTCCTTTCCAAGCCAGAACAGATTTACTTTCAGCCGCACCCCGACATTTGGAGCATCTTCCTCTGAAATGCAGGCGATCTCACCGCGCTTTACAAAAATCTCCTCTGTCATGGTAAACCCTGCCGCCTGGCCCGCCGTAAACTGTTTTGGCTTCGGCGCATTGAAAACTTCCAGTGTCTTTACTTTTGTCTTCTTTCCGGAAGGATAAAAGGTTACAGAAGCCCCCTCTTTTATTTTTCCCGCATCTACCGTCCCGGCTATAATCCGGCGGTTATCATTGCTTTCCGTAAACTTATACACACCCTGAACAGGCATACGGAAGGGCATATTCTCCGGCTCCGGAACTGCTTTAAAAGCGTCCATCTGCTCTAACACGGTAGGACCCTGATACCAGGACATCCGTTCCGACGAAATGGCGATATTATCTCCTTCCATACCGCTGACAGGAATAAATGTCTGAGGATTAATATCAATTTTTTTCAGGAATTTTTTATACTCTTCCTTAATGCTTTCAAACACCTCTTCCCGGTAATCTACAATATCCATCTTATTTACCAGCACAGACACCTGGCGGATACCCAGCATGGACAGAAAATATCCGTGGCGTCTTGTATTTTCTTCTACTCCGTGAGAGGCATCAATCACCAGCAGAGCCGCCTCGGCTCTGGAAGCACCGGTTACCATATTCTTTAAAAATTCAATATGTCCCGGAGCATCAATAATAATATAGTTCCTTTTGTCTGTCTGGAAAAAACAGCGTGCTGTATCTATAGTAATTCCCTGGGCCTGTTCATATTTTAGCGCATCCAGCAGAAAAGCATATTCAAAGGGTTTGGAATTTCTTTTGCAGTTTTCTTTGATTGCCTCTAACTTCCCGTCAGGAAGCGCACCTGCATCTGCAAGCAGTCTTCCGATTACCGTACTTTTCCCGTGATCCACATGTCCCACGGTAACAATATTTAATAATTCTTCCATCTGCATTTGTGCCTTCCTCCTACATATATCCATTCCGGCGGAGCGTCTCAAGGCCCCCGTCTTCTTTATCCTGTTCACGGCCGCTTCTCTCGGCAATGTTAGAAAGCGCTCCGGTTTTTAGTTCTTCAATAATTTCTCTTGGATTGCGTGACTCTGATTTAATAGGCTTTGTACAGGGTGCACAGCCTAAGGAACGGTATCTTGTTCCGTCTCCCTGATTGTAGTACAGAGAAACTGTGGGGATATTTTCCCGTTCAATATATTCCCAGATATTCAGCTCCGTCCAGTCTAACAGAGGATGAATTCTTACATGAGTTCCCGGAGCAAAATCTGTCTTAAACTGATTCCAGAACTCAGGGGGCTGATCATCCAGATTCCAGTCATTATATTTATCTCTTGGGGAAAAATATCTTTCCTTGGAGCGGGAGCCTTCCTCATCGGAACGGGCCCCTACAATTACTCCCGTGTAAGCCGCCGTGTCTGTATCCTGTTCATATTCTCCGGTCTGAAGATTTAAGCGGTAACGGGGCCAGGTTCCATTTAATGTATGGGTAAGAGCCTCTGTTTTCAGACGCTTGCAGCATTCCATATGGGAAACCTTTCCCTCTGGAAATGTCTCTCCCGCCTCTAAAGCCTCTTTGTTTTCTCCGTAAATCATATAAAGTCCGTACTCTTTGGCCAGACGGTCCCGGTATTCAATCATCTCCGGTATTTTATAATGAGTATCCACATGCACCAGGGGAAACGGTACATGGCCGTAAAATGCCTTTCTGGCAAGCCAGAGTAAAACTGTACTGTCCTTTCCAATTGACCAGAGCATACATAAATTCCCAAAAGCCGCATAGGCCTCTCTTAAAATGTGTACACTTTTTGCCTCCAGTTTATCCAAATGATCCATAACTCAGCAATCCTCCTTCTCACCGCCGGTGCGCATTTCATATCCATAATGCTCAAAATAAAATCCCAGGCGGTCATTTATTTTATTTCGTAACTCATCTTTTAATTCAAATTGATTCTTTTTGTAGTTTTTCTGGCTGTCCAGATATTTTTCAAAGTGCGGCAGGGCATTTTCATATCCTTCCAGACCCAGATGTTCATAAATGGTTTTTAAGTTCTCTTTGGGATCTTTGCAGAACTCTTCATAACAGATATCAATATAATCCCCTTCCGGCATAGCATAAAGCTCATTAAAGGCCTTTCTGTAGATCCTCTCAAACAGGTCAATCACCGCATCTTCGATAAATTCATTAGATGGCTTTTTGTTCAGGCAGAATAATCCCATTTCTTTGATGAACATGTTATAGGTTGACATAACTACCACATAGGGGTCCCGGTATATATTAATAAATTTCGCTCCCGGATAGCAGCGTTTCAGCATCCCAATCCGGCAGGTATTCTCCGGGCTTTTTAAAAGCAGCTGTCTGCCTTTTTCCAGAAACGTTACTTTTTTTATAATATAACTATATGCCTTCTTCCATTCCCGCTGCTTTTTTTCAGGCTGCTCATCAATAAAGGCTGTCTCAATATATTTTACGCCCCGTCCTCCGTCGGGAAATACAAGCATATGCGCAATGGCCTGGGTAGAAATGGTAGCCTGTGCAAATACTTCCTCCATAGGCAGATCCAGTGTATATTCCAGATTATCCATAGGCCTGGCTCCCCGCAGCAGATATTTCTGTGCCGCCGCCAGCAGAGGTTTCAGCAAAATACAATTGTTAAATGATACTGTTTTTACCGGATCAAACCAGCCAAACTGCGGATCTCTTGTCATAAGATTCTGCAAAAATGTAGTTCCCGTTCTCCAGTGTCCTACAATATAAACCGGATCTTTCCTGATCTTCGTCCTTTTAATGGGAATATAAAAGATCAGCCACTCTAAAAATGCAGGAATCCCAAGAACAAAAGAAACTACGGACATAAAACGAACCTGCTTTTTGTTTTCCGGAGTAACTGGGTTTTGATGAATCAGACGCATCCAGTTATCAAACCGGCACCCAAGCAGGTTGTGGGAAAAATTTAACTTCTTTTTTTCCATTCCATTTACTTCCTTCTTTCGTTTATTGTGGTCAAACACGCCTCAGGCGCGTATTATTCTTAATTTTTTCTTAACCTTCTGCAGTTTATAACAGGATTATGAACTATATATGAATTACAGGGCAATTTGGTTAAAAAACTGCATAAAAACAAAGAAAAACTGTCTGATAAAATTTTGCATTTCAACCAGACAGTTTCTCCTTTTCCCATCCATAACAATCCCTTTTTGACGATTGTTCTTTGAGGTAATGGTCTTTCCCTATTTATTTTTCCCATAAATATATGTGGCAAAAAAGATGACAGAAGCCAGTATTACAATCATAGGACCGGAAGCCACATTGGTAAAATAAGAAATTACCAGTCCTAGTATTCCGGAAAATACAGAAAATAGAACGGCAAAAAAATGATATTCCCTGACATTTTCCGCAATATTCCTGCTAGAAGCGGCGGGCAGAATCAGCAGTGCATTGATAATCAGGATACCCACCCATTTAATAGACAGCATAACTACAACAGCAATAAAAACAGAAAACAGATTTTCAATCAGTACTACCTTCATACGCCGGCTTTTTGCCAGCGTCCGGTGAATGCTTACCGCCTGCAGCTGATTGTAACATACAACCCAGAATACCAGGGTTGCCAGAAATATAATAAATAAATAAAAGATTTCTTTCTGGGTAATGCTCAGTATATCCCCCACCAGGAGACTGGAATATTTACTAAAATTCCCGCCCCGGGATAAAATAGCAAGCCCTACAGCAATACTGCAGGAAGAAAATACAGAAATAATGGTATCTGTTGCCGCTTTTATACTGCTGCTGATTTTGTTTAACAGAAGCGCAAACACAACTGCAAACAAGATCATGGATAAATTTGTATCCTGGATTCCAAGAACTATGCCTATGGCCATCCCGGTAAGAGCGGAGTGCCCAAGAGCATCCGAAAAAAAAGCCATCTTATTATTTACAATCATGGTTCCTAACAGGCCAAAGAGAGGTGTAATAATCAGCACTGCCAGAAAGGCATTTTTCATAAAGTCATAAGAAAACAATGATGCCAGCATTTCCATCATAAGCGCCCCCTCCTGTCTGATATGGGAAAACCAGGGGTATCCCTTCTTTTAGATGTCTGCTTTACCAGCTCCTTGTTTAGCGCTGAGGCTTTAAGGCTCTGTTCTTTTCCCCGCATATTCCTAAAGGAATCTATATCAAACCGGCCAAACACCTGCTGAAATTCAGGACTTTCATATACCTGCCGTACGGTTCCCTGTTTCTTTACGGTCTTATCAAGCAGGACTACCTGGTCCGCATATCTGGCTACATAATCCAGATCATGGGATATTAAGATTACCGCCAGATCATAGTTCTGCTTTAGATCATTTACCGTTTCATAAAACAAATCCATGCCATTTTGATCAATTCCGGAAACCGGTTCATCCAATAACAGCAGGTTCGGCTCAGACATTACCGCCATAGACAGCAGTACTCTTTGCAGCTCCCCTCCGGAAAGATTGCACACCTGCCTGTCAATGAGATCTTCCGCCTGAAACAGCCTTAGATTTTCCAGAATCTGCTGCTGCACTTTTGCCCGTTTTTTTAAAAATACCGGAAATCCGGACTGATAGGAGGCAATCATATCATAGACACTTACCGGCGTCTTTTTTTCTATATTTAATTTTTGAGGCACATAACCAATCCGCATATTCTGCATATTTCCATTTTTGTGATCTTTAAATTCTATGGTCCCTGTGTGAGGAATATCATCTAAAATTGCACGAATCAGCGTGGACTTTCCCGCTCCGTTTTTTCCGATCACAGCGGCCAGCGCCCCGCAGTGAATATGAAGGTTCACATGTTCCAATGCTGTCTGTTCTGCAAATTTTACTCCAATGTCATTTATTTTTATACAGTGAAGCCCGCAGGGTTTAATTAATCTGCGCATCGTGATTCCTCCTTTCACCTATGGCTCATAATCTGAAAACGCCTCTTTGATCAATTCAAGATTTTTCTGCATTCCTTTCAGATATCCGTCTGCCCTGTATTCTCCTCTGGTAAGAGGATCCAGATAAACCACCCGGGCTTTGGATTCTGCTTCTACTGTATTTCCCATGCTTTCCCCGTACAGTCTCTCTGCAAATACAAATTTTACATTCTGTGAATCAATTACTGATAAAATTTCCGCCACCTCGCCGGCGCTGATCTGCCGCTCTTCGTCCAGGTCCATGGAGCCTGCCACGTTCATCCCAAGTGCCTTTGCTGTATAGGCATACGCTTCATGGAAAATCACAAGACTGCTCCCCGAACCCCTGGCTTTCAGTTCTTCAAATTCCTGCTGCAAATCTCCGATCTTTTCACAATATGCAGCTGCATTCTGTTCATATAATGCTCCGCGCTCCGGATCAGCCTGTTTCATATCGGATGCAATTTTCTTTACCTGTCCGGCATACAGCTCTGGATCCATCCAGACATGGGCATTATCCTCCAGCAGATGAATATTTTCAGAAGCATTCATAATCACAAGGTCCGGATATGCTTTTGCAACATCTGTCAGGAAGGTTTCAATCCCGCCGCCGTTTACAATAAACACATCCGCTTCCGACAACAGTTTCATATCTTCCGGCGTCAGCTGATAATCATGAAGACACCCGGTCTGGGGCTCGCTTAAATTCTGAAGCACCACCCCTTTACTGTCTCCAATTATGTTATCTGCCGCCACGTACATTGGATAAAAAGACGTCACCACTGTCAGTTCTTTTTTTGTACTGCCCTTTTTCTGGCCTGCCATATATATCCCCGTAAGAAAAAGCCCCGCAAAAGCGATGCAGACCAGCAAAACTAAAACATACACATATTTATTCTTCATATTCTACTATCTGATCCATTAAATCCCATATTTCTTCCCTCCCCTGCTTTGTTTGAGCAGAAAAAGGAATTACAATTGTTCCAGGTTTCACATTCAGCCCCTGTTTCACGGCCTTTAACTGTTTTTGTACCTGACTCCGCTTGATTTTATCCAGTTTTGTAGCAATAATAATCGGTTCAAAGCCCTGATAAACCATCCACTCATACATCATTTTATCATTGGCAGAAGGATCATGCCGGATATCTATCAAAAGAAATACCGCCCGCAGCTGACTAGAAGTATTCAGATAATTTTCAATCATCTTTCCCCATTTTTCTTTTTCAGACTGAGATACCCGGGCAAATCCGTACCCCGGCAGGTCTGTCAGATACATTTCATCATTAATATTATAAAAATTGATGGTCTGGGTTTTTCCGGGCTGAGAAGATGTTCTCGCCAGTGATTTCCGGTTCATCAGAGCATTAATCAGGGAAGACTTTCCAACGTTTGATTTCCCTGCAAATGCAATTTCCGGTTTTGTATTTTCCGGCAGTGTGCTGGTATAACCGCACACTGTTTCCAATTCCACTTTTTTAATAACCATAAAGGTCTCCTTTCCCCGCTGTGGGGTTATGCTTCTTTACCGTCTGCAAATGCAATTTCCAGTACATCCTGCATCCGGGAAACAAAATGAATGTCCAGCCCACGTTTTATTTCCTGCGAGATTTCTGATACATCTTTCTCATTGTCTGCCGGAACGCAGACCGTTTTAATCCCGGCATTTTTAGCCGCTAAAAGTTTCTCTTTTAATCCGCCTACAGGTAAAACCCTGCCTCTTAAAGTAATCTCACCGGTCATAGCCACATCTGCCTTAACGGGTTTTTGAATAATGGCAGACAGCATAGCCGCAGCCATAGTAATTCCCGCTGACGGTCCGTCCTTTGGCACTGCTCCTTCCGGAATATGGATATGTATATCATGCTCTTTGAAAAAATTATTTTCTATCTGATATTGTTCACTGACCGACCGGATATAGCTGATACCGGCCTGGGCAGATTCTTTCATTACATCTCCCAGTTTTCCGGTAAGTAAAAACTCACCTTTTCCCGGCATAATATTTACTTCGATTTCCAGCGTATCTCCGCCTACACTGGTCCATGCCAGCCCCCTTACAATTCCGATTTCATCCTCTGTATTCGCCATATCTGTAGTAAATATTCTTTTTCCAAGATATTTCTCAAGAGCTGTCTCTGTGATCTTAACGGCATTTTTATGTTTCTGATAAATCTCTCTGGCTGCCTTACGGCAGAGTTCACCAATCCTGCGCTCAAGATTCCGCACACCTGCTTCTTTTGTATAACCCTCAATAAGACTCATCAGCGCCCGGTCGCTGAAGCTGATCTGATCTGCGTCCAGCCCGTTTTTCTCTTTCTGCTTCCCTATCAGATGCTCTTTTGCAATGTGCAGCTTCTCATTTGAGGTATAGCTCTGTACTTCAATCAGCTCCATACGGTCCATCAAAGGCCGGGGAATATTTCCGATATCATTTGCAGTAGCAATAAACAAAGCTTCTGACAAATCTACCGGAAGATCCACATAATGATCCATAAATCTCTGGTTTTGTTCTGAATCCAGCACCTCCAGCATAGCCGAAGAAGGATCTCCTTTATAATCACTGCTCATTTTATCAATTTCATCCAGAAGAATCAGGGGATTTTTTACACCGGCCTGCCTGATGCCTTCCACAATCCGGCCAGGCATAGCCCCCACATACGTTCTTCTGTGCCCCCGTATTTCCGCTTCATCCCGAACGCCGCCCAGGCAGATCCGCACATATTTTTTATCCAGGGCTCTTGCAACGGACCGGGCAATACTGGTTTTTCCGGTTCCCGGCGGGCCAATCAGACAAAGAATGGGACTCTCCCCTTTTTTTGTCATATTGCGCACAGCCAAAAACTCCAGCACCCGTTCTTTTACCTTTTCCAGTCCATAATGATCTTCATTTAAAATAAACTCTGCATTGTCAAGATCTGTATTATCTTTAGAGGCTTTCTCCCATGGCAGTGCCAGAAGAGTTTCTATGTATCCTCTTGCCACGCTGCCCTCAGAAGCATTTCCGGCAATATTTTTAAACCGTTCAATTTCTTTTCTGATTCTGTTTTTGATCTGTAAGGGGGCATTCAGCTCCTCTGTCTGTTTTAAATACCGCTGGCTGTCAGATTCCGTATTGTCCTCTCCTAGCTCCTTCCGAATCACTTTCATCTGCTCCCGCAGAATATATTCTTTTTGATTTTTATCTACCTGTTCCTTTACTTTCATCTGGAGCTCATTTTTTATTTCAAGAATATTCGTCTCGCTGAGCAGAATATTCATCAAAACCCCATAGCGTTCCTCCAGGGATGATGCATCCAGCAATTTCTGCTTTTGTTCATAAAAAATCGGAAGGTTGTTTCCTAAAAGATCCATCAGTGTATTCAGATGATTCAATCCATCTGCCTGGCGGGCCAGTTCTTTTCCTGATTTTGGATTCACTTTACAATATTCAATCATAGCCTCCTGCACAGCCCGCAGCATGGCTTCTTCTACCTCAGGGGACACTTCCGTCTCCTTTTCCTCCACCGGTACTACTGCTGCTTCCAGATATCCTTTATCCTGATTAAGATATGCAAGTTCAGCTTTTTCTTTCCCTTCCACCAAAACTCTCACAACATCATCTTTTAACTTAATCAGCTGTCTGATGCTGGCAATGACACCAATCTTATATAAACCGTTTACATCAGGATCTTCTTCCTCCATATCCCGCTGTGTCACCAGATAAATCTGATTATCTTCCATCATGCAGGTCTCAATGGCTTTGATAGATTTCTCACGGCTGATATCAAAATGCGCAATCATTCCCGGTAAAATTGTAATGCCTCTTAAGGCTACAGCGGGCAGTTCTTTTAAAAGTTCACTCATAACCGTCCTCCATTTCTCTTATGTCTTATTGTGAAATGGACGAAGCTCTCACAAGAAAGCTCCGTCCATGTAATTTTCTCTTTGCCTATTTGCTTTTATATTCCAGAACGGCTTCTCCGCTTCCTGTTACTGTTTCTCTGGTAATGATACACTTTGTAATGGTATCATCTGAAGGAATCCGATACATCAGATCCATCATGGTTTTTTCCATAATCGCACGAAGACCCCGGGCGCCGGTTTTTCGTTTCAGTGAACACTCTGCGATTGCCTCTAGAGCCTCCTTCTTAAATACCAGCTCTACCTGGTCTAACTCAAACAGCTTCTCGTACTGTTTCATCAGAGAATTTTTCGGTTCCGTAAGAATCCGGACCAGTGACTCTTTATCCAGCGCCTCCAGGGAAACTACCATAGGAACACGCCCGATAAACTCCGGAATCAATCCGAATTTTATAAAATCCTGAGGCAGAGCTTCTTTTAACAGCTCTCCTACATTTTTGTCCTTTTTATCAGAAATTTCCGCATTAAAGCCAATGGATTTCTGATCCATTCTGGCCTCGATGATTTTATCTAGTCCCTCAAAAGCACCGCCGCATATAAACAAAATATTCGTTGTATCAATGGGAATCAGTTCCTGCTGAGGATGCTTTCTGCCCCCCTGAGGCGGTACAGATGCCACAGTTCCTTCCAGAATTTTCAGCAGCGCCTGCTGCACCCCTTCTCCTGAAACATCTCTTGTAATAGATGCATTTTCTGACTTTCTTGTGATCTTATCAATTTCATCTATATAAATAATGCCGTACTGGGCTTTCTCTACATCATAATCTGCTGCCTGGATAATTTTCAGCAAAATATTTTCCACATCTTCGCCTACATATCCTGCCTCTGTTAATGTTGTGGCATCCGCAATAGCAAAAGGCACATTAAGAATCTTAGCCAGCGTCTGAGCCAGCAGTGTTTTACCGGAACCGGTAGGTCCCAGCATCAAAATATTGCTCTTTTGCAGCTCCACATCCAGATCTGGTTCTGCCATAATTCTTTTATAGTGATTATAAACTGCTACAGAGAGAACTTTTTTCGCCTCATCCTGTCCGATTACATAATCATCCAGAAAAGCTTTTAATTCTTCCGGTTTAAACAGATTAATTTCTGACTGCGATGCACTCTCGGAAGTATATCCTTCCAGCTCTTCCTCTATAATATCAGAACAGATTTCCACACATTCATCGCAGATATAGGCCCCCTTTGGGCCTGCAATCAATTTGCGCACCTGTTCCTGGGTTTTCCCACAAAATGAACAACGTATTCTTTCTTCTCCGTTGTTTTTTACTGCCATGTTTTTACCTCTCTCATCCTAGTGATGGTCTTTGATTACAGAATCAACCAGTCCATATGCAACTGCTTCTTCCGCAGTCATATAATTGTCTCTTTCTGTATCAGCGGCAACCTCTTCTATAGATTTTCCGGTATTTTCTGCAAGGATTCTGTTAAGACGCTGTTTCGTCTTTAAAATATTCTCTGCTGCAATCTGGATCTCTGTTGCCTGACCTCTTGCTCCTCCGGAGGGCTGATGAATCATAATCTCTGCATTGGGAAGCGCAAAACGTTTTCCCTTGGTTCCTCCGGCCAGCAAAAATGCTCCCATACTTGCAGCCAGACCGATGCAGGTAGTTGATACATCACATTTAATATACTGCATAGTATCGTAAATTGCTAAACCTGCAGTCACCATCCCGCCGGGAGAGTTAATGTATAAATGAATATCTTTTCCCGGATCTTCTGATTCCAGAAAAAGAAGCTGTGCAACAACAAGACTAGCCGTTGTCTCATTCACTTCTTCTCCAAGGAAAATGATTCTGTCTTTTAATAATCTTGAGTAAATATCATAGCTTCGTTCGCCTCTGCTGTTTTGTTCAATGACATAAGGTACAAAACTCATATTTCTGCCTCCATTTCTGTTTAAAAAGTATCAAACAGGCCGGTCCGACCGGACCGGCCTGAAAAAGATATCTGCCAAACCTTTATGACTATTCTTCTGTGCTTTCTGCCTCAGCTTCCGCATCTTTTTCTTTTTTTGATTTTGCTTTTGCTCTGTATTTTACATTTTCCATGATAAATGCTACAGCTCTCTGCTCAGCCAAATCTTTTTTCATTGCTTCTTTCTCAGAATCGCCCATGTAGCCTCTTAACTGATCTGCTTCCATTTTGTACAGCTCAGCCATTTTAACGATCTCAGCATCTAAATCTTCATCTGAAATCTCAATATTTTCTTCTTTTGCAATCTGCTCTAAAATCAGTCCGCTTTCAATACGTGCAACTGCTTCTTCGCGAACCTGCTCTTTCATTTTATCCATGGTCATACCTGTAAACTGAAGGTACTGCTGCATGGAAAGTCCCTGCTGTGACATCTGCTGCCCAAACTGATTGATCATATCTTCACACTGAGTATCAATCATAGCTTCCGGAATATCCATCTGGGATTTATCTACAATTTTCTTAATAGCTTCGTCTGTCTGAGCTGCTTTGGCATCGCTTTCTTTTCTTTCTTCTACTTTTGCCTTAATGCTCTCTTTATATTCTGCAACAGTATCAAATTCAGAAACATCCTGTACGAACTCATCATCCAGCTCTGGAACTTCTTTTGTTTTGATTTCGTTGATTTTTACGTTAAATACTGCTGCTTTTCCCGCAAGATCTGCAGAATGGTATTCTTCAGGGAATGTTACATTTACTTCCACTTCTTCACCGGCATTCTTTCCGATAAGCTGCTCTTCAAATCCAGGAATAAAGCTGCCGGAACCGATTACCAGTGAATGATTCTCGTCTTTTCCACCTTCAAATGCCACACCGTCAGCAAAGCCTTCATAATCAATAACTGCTGTATCGCCGTCTTCTACAGCTCTGCCTTCCACTGTGATTGTTCTGGCATTTTTTTCTCTTTCAGCATTGATTTCTTTTTCGATTTCTTCCTCTGTTGCTGCTGTATCAATCTTTGTTACAGTAACTCCCACATATTTTCCAAGTGTCACTTCCGGTTTTACTGCAACTTCTGCTGTAAAAATAAATGCTTTTCCTTTTTCCAGCTGTACAATATCAAGATTTGGTCTGGAAACGATATCCAGTCCGCTTTCTTCTACTGCTTCTGAATATGCCCCCGGAAGCAGGCTGTTTGCTGCATCATCACAGAAAACATTTGCTCCGTACATTTTTTCAACCATCATTCTTGGAACTTTTCCTTTACGGAATCCCGGAAGACTGATGCTTTTTTTCTGTTTATTATATGCTTCCTGGAGTGCGCTTTCCAGTTCCTCAGCAGGCACCTCAACTGTGAGTTTTGCCATGTTTTTTTCTAAATTTTCTACCTGTACACTCATTCTAACAATTATCCTCCTTAATATATGTCATGTAGTTGTACGTCTGCGGCTTTCTATGATACAGGAACTTCACAACTACAAAACCCATA
Source organism: Brotonthovivens ammoniilytica (assembly GCF_025566885.1). Taxonomy (NCBI): domain Bacteria; kingdom Bacillati; phylum Bacillota; class Clostridia; order Lachnospirales; family Lachnospiraceae; genus Brotonthovivens; species Brotonthovivens ammoniilytica. The sequence continues at coordinate 108,194 of NZ_JAOQJQ010000003.1, read as the reverse complement.
TACCATAAAAAAGGGCGTACTTTCGCCACTTACAGTCATTTAGGAATTATAACACAGGGTTTTTCAAATTTCAACAATAAATGTAAAAAGGCCCTTCCAGCCAACCTCTTAGGTTGGCCGGAAAAGCCTTTTTATCTGACAGCAATAGAATTACTATCTTCCAGACATCTGCTCTTCCTGTCTCTGGATCATTTTTCTTACCATTTCACCACCGATGGAACCTGCCTGACGAGATGTCAGATCTCCGTTATATCCCTCTTTTAAAGAGATACCTAATTCGGATGCAACTTCCTGTTTGAAACGGTTCATTGCTTCTTTTGCTTCTGGTACACTAGTTTTGTTTGAGTTTGAAGAATTGCTCATTCTTTTCACCTCCGTAAATATTTGTTTCTTTTTATTTTTAAAGATAAGCATTGCTTACCCTGAAACTATTATTAACAGAAATGAAAAAATTATTTTGGTAATTATTTCAAGAAACCGTTTACGATCTGTTCCTCTGCTTCCTCTTCTGTAAGCCCCAGTGTCATGAGCTTTATAAGCTGTTCTCCGGCTATTTTTCCAATAGCTGCCTCATGAATCAGACTGGCATCTATATCATTTGCAGTCAGCTGCGGCTCCGCAGTTACACAGGCCTGATCCATAATAATGGCATCGCACTCCGTATGACCTGCGCATTTACAGTTTCCGTTAATTCTTGAAACAAAAAGCTGTTTTGATTTTCCTTTTGCAACAGAACGGGATACTACATTGGCGCTGCAGTCCTCTCCGTTCATATCAACGGTAAAATCTGTTTCTGCGTACTGATTGCCATGTGTCATGATTTTTTCGCTGATCTCTAATGCAGCACCCGCTTTCAGCACTGCAGTCGTCACACGTTTTGTGGAGGTAACGCCCTTGATCTGGACAGTATCCATCTCCATATAACCGCCCTCATCTATATTGATCACGGTAACCGGATTTAAAATACGTTCTCCCGAACCATCGCCTTCACCATAATGTTTCTCTACATATTTTATTCTGGCATTTTTCCCAACATAAAAGGTATGGATACCATCATGCTGAGAAGTATCCGTTCCACAGTTGTGAATACCGCATCCCGCAACAATTGTCACATCGGCATCATCTCCGATATAAAAATCATTGTATACTGTCTCTTTTAAACCGCTCTGGCTCAAAACTACAGGAATATGCACGCTTTCATTTTTGGTTCCCGGTTTGATAATAATATCAATGCCGGATTTTCCTTCTTCTGTTTTTGTTACAATATCTATATTAGCTGTTGTTTTTCTGCCGTCAGACTGTCCGTTATAGCGGATATTGTACGCACCTTCCGGAACTGCATGAAGGTCGGCTACCTCTTCCAGTATGTGTTTTTCAATTGCATCCATAGTTTTTGACCTCCCTATACAATTTTATCCATTAAAGTGCTGCAGGCTTCTGAGGTTCCCAGTAAATCCGGCAGTACTTCTGCTTTTGTCCCTACATTTTTTATCTGTCCACCGGCAACTACAACAATCTTGTCCGCAATATTTAAAATACGTTCCTGATGAGAAATAATCAGAATAGAGCCATTGATTTTTTCATGCATAGACTCAAAAACCTGAATCAGGTTATTAAAACTCCACAAATCAATTCCTGCTTCCGGTTCATCAAAAATGGACAGTTTCGTTCCTCTTGCCATGATCATGGCAATTTCAATACGTTTTAATTCTCCGCCTGAAAGACTGGCATTGACTTCACGGTTGATATAATCTTTGGCGCACAGTCCCACTTCTGATAAATAGGAACAGGCCTGGGAAATATTAATGTCCTTCCCCGCCGCCAGTGTAATAAGATCCTTTACTGTCAGTCCTTTAAACCGCACCGGCTGCTGAAATGCGAAGCTAATGCCGGCTCTGGCACGCTCAGTAATACTCATATTTGTAATATCCACCCCGTCTAGCAGAATCTGTCCGGATGTGGGCCGGAAAATACCCGCAATAATTTTTGCAAGGGTAGACTTTCCTCCGCCGTTAGGTCCGGTAATCGCTACAAAACGGTCATCTACTTTTAAATTAACATTTTTTAAAATCTCTTTGTTTGTGGCATCGTTTTCATCTGTTACCTGAAAACTAATATCTCTTAATTCAAGCATATGTCCTTCCTCAACTTTTTTCTATCAGTTTTCCCACTATTTCACAGGGATATCCTGCTTTATCAGGGAATTATTTCCGTATCGGTGCTATTATATAATACTTTACCGTGAAATGGAAGTGATTTTTGCCACAGTCTTTCCCTGAAAACAGAAGGCCAAATGCCTTTTAATAACTATAAAAGAAGCCTGCATGCAGCAATCACGAAAGCACCTTTCTCACAGAGCATCCGCCTTTCCTGTCTGCAGGAATTTCCTGAATAAAAAATGCGCAAGCAACATGACTCCATTCCACCGCAGAGCGTTTTTTGCTCTATAGGAATCGGTACTTTTCAACTTTATCACAATACAGTATTTCCTATAGAGAAATAAAATACCCCGGGGATTTCCCCGGAGTATCAGCGCCAATCTTTTTCATTTTACTTTTAGAAACGGTCCTTTTCTTCTTCGTATACCTTTGGCAGAATTGCTGCCAGATGTGTAAATTCTTTTAAGTTATGTGCAAACAGCCCCATTGGCACTTCCATAGGAACACTGACACCTCTTGGAATCAGTTTCATAGGTCTTCCATCCATAATCTGATATCCAATCCAAAAACGGCTTCTTAACTCAATACCGCCTTCAATCTCTCGGATCATATGTGTCATCACCGCTGCAACACCCTTGCCCGGCTCCGGTCCGTGGCCGTTGGCACACATCATGGAAGCGCAGGCATCTGTACCTACTTTCTCTTCCGGATATCCCATTTCCGAGGGATATTTAAAATCTAGAATAAGTTCGTCCGGTCCCGGTCCGATATCCTCTAAAACTTCGTGGGTGGTTCCCCAGGTTCTTTCTCTCATGGGAAGGTTACTGCTCAATGCTTTATCACGGTTTTTCTGTCTTGCATAATAGTGATCTTCCGGATCCCAGATTTTATAACGGAGATCCTCAAGTCCATGCCATGCAAACCACCATTCAAACATTTCTTTTGTGACGCCCGGCATTTTCGTCAGGTTTGATACATAGCCGCTGCCATCCTCCTGTACACCATACCCCACCTCCACGTCAAAGTATCCTTCATCGAACAATTTAACACGATCAGTAATCTTTAACATCTTTTCAGGGTCCATAGGTCCGGCGGCCAGAATATCCAGCTTTTCCTGTGGAATTGGTGTTAACGGCATATGAAAATATTTCGCATATGACAGCTTTGCTTCTGCTTCTGTTAATGTAGGTTTCATATATACTCCTTTTCCTGCCTGTATTCTTAAATACCCGCATGTTTTAGTTTTCTTCTCTTCGCCTTTTTACGGCATTATAGTAATTATACTGTAATTCTGTAGAAAACACATCGTGATTTTTCTAAAAGTTTATCTCTTTATCTTCCCTCTTTTTGTGCCTGTACACAATTCCTTTACGGCATCATAAAACTATCTTTTATTTCTTCTGCTTTTTCTTCTCCCATAAGAAATTTTACAAGTTCCAGGGCAAAACAAGCAGCAGCCCCCGGTCCTCTGCCGGTAATCACATGACCGCTTACAACAGTACTCCTATCCAGCCAGTTTACATCTTCTCCGGCCTCACAGCCCGGATACACCGCAGCATCCCGGCCCTTTAAAATTCCCATCTCTCCAAATATACCCGGCGCCGCACAGATAGCAGCCGTCAGTCTGCCGCTGTCGTAAAACATCCGAACCTTTTCTTTCACACCCGGATACACACGGAGGTTTTCTGTTCCCGGCATCCCTCCCGGAAGCACAATTCCGTCCAATCCTTCAAATACTATGTTTTCAAACAGCTCATCCGCCTGTACGGTAATTTTGTGAGCTCCAGTCACGGTTTTACTTCCGGTAATGGATATCAGACCGGTGATAATCCCTGCCCGCCTGCAAATATCCGCTGCCGTCAGAGCTTCTACCTCTTCAAATCCTTCTGCCAGTAAAATACCTATTTTCTTCATCTTATATTTCCTCTTTTTCATTCCTGCATTTATTTTTTGTTCCTGCTATTATCTTTGTTCTGTTCTTGTTTTCTTTCTGCAGATCTATTATTATGGAACCTGTAAAAATGCTGTTACTCAGAGCTTACTCTGTAACGGCTGAGCCATACGTATCATCTGGCTGCGGCAGGCGTATGCAAAACTTCAGGTAATCCGCAGCCGGAAAGGTTAAAAAGCTTATGGAAATCGAACGCAAATTTTTGATTCAGCATCTCCCTGATCATCTAGAGCAGTATCCCTGTCTGGAAATCCAGCAGGCCTACCTGTCCACAAAACCAGTAGTCAGAATCAGACGTCAGAATACAGAGTACTATCTGACTTATAAGTCCGCCGGCCTCCTTGCCAGAGAAGAATACAACCTCCCTCTGACAAAAGAATCCTATGAACACTTAAAATCAAAAGCAGACGGCATTGTTATCACAAAAAAACGCTACTGCATTCCTTATTTATCCTACACAATTGAACTGGACCTTTTTGAAGGTGCCTTACAGGATCTTATTCTTGCCGAAGTTGAATTCCCATCCCGTCAGGCTGCCCTTGACTTTGTTCCTCCCCGCTGGTTTGCTAAAGAGGTCACCTATGATCCCAAATATCAGAACAGCTATCTTGCGCTGCATACCCAGTGTTTTTGACACCACACCGGATGCCCATCTTATGAGATTCTGCCTCCTTCGAACTTCTGACGGGTGCGGATACAGTTTTTCAGCTGCTGATATCGGTTTTGCAGGTTCCCTTCCGGAATCACAACATCCAGAGAAACTGCCAGATCATCAATCAGCTTATCATTAATATCCGATTTCATTTCTGTTACAATTTCATATTTTTCATCAAAGCTTTCCGCATCCAGAAAACGAATCAGCCAGTTATTGATGGGACAAGCCTCCTCTTTGATTTCTCCTTGATTTTTTCCGGAGCTGTCAACATCGTTTTCCTTTGCAGCCTGTACAGGCAGACTATCCTCTTCTATTTCTATATACTGAAATCTGTATTCCTGCATAACTTCAGGATATTTTTCGTGATCTACTTCACTGATAAACATAGACAAAGGACGCACATAACTTTTAAAAGTTCCGTACAGCGCCTGATATACTACCATTTCTTCATTAGTTTCTGAATGAACTGCAACTGTTATAATCTGATATAATTTATTTTTAAAATGCAGATATTTCTCTCCTGGTTTGGGATTTCCCTGCGGCATCTTTATTCCCTTCTTTCTTTCACTTTTTAAATGCATACACTACACGTATAAAAAATATCCAATGTTTCTTTTACCGGTTTAAACGACTCAGCAGCTCTGCAGCCTCACCCTCAAAGTCTCTTCGAAAGGGAATAGACGTATCCGGTCCCTTGGCCATCAGATCATAAACCGGCCCCATCAAATCCACTCGGCTGTCCTCTTCATTGTCCATTTCTGCGGCATAGGAATTTAACTTTGCGGATGCCAGAATGGCTCCGTCTTCCTCTTCAATTCCCGCTTCCCGCCAGACATGCTGCGCCCCGATCTTTTGATTTTCTTCCAGTTCTTCATGATATTTTTCATGAAAACGCTTTTTCACATCCTGGGCTTCCTTTTTCTTTTGTGCTTCACCTCTGCTCACGCCGTTTTTTTCCCGCATAGTCTCCTGCTTTTGATAGGTCTTTTGTTTATAGTATCCGGGCTGAAAGGTTTTTCCGGTATTTGGGGGCGTTTCTCTCCGTTGATAGGTGCTCTGGCTTCTGTGGGCATTCTGGCTGGAACCATCCTGTTCCTGCTGTCCATTTACCTTGTTTTTCCCCCAGGTTGTAAGCATCGCCAGAACAACAAAAATTATTACAATGATTACTGTCATATGCTACCTCCACACTTATATGCACATTTAACAAATACACTGTTATCTGATATAAATAAAAATTTTTCATCTATCAGTATATCATAGAGTACTAGACAAAAATAGTTATAATGCTATAATATATAACAATTTCGGCAGAATCTGCCGGCCTGCTTCAAAATAAGAAAGCAGAATTCACAATTCTTAAAGGACTAAAAAATATGGCAAATACATTTCAGAGAAGGTTTCCCCGCAGACTTTCTCAGATGCAGACTATTGCAATCGGCTTTTTTATCATTATTTTAATCGGAGCTTTACTCCTGATGCTTCCCTTTGCAAGTAAAACAGGGGAAGTTACTCCTTTCGGCACAACAATCTTTACCGCAACCAGCGCCACATGTGTAACCGGCCTGATTCTAGTAGATACCTTTACACACTGGTCCATGTTCGGTCAAATAGTAATTCTCTGCCTGATACAGATCGGCGGTCTTGGATTTATAACTTTTGGTTTTGGCATCTCAATTCTCCTGAAGCGAAAAATCAGCATCCGCCAGCGGGGTATGTTAAAAGAAAGTGTCAGTGTCGTTGATATGGGCGGAATCGTAAAGCTGGCCATGATAATCCTAAAGGGCACCATCTTATTTGAAGGAATTGGTGCAGTGATATTATCAGCCTGCTTCATTCCAAAAATGGGCGTTGGTACCGGCATCTATTACGGGATTTTCCATTCCGTCTCAGCTTTTTGCAATGCTGGATTTGATTTAATGGGCCGATTTACCCCATTCTCTTCCCTGACTGGTTTTTACGATAATGGAGTTGTAATCATAACAATCGGGCTCTTGATTTTGATCGGAGGTATCGGTTTTTTTGTATGGAACGATATTTACACTCATAAACTGCATGTCCGCCGCTATGCACTTCACACAAAAATCGTTTTAATCGGTACTTTGATTCTCACAGCAGGAGGAGCTGTTTTATTCTACTGTCTGGAAAACCAGCATCTGTTTGCAGATATGACCACATCCGGAAAGGTTTTAAGTTCTTTCTTTTGTGCCGTCACCCCGCGAACCGCAGGCTTTAACTCCATTGACAGCTCCGCTCTGACTGAATCTTCAAAACTGCTTACAATTGCTTTAATGTTTATTGGAGGCGCCCCCGGGTCTACCGCAGGCGGTATCAAAATCACTACCATTGTAGTATTACTTTTATACCTTCGTTCAACACTTACCCGAACCGAAAGTATCAATATTTTTAAACGGCGTCTGGAAAACGGAGCCGTCACAAAAGCTTCCGCTGTATTCTGCGTCAATTTATTTTCGGTCTTAGCTGCCTCCTTTTTAATCTGTACCATTCAGAATCTGGATATTACGGATATTTTATTTGAAGTGGTTTCTGCTATCAGCACTGTAGGGATGAGCCTCGGAATCACTTCGGACCTGACCCTTGCACCAAAAATTATTCTTATCTTTCTTATGTATATTGGACGGCTGGGCAGTTTATCCTTTGCCCTGTCTTTCACAGATAAGAAAAAATTGTCACATATCAGCCAGCCTCAGGAACACATTAGTATTGGCTGATTTTATGAAAGGAATCTATTATGAAATCTATTTTAATCATTGGACTGGGCCGCTTTGGCAGCTACCTGTGTCAGAAGTTCGCAGAACTTGGTAACGAAGTGATGATCGTTGATCAGGATGAAGAATTGTTGGAGCCCCTGCTTCCCTTTGTCACCAGCGCAAAAATCGGCGACTGTACAAAAGAAAGTGTTTTAAGAAGTCTTGGTGTTGGCAACTTTGATGTATGTTTTGTATGTATCGGAACAAATTTTCAAAGCAGTCTTGAAATCACAAGCCAGCTCAAAGAGCTGGGCGCAAAAAAAGTTATCAGTAAAGCAACTAGAAAGATCCAGGCAAAATTTCTCCTCCGAAATGGCGCCGACAGCATCGTTTACCCGGAACGGGATATCGCCGAAAAGTGTGCAGTGCAGTACAGCTCTGACAATATTTTTGATTACTTTGAACTTGGCAATGACTTTGCTATCTATGAAATCACACCGATGCAGGAATGGATTGGCAAAAGTATTATGAATCTGGATTTCAGAAATAAATATCATGTAAATATTGTCGCCATAAAAACAAAAGACGGTTTAAGAACAATGCCTACCGGAGATTATACCTTCCAGGGCAATGAGCATCTAATGGTAATTGGACATGACAGGGATCTGGAAAAGATAATAAATAAAATAAATTAAAAATATAACGAACCAGCTGACCGTATGAGCCGCCCTCTTCCAGGGGGGAGAGTCTTACAGTTTTTCGCTGGTTCGTTTTTATCATTCTCAGGGAATGCCCCTGCCAGTGAATTTCACTGACAGTCAGGGCACCTGCATCTCTTAATCTTTTTTACGGCGTCTTAAACCTGCTGCTCCACCAAGACCTGAAGCTGCCATCATAGCCAGAATGCCTGCCGCAGCTGCATCTCCGGTTTTTGGAACATTACCAGAAGAGGTAGTATCCTTTCCTTCTGTCTTTTTACCTGTATCTACCGGATCTTCTGTTATGTCAGAAGGCTTCTGCTGGTGGTCGGATGGTTTTTCAGTCCCAGCTTTATCATTAAGAAGAACTTCCTGAGCATCTGCAAGTCCTTTCAGTACATCGGATACATTTGACGGATCCCAGCTGCTTTGAAGCTTCACTGCTGCATCCAGAGCTGTTTTATATGCTTCAAGAGCTTCTTTACTATGCTCCTTTGCAGCTTCCTGTTTGTAAAGCTCCTGGCCTGCCTTCACCGCTGCATCCAGAATCGCCCTTGCAGCTGTCTGAATCATACCTTCTTCACTTCCGGCATCTGCCGCCATATTATCGTATGCCTTCAGCAAACCTGTAATATCTACCACAGCTCCTGCATCATAAGCATTACGCTCCTTAGAGACTTTATCCGCAAATGCTTTCCATAAAGCAGCCGCGTCTTTATAGTTATCTGTTTCCTTCACACCATCCGATGCATAAGCAAAGATATCTGCAATTGCTGCATTCAGGCTTTCACACTGTTCCATTAAAACATCCAGTTTCTCAGAATAGCTGGAAGCCTGTTTTTTTAATGTCCCATTTACAGAATTAACAAGTTTTAACGCTTCGATATCCGTAACAGCCGGAAGATCACTAAGAGCATCAGACACCGCGCCTATCTGAGCGGCAACTTCCTGATAGTACATATCTTCATAATAAGCTCCGTTTACTTCCAGTTCGGTCATCAGCACCATCAGCTGATCTAAAAGTCCTGGCAGCTGATCCTTAGCTTCTTCAAGGGCAAGCTTTGCCGCTTCATTATATTCCTTTAACGCAGCCTGCATGTCCTTTGCTGCAGTTACAAGCTGTGCATACTCCCGGTCTTCCAAGGCAGCCTGAAAAACAACTGCTGCTCTTTCATATTCGGCCTTTTCAGATCCTTCATAACCATATACATCAATTTCTTCGCTTTGTTTCAGGGCATCCTGCTCTATGGCGTTTGCCAAAGCCGTCCAGAGATTATTCAGGTTTCCCCAGGTCTCTTCATAAAAAGAATAATATGCGCCTATACTAAAAGCATCCTCCAGAGAAGCCAGTTCCGCCTGTACCTGTGGCAGATATTTGTCCACCACATTTCCATAGGTAAACACATACTTATCCGGTGTATCAGTACCTGTCAAAAATCTAAAAGCAAATTCATCCGCCATGCCCTCTGGAGCCAGAGCCAGAAAATCCTGGTAATGAGCAATGATCTCCTTTGCCTGATCTCTGTATGAGAAATTGATATTTTTATCTGCCTGGCCAAGAACCTTATCTGCATCCATCAACTGTTCGTAAATATCCACTGCATTTTCATCGGTTATCTCTACAGCATTTAATTTTTCATAGTAAGAGCTTACTGTCTTTACATAATCAGCAGTAAAGAGCGGTGCATACCAGGTTGAATATGCGTTCAAATCTTTAATTATTGTTTCCCATTGCTGAGTTACAAAGTTGACATCAATATTCTCATCCTGATACCACTGCTCTACTGTAATAAGATAATGGCGCAGCTGGTCAATAGACTCAACAATTTCATCCATCAGCTGGTCCAGATATGGATCCAGTTCCGTGCCAAGTTCCAGCGCACCAATAACTCCCTCCATATACGCTAATGACTGTTCAAAATTATCAACGTTTTCATCAAAGGCTGCATGCATATATTCCGCTGCGGTGGAATCTAACCCTGCCTTGGCTTCTGCCGGCAATTTATCATACCGGTCCATCAGCCCGTCTTTGTCCAGCAGTCCCATCAGACTTTCTTTGCTGTCCTCTAATTCTTCCTCTGTGATAACCGGATTCCACTTCTCAAGATCATCTGCTTTTGTCTCTTCTTTCTGCCTGTCCGCTTCTGGAACTGTTTTTGCATCTGCCTCTTTTGCATGTTCCGTATCGGAAGCTAAAGATTCACTCTTTTCGTCCGGAATCTCCTGGACTACTCCACTCTGCGCTAAGTCCTCAGCGGGCTCTGCAGCCATTACCGGAGCTGCCACACTTACAGCAAGCGCAGCACTCAAAATCAAAGCAATTACCTGTTTTCTTTTCATAATTTTCCCTTTCAGATTTTGTTTATTTAATCTAAGTAACTCACTCAGATTATTGTTAAATTATACCATATTCTGCTTTATCATCATACCTTTTTAGCGCATTTTTAACAAAGCTTTTTAACAAAAGAATTGCCGGCTGCTTTAATGTAACCATTGATTAATCAAATAGAACATGGCTTAAAATCGGTGGAGATGAAATGTTACAACAATTACCAAAGACTGACGAAGTGGCGGAATATATAGAAGAATTGTTAATGGATACAAAAGATTCTATTACTTAAATAAAAAATATGCCACTTTCCCATTTGTAAGAAAATTTTTTAGTACTGGTAATTTAGGGTAATTTTTCGTAAAATATAAAGGTGACAAAAATAGAATATTGTCTGAGAACACCGTTGGTAAAGTGTTCTGCCAATTACTGAAGACATAATAAATATAAATTAAACCGCTGCAGCGTTTTAATAAAATACACTAAGAAAAGGGGATTATTATGAAAAAGAAACTATTAGCTATCATCGTCTCTAGTCTTATGATCATGGGATTATTGACCTCTTGCAACGTTACAAAATCAAAAGACACATCAGCGCTAGACTTGTCTGGTACTTGGCGCTCCGAAAGCGACGATGATTCTTACCAAGAAGCCATAATCTCGGATGATGTCATAGAAATTAACTGAGTATCTCATAATAGAAGTAGAATAATACTCTATTGGCTTGGATCTTTTATTGCTCCTGCATCAAACGTAGATGAGTATACATGGACTTCTATTCGGGATACTTCAAGATCTTCACTTCTATCCTCAACTAGTGAAAATAAAGAATTTTCCTACCGGAATGGTAAAATTATTTATGAGGTAACAGTACAGGGAAATACTACTACTTATGAACTTACAAAAGTATCTGAATCCTATAATATAGACGACAACTCAAATTTAGAAGATGATTCCACAAATGAATCAGAAACAGGCGCTACCACATCAGAAGATATAATTGACGAATCTGAATTAGATGTTACTGCTTCAGATGAAAATAATGATTCCAAAAAGCAAAAAGACACTGTATCTGCCGAAGCTTCTGAAAAATCTACTTCATCGGAAAACAATAAGGACGTTGCCAAGCATAACTCTAAATCTTCCGATAAGAAAAAAGATTCTTCATCTAAAAGCAGCTCCAATAGCCAGAAAAAAGATTCTTCATCCAAAAGCAACTCCAATAGCCAGAAAGAAGACTCTTCACCAGCAGAAAATAATACAGCTTCAAACTCCAAGCCAGGAACATCTTCCAGTGCTTATCAGAGTATCCTTGATAAATACTCTAAAAAAATAAAATCCGCAACGCCGGGACTTGTTAAAGAGTATAAAAATGAAGCTTCTTCTTTAGGTGATGATATCATGGCAAAAGCGGAATTATGTAATGAAAAAATTTCCGAATTAGCAGTTATCTGTAATGATGGTATTTCTGAAATGGCTGAACTTATGTATAAAAACGGAGATAGCTATTCTACATATGAAAAATGGGCTGGAAAGCTTCAAGATGTATATACAAAATATGCCGGACAAATTTCAGATGCTTATATAAATTCAGCTACATAAAAAATTCCCCTGTCCATTAAATGGTAAGTTTTAAATGGTTTGTTATAATTCATATCTAGCAAAACCCCTTTATCAAAAACTGATAAGAGGATATAAGCCAGTCATTCCTATTCAATGACCATCTCTGTTTGTACTATATTTATCAGTTTGTAGAATATACATTAAGATGGGCAGGGGACAACCATGTTATCTACTTTGAAGCAACATTGTCTGTTGGAAAACTTACATCTGATTAAACCGCTGAGGCTTTTTAATAAAATACACTAAGAAAAGGGGTGAACAAACGCATGAACAACAAGGTATTTCCCATTGCTCTCTTTAATGAAGCATTTAACGAATATCTTTCAGTATCATTTGAGCAGAGCAGATTTATCAGTCCAATGGTTTACAGAAGCACATTGAAAAAAGACACCCGGAATGCCTGCCGTATATGCGTTTTATACCATCCATCATCTCGAATCCCGACTATATAGGTGTTAATCCAAACGAACCAAATGCCTCCTTTGAACTTGTTAAGGTATTGAGTGAGAATGTGCAGATAGGAATAAAACTGGATGTAAAAGAAAATTATCTATATGTTGCCACTCTTCACACCATTACTTCCGGAAAATTAAAGTACGGAATTGAAAATGGCAGGCTGAGCAAATTTGACAAATAGAATATTTTCGCATAGAATGGGGATACATTAAATTGAATCGCAAAAGTCGGAAAGGCCCCCGACACACTCGTAAGAGTACCTGAGATGATGGATACGCCGCCCATCTTGTAATTCAATTGATTGAGAAAGGTGTTCCCAACAGGGGGACACCTTTTTGTATTACATAATCACGCAATAAATATAAAACGGTCCCTGATTCCACCTTGACAACATAATATATTTACCCAGGGAACCGATGGGGCGATATGTAGCCACCTACTCATACAGAGAAAGGGGCTGGTGCTTATGTATGTTACATACAACGATCTATTTACTTTCGTTATTATGCTCGTTGCTGTAATAACCCTTGTTATAACCGTCAATAAGCATAACCAAAAATAGCGCCCCCACCCGCATAGTGTAGCGCTATTTTCTATACCTATTTGCCGAGATGGCTAGGTTTCAGCTAGCTATCGGCTCCCTTGTTAAATATATTATAACAAATATACTTGAAAAGTCAAATACCCGTCTCTCCATAGACAGAACAACTGAATATATTTACCCGGACAGCCGGGAGGGCGTGCAGTCATCCGTCCTGAGTCTTGACAGGAGGATGTGTTGCTTATGAGTACATATGAGGAATTCATGGTTATCATAGCAGTTGCTGGATTAATTATCGCAATTTTGAATTTGAAAAATAAGTAAGCCGCCCTGTCCCTGGAAAAGATAGGCGGCTTACAAAGCTTTATATTTTACCGGGGCGGATAGGCTTTATCTATCTTCCGGCTGTCTTGTTAAGTATATTATAACAAATATGCTTGGAAAGTCAAATATCTGTCTCTCCAGGGACGAAGTAACTGAATATATTTACCCGGACAGCCGAAGGGGCGTGCCGGTTCCCGATCCGAGTCTTGTGGAAAGGGGAAATGCTTATGAATACATATGAGGAATTTATGATCATACTGGCTGTTGCCAGCTTAATTGTATCAATTCTACATTTAAAAAATAAGTAAAGCCGCCCTGATTCCTTGGCCGGATGGGCAGCTTTACTAAGTAAACTGTTATAAATTCGCCGGATCAGGTAGCTTGCACCTACCTGTCGGCTGTCTTGTTAAGTATATTATAGCAAATATATCTTAAAAGTCAAACACCGCCCTCTGCTGACAACAGAGGACGGCAACATGCAGCATTGTTTTACCGGACGGCACTCAAAAAAAGAAGAGGATATACAAATCATTTACATGCGATAATCCAACCACAAAAGGAAAGCGGATTTGTGAAGCATATGCATCCAAATGGGCTGCGTAAAAGGAATCCCGCAAAAATAATTGTTGTCTAACATTCGGCGGTGCTCGGGATGACTATATAGCAAAGCGATCCTCAATTTTATCACCAGCCGCCGTCTGAGAATACAAGCGAAAAAAAGGATTTTCAAATAATTGAAAATAAAATTATTTCAGAAATTGACGGTGCGTCCTAAACTTTATGTCCCATCTGAAAAGGAGATACAGCGTCTCATGGATTATGTAAATAATACAGAAATGGAAATCCCTATTTTACTGGCCGCATTCGCCCCTATGAGAAGGGGCGAAATCGCAGCGCTTGATAGCGATCACATACAAGGCAATATTGTACACGCAGAATATTCCATGGCTTTAAACGAAAATAATAACTGGATAAAAAAATCCCCAAAAAGTTTGAGCGGTAACCGATACATAGAATTTCCGGATTTTGTCATCGAAAAATTAAAAGGGATTAATGGGCAAATTACTCTATTAAGGCAAACTCAAATTTCTGACCGATTTATTGATATTATAAAAAGATCCGGTCTTCCGAAATTTCGCTTTCATGACCTGAGACACTATTCGGCATCTATCCAACATGCATTGGGTATCCCTGATGCATATATCATGCAACGTGGTGGCTGGGGCAGCGATGCCGTTTTAAAAAATGTATATCGGCATGTTTTGGAGGATAAGGCCGAGCAAATGAATCAAATAGCCAATGGGTATTTTGAAAGTCTATGCAACACAAAATACAACACAAAAAAAACAAAACCCTTGAAAATCCAAGGGTTTTATTATGCGGATAACAGGACTTGAACCTGCACGGTCTCCCACCAGAACCTAAATCTGGCGCGTCTGCCAATTCCGCCATATCCGCTTACAACGAGTATTATCTTATCATCTGCCGGAAGGATTGTCAATCTTCTGTTTTCATCTTATGATACGATATCTGCACATTTCGTTTTTTCCGTATTTTAAGATAGAACAACCAGCTCCTGAGGAACTTTGCTTAACCGGCAGGCCTTCTCCCCCGGAGCGCCAACCACATAAGTATCTAAGATAATGGACGTTTCATCACCTTTCGTATAACGAGGCTGCAGACTCAAAACCATCCCCGGCTGAAGTTTCATCTGGTCCCAGTCATACAGCTGCGGACTTTCTGTTGTTAGATTTCCGATGCCGCGAATCTGGAATATATTCTCATCCGTTTTGGCTCCCCGCACTTTTAGATAATGATTAACCTCCTCCCGGATTTCGTGCAATGTTTTTCCCGGTCTAATACTGCCCGCCTGAAACTTTATCAGCTCCACACATTCTTTCCAAACCTTTCGGGCCTTCATGCATGGCTCCTGAAAATAAAAAATGCGGCCGGTTTCAGAATAATAGCCGCCAAGTCCGGGGGTTTCATAAATAATATGTACCCAGTCATCCTCCTGCAATCTGTATTCCGGAAAGCAGAGATGAGCCCGTGTCTTAGGATGTACCGTTGGAAAAGAACCTACTGTTTTATTTTTCCCGGAGGTCATCAAAATCTTTGGCATAACACTCATATCCGCTCCCAGCTCTGATAACAAGCTTATAATCCTGCTCCAGATCTCTGACTGCGTCAGTCCGGGTTTCAGATATTCTGCCCCATACTCTATTAACCGGTCCTGTATCCAGACCGCATGCTTAACTGCCTCTAACTCTTCCTGGCTTTTTACAGCTTTCATAACATCCAGTTCCCGGCAGAAATCTATCAGTTCCACTCCCGGCAGTACTTCTGCCAGATACTGATAAAAAGAAAGGGGCATCCGCCCCAGCCCGCAGTAAGCAATCCGTTTCACTCCATTTAATACTTCCTGAAGCAGATCTTTCGTTCCCGCCAGATACGGGCAGTCATTTCCGCTGACTGACTGCATTCCCGCTCCTGGTATCAGTATTAACTCTCCCTGAACCGGCAGAACCGCTGTCATGGTGCTTTTATAGCCAGAAGTACCGGTCAGCCAGGTAATATACGGATCCACAGCCATACTGGCCGACGGAAAACACAGCTGTGCAATCAGAAGATCTGCCCCTGCAGCCTTAAGCCTTTGTCTTACCAGATTATGACGGCGCCTGATCTCCTGTTTGGAAAAAAATAAATTTCCGGCAAAGTAACCCATATCGTGAATCAGTCCGTTCCGTTTCTTTTCAGTCTCCATTTTCGCCCCTTTTCTCCCTCATTCAGCCTTCCTTCTTCTCTGTCCCGTGAAAGCCGATATGATCCTGATTGGTTTTCAGCCATTCTTTCGCACAATTCATAAACTTTTTAGCCGAAGGAGACAGCCTTGCTTCTGAAGCCGTCACAATCCCAAACCGTTTTGCCGGCCAGTCCAAAAGGCGCACTGCCGCCACATCGGCCCGTTCCCCTGATATAATAAAATATGGAAGGATAGAGACACCTATTCCCTGCTCCACCATAGACAAAATAGTTCCTGTATCCTTAATGCGATAGGCAGTCTGATTATCAATTCTGCTTTTTTCCATCAGTGTCTGAAGCCCTTTATCATGAACCCAGTCCGGCATAATCAGCTTCTCATGCCTGATTTCTTCTAATGTCAGTTCCATCCTGCCCCGAAGCGGATCTGACTTTGGCATAACAACCATATACGGGTCATCAATTACATGGTAAAAATCCAAAAGTTTTGTGGTGGGTTCTCCGGCAAAGGCAATGTCTATCACCCCATTTTGAAGATCTGTCTGCACCTCTTCATACAAGTTCAGTACAATTTCTATCTGAATATTGGGATACTCTGCCTCCATATATTGAATCATGCTTGGAAGCCACTGCTTTGTCACACGGCGCAGTCCTCCCACTTTCACAGTACCCTTTTCAATTCCCTTAAAAGACAGCACCTCATTTTCCAGTCTCTGCTGAGCTTCCAGTACATCTGAAATATAAGGCAGCAGCGCTTCTCCAGCTTCAGACAGGGATATTTTCCCTCTGTTTCTCACAAACAGCGGAATCCCCCACTCTTCTTCCAGCTTGGCAATGGTATAGCTGACCCCCGGAACAGTCTGATGCGTATTTACAGCAGACCGGCTCATACTTTTGGTTTTTGCAACTTCCATAAACGTCTCATACTTTGATAAATAAGAAGACATCTTTATCCTCCTGACATTTGGCATTCTGGACTCATTTTACCATGACCGCCGCACTTTATACAGAGCTTCCCCCATATTAACCTCACTTTTTCCATTCATTTTTCATATCCAGTCTTTATATTTTACAAAGCTTTTACTGATCATTTATAAAAAATCGTTTTTGCGACATGACTCCATTCCGCCACAGTGCCATCCACAGCGGAGCGTTTTTTGCTCTATAGGAATCGGTACTTTTCAGCTTTATCACAACACAGTATTTCTTATAGAGCAAAAAAAGCCCGGCAGCATACTGCTTTTTCGTACACTGCCGGACCTTATGCATATTTATACAAAATTTGAAGATTAACGTTTTAATAACTGCTCTGTATCCTCTTTTGCATCCGGCATCTTTGGAAGCTCTACTCCCAATGCCATCATCAGCTTCAACGGATTATTAATTTCCCGCATCTCAAGGATCAGCCCGTCTTTCATTTTAAAGCAGAATACATAATGGTTTTCATATTTGGTTGGTTCTTTGGAATCTCCTACCTTCTGTTCACCGCCGCCGTATGCCTCTGCCCAGAATTTATTTGGATCCTGTGTATCGTCAATAACAATGTCCCGCCATCCCCAGGTGGGGAAAAATGTCTTATTTGCGGTAAAATTCTTTAATACTTCCTCTTTACCCTCCCAGCGCTGGGGAGCCCCGCCGTTTGCCGCAAAGGTCAGTTCCTTACAGCCGTCTGTATCAAACAGTTCGGCTCTGGCTTCCGCATGGCGTTTAAAAAATTCTGCTATGGTCCCTCTGTTTTTCTCTCTTAATTCTTTATCTTCACACATAACTTTCTTCCTCCTATACAATGATACTTATATTTATGCTTCCTCTTTTTGTGCATTGGCTCTTCTGACAGCCAGCTCTTCTCTGATCTCTTTCATCTTTTCTGCCTTAACCCGAAGGAAAATCAGCCCAAGAGCAGAAAGGAGGAAAAATGCCGCCGGTACCACACAGCTGATAAGACGGATTCCTTCTCTGGCCGCCTGTGTCTGCTCAAACCCTCTGGCCGCATCATATCCTACTGCACTTAATAAAACAGATATCAGCATCGTTCCAAAACCAGTGGTGATTTTCTGGATAAAGGTCAGCACAGTATTTACCGTTCCCGGAGCCCCCACACCATTCTTCCATTCGCCGTAATCCACAGCATCAGGGATAAAGCTGAAGGTAACCGCATAGACAATCATCATCCCTACCGTAAAACCGGTACACATCAGATAACCGCTGACGGTAAACATACTGAATGCATACCCCAGCATTAAAAGGCCGCAGAATATAATTACACCAATCCAGTAAACCGCTGCCCGGCGCAGCCGCTTCATCATCATCGGAAGAAAAATCATACTGATAGCCGTTGCTACAATGGCTGCCACAAGCTGTCCCTGGCTCATTAATCCCGGATTCATTTTATAATACAGGAAGTAATAGCTCATCAATCCGCCAAACATGGCTATTCCGATAGAATGAAGCACATTGCAGATCAGTGCCCCAAGGAAAATCTTATTGCCTTTAAATACTTTAAAACCTTCTTTGATGGGCAGAGCCTTGCCTGCATTTAACTGTACCCGTTCACGAAGTGTCAAACCGCA
The DNA here is from genome assembly GCF_025566885.1 of Brotonthovivens ammoniilytica. Classification (NCBI taxonomy): domain Bacteria; kingdom Bacillati; phylum Bacillota; class Clostridia; order Lachnospirales; family Lachnospiraceae; genus Brotonthovivens; species Brotonthovivens ammoniilytica. The sequence continues at coordinate 89,417 of NZ_JAOQJQ010000003.1, read as the reverse complement.
GAGCAGGTAACAAACAATACTTACTACTGCCACAAACACTCCCAGAGCTTTAAAAGCAGCTTCATTATTGGAAACTCCACCGCCGAAATACATCATAACCGGTGTCGCCGCCGCCACAATAATACCGCTGATATTTAGTCCCATCTGCCGTGCCAGAACCAGTCCCCGGCGCTCGTTATTATCTGCAGTGGCAACAGAAGTAAATGCACTGTAAGAAGTATACATAATCGTCGTAAATACACTTCCGTAAATCAAATAAATCAGATAAATCCAGAATAATGCAAATGCCGATCCCGGAGTTACAAACTTCGGACAGATAAACAGCATCATAAATGATAAGCACGCAGGAATTGCCATTGTCACATACCATGGCCTGAAAGAACCAAATCTTGTATGTGTACGGTCCCCGATGGTTCCAAAGAAAATATCTGTAAAAGCATCCACAAACCTGCAGACCAGAGTAACGGAGCCTGCATACAGCATAGGAATCTGAAGAATATTTGTCATAAACATCAGCAGATAAATTCCCATCAATGTATTCTGAATCTGATATCCGATCATTCCTGTGGCATATCCCACGTATTCTATTTTTCTTACCTTTGTTCCCGCGTAAGGAAGCTGAATCGGACCTTTTGATTTCATCATTGCTTTATCCCCCCAATTTTTTAAATACCGTGCGGAAACTCCACTTCCGGCAGTTCAATCCCGATGGTATGATACATCTGACAAAAATTCATATGTTCATGATACCGTTTAATCAGTCCATCTTCCATTTCGAAAACATGGAAGAAATAATTCTGATACTTTTTTTCCTCATACGCCGGAAATTTTAACTGAAACGTTCCCAGTGCTGATACAACTATATAGTTGGGATCGTCAGAAAGGAGCAGATGCATATCTGTATAAACCCCGTCTTCAAACCATTTGCTGTTCCATGCATCACTCATTTTTAACCCCTCATGCCCCGGAACTCCCCACTCAATAAATTCAGGTGCCGGATAATCTTTTGCAGGACCTGTATAGCCCCCCTGTCCGTCCTCTGTAAATAATTTCCAGCGGTTTAATCTCTCATCTCCGCTATAGGTCATATAAGCCATAACCGTTTCAATATTTTTCTTTCTTAATTCTCTTTCCTTTGGGAACGCGTCAAGGTATTTTTCAATGTCCATAGTATTCTCCTCCTTCGAACTTTTTTGAAAACATGTTTTACTGATATCAGCATAACATCCTGGCTTCAACATGCATATTCAATTTTACTTTAGTGATTTTAAATAATTTTTAATCCTTATTTTTCCTAATTTACATCAAAACTGATACAAGCTGATACAGCCAGTTTGCCAGAATACCCGCACACAGACCGCCTGCTGTATGACAGGCAATCGCCTTTCCGGTCATCCGCCGGCATCCAAAAGTATCCATCATAGCTGCGTGAGTGCTTAAAAAACCTCCCCAGCAGATACACATCGCTGTAAATACCGCCACATCATGTCCGGATGCCAGTCCCAGATTCACAAGATTGGGCACCAGACTAATAGCAGCTCCCGCTGCTCCCAATGCCGTAATGGGAACGGTAATCCCCTCCGGACTGGTAAATCCGAATAACGGCATCAATATAAAATCCAGTTTTTTCCCAATCCATGGCAGAATTGCGACTCCTTCATAGGCTCCTCCTGTGTATCCCCCTTCCGGAGCACCATTTGCCAGCATCAGGACCAGCGTGCAAATAATCAGTACTCCCGGTATGATGCTGATTCCCATCTGCACCCCTGACTTTCCTCCGGCTAACAGGGCATCCATAAACCTTGCTCCCACGCCTCCCTCACGTACTTTTCGATACAAAACGGCAGATTCGGACTCCGGTTTCAAGGATTTTCCCTGAGGCTTTCCTCTCCCATACTCCTTATAAGAAAGAAACAGTATCAGACGTGTACTGACAATACTGCCTGCAATTCCACCGGCATTTCCGATCACTGCCGGCAGAAGAAAACTCTCGCCAGAGGGAGATGCAATCCCAATCATAAAGGTAGTTACAATCATGCCCATTCCAAAAGATGTCCCAAGATTTACCAGGGCCGGCAGATGTTTTTTCTGAAAATACTCCGGAAAATTTTCATCTGCCTTAAGCGTCAGCACAGCCGGATTATCCGACAGATAAGTGGTTAATATGCCTACTGCGCTGGCCCCTGGCAGTCCGTAAATCGGTTTCATAAGGGGAGAGAGTCCTTTATTCAGAAGAGAAATAACCCCAAACTCAGAAAACAGCGCCGAGACAGCTCCCGATAAAACAGCAATTGCCATTACGTAAAATACCGTATCCAGCAAAAGCTGATATGCCGTATTCATTAATGTATTAAACATATGAATAGCTCCCATGTGAATCCCCAGAAACAAAAACAAAATCCCAATGCCCCCCAAAAACAAAAAAGCCTCCCCGCTGACTGCCTTTTTGCAGCCTTTCGGTATCTCATTATTTTCTTTGTTTTCTTTTCTACAACGCCTGCGCAGTATCAGCTCTTTTATCATATCCATCCCCTTTCCCTCCTTTTGTTGTCAAGGCCATGTTACCATTCCGTTTTCCCCAGCTCCATTCAAATACTTTTTTTGTGATGAAAAGAAGATTTTAATGCATTTTTCAATTTCTTATATCGCCTTTGCTATATATTACAACCAGTTAAAATTTTTTATAATTATACAAAAAAAACTTTAATTTTCATTTTCAGGTACGGGATTTACAATGAAAGAAAAATAGGAGGACCACAGGAAATGAATAAGAAAATAGCTTTTATCGGGTCCGGAAATATGGGGAGCGCTTTAATCCGTGCCGCCAGCCGGGCGTTAAATCCACAACAGATTTATATTACAGATTACGACCTGGCCAAAGCCTCTAGTCTGGCCAGAGAAACAGGATGTCAGACTGCCGCCACAAATGCAGATGCCGCCGGGCTGGGAGATTTTATTTTTTTATGTGTAAAACCACAGATCATAGGAGATGTTCTCCATGAAATTTCACCATATCTAAACCGGCAGTGCGAAACCGGGAAGGAAAAAGTGCTGATCTCTATTGCTGCCGGTCTGACCATTGAAACCCTTCGGCAAAAGCTGGATGGAGCATGCCGCCGGCTGCCCTTTGTGCGGATTATGCCAAATACACCGGCTGCCATTGGAAAAGGAATGCTTGCCATGGCTTTCGGTCCCGAAGTATCCGAAGATATTCTTGCGGATCTTGAACTGGTGCTGTTTCGAGCCGGCAGAATTGAGCGGCTTTCTGAAACAATGATGGACGCTTTCACAACCGTCAGCGGATGTGTTCCGGCTTTTGCTTATCTGTTTATTGAAGCACTGGCTGACGGAGCTGTTCTCACCGGTTTAAGCCGGCATCAGGCGCTTACTTATGCTGCCCAGGCTGTTTTGGGGGCAGCCGCTATGGTATTGGAAACAGGACGGCACCCCGGAGAATTAAAGGATGCCGTCTGCTCTCCCAAAGGCTCCACCATTGCAGGGGTTTCCGCTCTGGAAAGAAACGGTTTTCGTTCCGCAGCCATTGAAGCCATTACAGATGCCTATCAGAAAAATACAGAGCTTGGAAAAATTGGTTAAATTCAGATATTAAGATAAATGAATAACTACTGCCTCATTTCTTTCACGCAGCAAAGCAGCGCCCGTTACCTGAACGAAGGCGCTGCTTTGCTGTAATTATAGTTTCTTATAAAATTAAAACTCTCTTCTCTATTTCCCGCCGGACCACCAGATAATCTCTTTCTTTTCAAGGCTTTCCTTTACCTGAATCAAACGCTGGTTAGATGAGCCCCGAAACTGCAGACTGATGTCTTTTTGTTCCAGCTCAAATTCTCCGTCTACCAGCACATCAATCAAAGACAGCATCTCATCTGTCACCTCACATCTGGCCCGTCCGGTTCCTTCCTGCATACCGGTAAGCTCTTCTAAAACATATCCGCTGAAACACCAGATATCCTTATCCGGATACCGCTCCCGCACTTTGTGCAAAAAAGGTACCAGCGCTCTTTGATTCGCCGGCTCAAAGGGTTCTCCCCCAAGCAATGTCAGTCCCTGGATATAATCCGGAGCAAGAGCCTCTAAAATTCCCTGTTCCACGGTCTCATCAAACCGGTTTCCATACTTAAAATCCCAGGTTTCCGGCTGAAAACATTCCCTGCAGTGATGGGTACAGCCTGAGACAAACAGAGTAACCCGCACCCCCGGTCCATTTGCAATATCACATTTTTTTATCGCCGCATAGTTCATAGTATCCCCCGCCTTCCGGCCTACAGATGCAGAACCCTTTCTTTAATTTCCTGGGTACGTCCCTGGTTCCAGAACTGTGTGCCAATATAACCGCAGGTTCTTCTGGCCACATTCATTTTGTCCTGATCCCGGTTGCCGCAGTTCGGGCATTCCCATACCAGCTTATTGTGCTCATCAGAAATAATCTGAATCTCTCCGCTGTACCCGCATTCCTGGCAGAAATCGCTCTTTGTATTTAATTCTGCATACATGATATTATCATAGATATATTTCATAACAGACAGAACCGCTTCCAGGTTGTCCTGCATATTAGGCACTTCCACATAACTGATGGCTCCCCCCGGAGACAGTTTCTGGAACTGCGCTTCAAATTTCAGCTTATCAAAAGCGTCAATTTCTTCCGTTACATGTACATGATAACTGTTTGTAATATAGTTTCTGTCTGTCACATCCGGAATGATACCAAAACGTTTCTGCAGACATTTTGAAAACTTATATGTTGTAGACTCCAATGGCGTTCCATAAAGACTGAAATCCACGTTCTGTTCTGCTTTCCATTTCGCGCAGGCATCATTCATATGCTGCATCACTTCCAGTGCAAATGGTGTTGCGGCGGGATCCGTGTGGGATTTTCCTGTCATATATCTGACACACTCGCACAATCCTGCATATCCAAGAGAAATGGTGGAATATCCGCCATGTAAAAGCTCATCAATGGTCTCACCTTTTTTCAGTCTGGCCAGCGCTCCGTGCTGCCATAAAATCGGAGCCACATCCGAAGGCGTTCCCTCCAGACGGCGGTGACGGCACATTAGAGCTTTATAACACAATTCCAGTCTTTCATCAAAGATTTTCCAGAATTTTTCCATATCTTTTCCGGAAGAGCAGGCTGCATCTACCAGGTTAATGGTCACAACACCCTGATTAAATCTTCCGTAGTATTTCGGTTTGTTTGTTTCCGGATCCACATAGGGGGTCAGGAAGGAACGGCATCCCATACAGGTATAGCAGTGTCCCTCTCCGTTTTTATCTACTTTATTCTGAAGCATTACCTTTTCTGAAATATAATCCGGCACCATCCGTTTTGCAGTACATTCTGCCGCCAGTTTCGTCAGATAATAATATTTGCTTCCCTCTTTAATATTATCCTCTTCCAGTACGTAAATCAGCTTTGGAAATGCAGGTGTTATGTAAACTCCCTTTTCATTTTTAATTCCCTGCATCCGCTGTTTTAATACTTCCTCAGTTACCATTGCCAGATCATCTTTCAGCTGGCCGTCTTCTACTTCGTTCAGATACATAAAAATTGTGATAAAGGGCGCCTGTCCATTGGTTGTCATCAATGTAATAACCTGATACTGAATCATCTGAACGCCCTGCTGAACTTCTTTTCTGACACGCATTTCAGCTACCTGATTAATGGTATCCTGATCAGCATCAATGCCGGCCTCTGCAAAATTAGCCGCAACCTCTTTCCGGAATTTTTCACGGCTTACCTGTACAAAAGGAACCAGCTGCGCCAGGGAAATGCTCTGGCCGCCATACTGAGAACTTGCAATCTGCGCAATTGCCTGAGTAGCAACATTGCAGGCTGTTGAAAAACTGTGAGGTTTCTCAATCATAGTCTCACTGATTACCGTTCCATTCTGAAGCATATCTTCCAGATTGATCAGACAGCAGTTGTGCATATGCTGTGCAAAATAGTCTGCGTCATGGAAATGAATCAGCCCCTGCTCATGGGCTTCTACGATTTCAGGCGGAAGCAGAAAACGCTTGGTAATATCCTTGCTTACCTCCCCTGCCATGTAATCTCTCTGAACACTGTTAACTGCCGGATTTTTATTTGAATTTTCCTGTTTTACTTCCTCATTATCAAATTCCAGAAGACTTAAAATCTGTTCATCAGTAGAATTTGTTTTACGCACCAGTGCTCTTTTATAACGATATGTAATATAATTTCTTGCCACGGAAAATGCCCGCTGATTCATAATCTGATTTTCAACAAAATCCTGAATTTCCTCCACGCTGAGCGCACGGTTCATTCCCTCACAGATGGTCCGCATATTTGCAGAAATAACTGCAATCTGTTCTTTGCTCATTTTTTCATTATCCGGCACAGAGCTGTTTGCTTTGATCACCGCCGCTGTAATTTTATCCAGATCAAACTGGACTTCTGTTCCACTTCTCTTTATGATTTTCATGCCCGTCTCCTGTTTCTGTTATACTATATATAGATCTTATTTTTTTATGTCTGCTGACATTGTACAACATATGGTATTTGATTACAATACCCAAAACCATATATTGTGTCTTTTGAAATCAGTCTCATTTCACAATACCAGATCTTGTGTCTGAATATTCTAATGGAATCATTCTTATTATACTGATTTTCGGGCATGAAAAAAGGGCTATTGCAACACCTCTGGCACAAGTTTTCCCGGTAACAGTCTTTCCTCTGTATTTTCAGAAAACTTCCAAAGTCTGCAAACAGCCCTGAATTATTATAAATCGGCTCTCTTACCTTCTTGAACTTATTTCAACATTTCAATTGCCTTTTCAATACGTGCAACAGATTCCTCTTTTCCCAGTACCTCCATCAGTTCTGTAGCTCCTCCCGGAGTCATCTGTTTTCCGGAAACAGCCGTGCGGACAGGCCACATCACATAGCCGTTTTTGTATCCTTTTTCTGTAATATACTCTTTCAGCATCTGATACAGGGCATCGTTGCTGTAGTCCTCCTGATTTTTCAGTTTCGGCAGAACCTCTGTCAAAACTTCTAATGATGTCTCCGCATTTGTTTTCATTTTCTTGTGTGTATACATGGAGATATCATAATCCGGAAGTGTATCAAAGAAATCAATATGTTCACCAATCTCCGGAAATGTTTCAATTCTGGTTTTCACCATCTGGGCAATTTTCTTAAGATCATAATCTTTTTTAACTGCCTTCCGGATATACGGCTCTGCCATCTCATAAAAAGTATCAAAATCCATGGCTTTTAAATACTCGCCGTTCATCCATTTCAGTTTCGTCATATCAAAAACCGCAGGTGATTTGCTGATATGATGGTAATCAAATTTTTGTATCAGCTCTTCCATAGAGAAAATCTCCTGATTATCAGAAGGACTCCATCCAAGAAGAGCCACAAAATTTACCACAGCTTCCGTGAGAAATCCCTGCTCAATGAGGTCTTCATAGGAAGAATGCCCGCACCGCTTGCTGAGTTTCTGATGCTCTTCATTGGTAATCAGCGGACAGTGGATATACTTTGGCTCTTCCCAGCCAAAAGCCTGATACAGTCTGGTGTATTTCGGTGCTGACGACAGATACTCATTTCCCCGGACTACATGAGTAATTTTCATCAGATGGTCATCCACTACATTGGCAAAGTTGTAAGTAGGATATCCGTCAGATTTTATGAGAATCATATCGTCCAGTTCAGAATTTGGCTGTGTAATATCCCCGTAAATTTCATCATGAAAGGTTGTCTCACCTTCGTTGGGAACATTGGCACGAATCACAAAAGGCCTGCCTTCGGCAAGGTTTGCCTCCACTTCCTCTTTTGACAGATGCAGGCAGTGCTTATCGTAAACACTGATTTCCTTATCTCCGATGGTCTGTTTTAAAGATTCCAGACGCTCTTTATCGCAGAAGCAGTAATAAGCCTCTCCTTTTTCAATGAGCATTTTGGCATATTCCATATAAAGTCCGGATGCACAGCGCTCACTCTGCACATAAGGACCGTAACCGCCGTCTTTATCCGGCCCTTCATCGTGAATCAGCCCAGTCTTTTTCATGGTGCGATATATAATATCAAGAGCCTCATCCATAAAACGCTCCTGATCGGTATCTTCAATTCTTAAAACAAACTCTCCGCCTTCATGTTTTGCAATCAAATACGTATATAATGCAGTCCGAAGATTCCCTACATGCATTCTCCCTGTAGGACTTGGTGCAAATCTGGTTCTGACTTTTGTCATTATCTGGCCTCTTTTCTTTTATCTTTTCATTTTATTTATGTTTTTCTTTTACTCCGGCTATTATATACGAAAAAGACTGTTTTCTCAACTGTTTCCCCGAGATTTTCCGTGGATATCCCGTAATAAAAGCTGTGTGTACTGTATTTTTCCTGCGCTGTTTCTTGGAATCTGTGGAATTTTCCTTACCAGAAACGCTGATTGGTGCAATCTTGTCTGTTCTGAAAGAAAGCCTGCAATCTCACCGGGAGCAGCTGGGCTTTTATCTTCTATATAAATGCAGATTTTCTCATCGGTTCCCGTACAGGCTGCCACACTGTCCGGATACCGGCAGGCCAGCATCTTTTCCAGCATATCAAGACTGATGCGTTTTCCAAATATCTTTAAAAATCGTTTCTTTCTTCCGGTAATATAATAAAACCCTTCTGCATCCCGTTTTGCCAGATCTCCTGTAGCAAGCCTGCCTCTTTGCTCATCACCTCTTGACAGATCTTTGCGCCCCCCGGCATATCCCAAAGAAACATTTGGCCCATAATAGATCAGCTCTCCTTCTGTTTCCGGCGCTTCGATCACCATTCCTTCCTCATCCTGAAGCTCCAGACGGCCCCCGGGAACCGCAATCCCAATACTCCCGGGCTTTTCCAGATTTTTTTCCCAGGGAAGGTAGGACATCCGGGCAGTGGCTTCCGTCTGGCCGTACATAATAAAAAACTTTATTCCTTTTTTTCTGGTCCAGGAGGCAAAATACTGCTGAAGGGTTCCCGACAGCCTGCCTCCGGCCTGGGTCAGTACTTTTAAATCCGGCAGTTCCATGGCATCCAGCCGCAGCCGTTTCAGCATTTCATATGTATGAGGCACACCGGCCAGAGCCGTGGCTCTCTGCTCCTTTACCAGCTTCCAAAAACGCTCTTCAAATACCGTTCCTGTTGTCAGCAGTATAGATGCACCTTTTAGCACATGGCTGTTAATTACAGACAGTCCATAAGTATACTGCATAGGCAGATTTGTCACCGGCCGGTCATCTTTTGTAAGATTCAGATATCCGGCAATAGACAGTGCATTACTCTGCAGATTTTCATAGCTAAGCCGCACAAGCTTTGGACTTCCGGTGCTGCCGGAGGTTGGCAGCAGCAGCCCCAGTTCAGGATACATCTGGCAGCGCCTCTCCCCGGTTCTGACTGTGAGATATGCTGCATTTTCCCACAAAATATGTCCCTTTGGCATTTTATTTTTTTCGGCTGCCGGATAAATACAGATTTCCGGCTCATAAATTTTCATCATCTCTCTGATCTGCTCCGGCGGCAGATCTTTATCTAACAGAACCGGCACAATTCCCCTGCGCAGCATCCCAAGATATGCACTGACAGCTTCCAGCTGATTGCTGCAAAATAAAAAAGCAATAGTTCTGGACGGTATTCCCTTCAGCATCTCATCCGCCAGATCATAGCTTTCCTGATAGGTCAGATGCTCCCCGGTTTCTGTTATAAACAGTATCCTTTCCCTGTACAAATCTGTTTCCTCATAAAATTTCATCATCTTTCCTCCGTAAGAAGCAGATATAAATCCTTCCGGTCCCAGACCGGATCAAAAACCAGGGCTTCTCCGGGGGAAACCACCCGGTCAACACCAGGACATCCGGCGGCTCTTATTTCATCATACAGCTGCTTTTTACAGATACCTGCAGCTGCAATGGTCTGAATCTTTGCCTCCATCCAGGGATACAGCTCACTTGTTTCCTTTATATCTTTTTCAAAAAACATACCACACACCCCGGAAAGCTCCCATAAATGCTCGGGCAGTTCTTTGCAGGGAATAATATACAACCGGTTTCCAAAACGCTTTACAGGCTCCAGACCTTTTTGTTCCAGACAGGCTCTGCAAAGCTTTTGATATTTTGCCACGGACTTATAAAAGTCCAGAGGATACGCCTTTGCCTGTTCTGCCAGCGCCGTATGCCAGCGGTCTTTTGCAAGACTTATCTCTTCCCTGGCCGCTTCCCCTGTCAGCCAGAAAACAGTAATGGGACTGGAGCAGGCATTCTGATCTGCTCCGTATGTGTCCTGGTAAAACCGATATGCCAGTTGACATAATTCTTCTTCTGATTGTTCCAGTATATAAGAGACCGATAACACTGCAATGGAATATTTATCCGGAAATATGATATCTGATGCTCCCTTTGCCAGAGGAATCTTTTGAATGCTTCGCACGGTATCATCACTGCCCCATATGATACGGACCTGACAGCATTCTGAGTACATCTGTGTCACTTTTCGGTCTGCCCGGTATCGGACAAAACTGCTGCACTCCTTCAGCTCTCTGTATGTTTCCTTTTGAAACAGCTCTTCTATAAGGTTACATAAAATATCTGTCTCCGGAGCACTCTGCCCCGGCAGCCGGACAACATTTCCATTTCCTGCAAGCAGCCCAACAGCCCATGAATAAGCGAACATCACCGGCATATTAGAAGGTACAATATGAAATACCAGCCCCTTCCCACGGCGTCCCTGACGTTTCATTGCTTTTAAGTTTGCCGGACGGCACCAGAATCCAAAAGCACACAGATCCGGATATCGCTGCAGTTCTTTCTTTTTCCGGATATATTCCGATACTTCCGTCAAAAAACCAACCGCTAATTCATCAAAAACTGCCGCCTTCCGGGGCTTTGGTTTTAAAACTCCGGCCGCCAGAAAGATATTCGCGTCTGTCTTTTTGGCCCGGCTTTCTGCCAGCACATCACTGCAGCCCCGCAGCCCGGTTTTTGGTATTCTTCCTGTTACTTTAAAATAGCTTCCCTTCCGCCCGCAGGGGCAGTGGTCTGTTCCCAGCAGGATGCCAAGATCTTCCGTCAGAATCCTGTGGCCCGGATAGGATTTGGCTAAGACACTGGAAAGTGCTAAAATCCCCTCTTCCCCTGTGTCACATTCTGAAAAATCTGCAGCCCGAAGCACCCGTATATCAGAATAGCAGCTGGCATGAAGATGACCACACTCACACTCCATAAAAATACTTCCCGTCTGCTCCGCCATCCCGTAATAGCTGCTGATATGTCTGATGCCGCAGACACGTTTCAGTTCCCTGGCAAATACATCTTCGGAAACGGCTATCTGCTGCATTTTTTTCCAGCCTCCTCCATGAATCAGATATCCATTTGACAAATCAAGGGACAGACCTCTTCTCTTTAATTCCTGGCAGAAATATTCCCAGACAATATAAGTAAATCCAAAAACCAGAATGTTTTCTCCCTCATGCTTTTTAAGAAAAGCCGTGATTTCCTCTGTCAATAAATGCATCTGTTCATCCAGTGCATAGCACCGCTCAGCAGAAAGTATGGAAAACCCTAAAATCCCTGCACCTCTGGCAGAAAATCCTCTCCGGTCTCTTAAAACATTCCGGCTGTCAATCACCAGCATCGGCAGCCGCTGATTCCCAATAAAATCTCCTGCAATTTCACACAAAGCCTTCTGCTGAAGATTCGCCGTCTCCCGGTCCAAAAAGATCCGGGAGACACGCTCACCGGAAGTTCCTGAAGAAGTAATTATTTTCACGATTTCTGATTCCGGGACACTTTTCAACTCCAAATCCTTAAATGCACTTACCGGGACAAAAGGCATTTCTTCTTTCAGACCGCCGCAAAGCCTCCGGTACGGCTCACATTTGTTTTTGTGTATCTTTGTAAGTTCTCTTAATTCCCGGTTTATCCTGCGGTTCTTTTCCTGCTGTGAAAGCCTGTATACCCCTTTATTTTCATTCATATGCCCCCATCTCCCTTGTATAAACATAGGGCTGCCCATGGCCGGGATAAATAAACAATCCCGACGGCAGACACGCAAAATATTTTCTGGCCTCTTTTTCATATCTGTCCGGAGCTCCTCCGGTAAATCTTGTAATCACCGGCTGATTCTGAATCAGATAATCTCCCGTAAACAAAAAAGCCTCATCCAGCCAGATCACGCTGCTGCCCTTAGAATGCCCCGGCAGCGCCTTCATGGTAATCCGGCATCCCTCCCATAAAAAACTATACTCTCCCTGAAATATTTCATCTGCAGGCCTGCATACAAAATCCGGGTGCCGTTTTCCGGCAGTCTGTCCTGTCTGATAATAGACATACATATCATAAATCGAAGACAAATTACTTCTAACATTCTGGATGCCCAGACTGCAGGCTTCGCTGGCCGCTGCCGGAATCTGAAAGTACTCCCGGATTTCTTCCAGCCCTTTGATATGATCAAAATGTTCATGGGTCAGCAGAATCTTTTCCGGCTGCCATCCACACTCCGAAATCAGCCCTTTGATTTTATCCGGTTCATTGGGATCTATAATAAGAACCTTTTTATTCTTTTCTATCAGATAGCTGTTGCTTCCCATTGTTTCTGAACTGACCGTAATAATCATTGCTTTCCCCTCTGCTTTTACTCCAGAATAACGCCATATTCTGCCAGCACTTCTTTTCCTTTTTTATAAGAAGAAAATGCCAGCACATCCGATGTCTCCATTCGGATTTCAAACTCGCCCTCCAGTTCTGCAATCAAATCCATATGTCCAATGGAATCCCACTGGGGAATTCCCCTGTATTTCAATTCTAAAAGCTCATCCTCTGTTACATCCAGATTCCGGATAAACGCCCGGTTATATTTTTCAAGATTTGTCATTCTTTTGTTTCTCCTTTATATAAAATTTCCGTTTAGAAAGTATCTGACTGCAGTCTGCCTGGACAACAGTTAATCCATCCTGGTTCACGCACCGCCCCTTTAACAGTACCCGATAATGACCGGGATACTCCTCAATATCTTCCAGTACAACTTCAGCCGTAATGGTATCTCCCCAGAATACCGGCAGATCAAAAGTAATACTGGTTCCCGAAAAAACAGTTCCCGGCCCCGGCAGCTTCATGCCCATCACCGTTGAAATCAGGCTTGCGGTAAGCATTCCATGTACCACAGGCTTTCGATACAGACTTTCGGACGCCGCGCCCGGATCCAGGTGGATACTGTTAAAGTCTCCAGTTAACCTGGCAAACGCTGCCACGGCCTCCTCATCCAGCACTTTCGTAAAAAACGCCTGCTGCCCCGGATACAGAATTTTCCTTCCGTCTTCGGTCCAGGAATTTCCATGGGCCTTCCCCTCTTTTTGACTGTCCGGTTCCATTTTCCGGCATCCGGCTTTGAAAGCCTCCAGCAGCTCTTTCTTTATTTTTACAAAATCCTTTCCCTGTACAGCCTCAAAAATCTTCTGCTTTGCCTTTAATAATTCTTTCTTTCCGCAGGCCGCCGAACATCCGTGGATAACCAGCCAGAAATCACATACTTCATTACTGTCATAAGTAAACACAAGGTCTGTATCTTTATGTTCATCATTTTCTCCGGCACAGAAAGCTCCGGTTTCTTCTGCACGCCGGATATCCTTTAACAGTCCGGTTTTTAACTTTTCTGTTTCCTGCTGGCGTGAATACCTTGGATTGCACCCGCCGCAGTATTTAATTCCGATTTTCATGGTTCAAAATCCTTCTGGCAAAATCCATAAGTTCCCGGCTGGTCTCCTGAACCAGAACTACATCCTCCACCTGAGGCACCGCCTCCATAATCTCTTTTTGAATCAGCTCCTCCGTGGTAATTCTTGCGGAAGGACATCCGGAACATTTTCCCAGCAGACGTATCCGCAAAATCCCCTCTTCAAAAGACAGCACCTTTACATCTCCCTCATGTTCAAGGAGGGCCGGCCGGACTTTTTTTTCTAACACTTCCTGTATTCTTTCCATCATAATGTACCCTTTCTTTCCCTGTTTATCTGTTAAAATATATAGCAAATTTTATGCCAGTTTTATTGGAATAAAACTGATACGCCGACCCGGTTTTATTCAAAATTCCTTTATCTTGTCTCCTCTTTTTTGTTTCATATTCAAAACACATATCCAATATTTGTTCCATTTTCAAAACATTTTCTTGTCTTTTGTTTCGTTTTTGAGTACACTAAATATATAAAAATAAAAAAATCCGGCAGAAAGGAACTTTTATGGAAATCAAAAAAGATATCAACCAATGGCTCAGCGCTGTGCTGGAAAACTCCTTTGACGGAATCTATATTACCGACGGCCAGGCCAATACCATTATGGTCAATAAATCTTATGAGACAATTACCGGACTGAAACGGGAAGAGGTACTTCACCAAAACATGCGTGATCTGGTGGAACGAAAGATCATTTCCTCCTCCGGCTCCCTGATGGTTCTGAACACCGGCGGCCCCATCACCCTCCATCAGGAGTTTAAAACCGGAAAAAAAGCTCTGATTACAAGCTCTCCCATCTATAATGAAAAGCATGAAATCATTATGGTTGTCACAAATGTCCGGGATCTGACAGAGATCTATCATCTAAAGGTAGAAGTTGAAAAAACAGCGGAGCAGAAAAAGAAGCTGCAGCAGGAATTAGCCCATATGCAAAAAGAACTTCTCTCCGGAGACATGATTGCCGAGGATGAAAATACCCTTGCCGCACTGCGCCTTGCCGATAAGGTCTTAGAGCTTGATACTACCGTGATTCTCCTTGGAGAAACCGGCGTGGGCAAAGAAATCTTCGCCAAATACATTCACCAGCACAGCAGCCGGAAGGAAAATTCCTTCATCCGGGTCAACTGCGGCGCTATCCCAGAGAATCTGCTGGAGAGCGAACTGTTTGGATATGAAAAAGGCTCCTTTACAGGCGCTGACCGCCAGGGAAAACCCGGCCTGTTTGAAGTAGCAGATAAAGGCACAATATTTCTGGATGAAATCGGCGAGCTTCCTTTATCCATGCAGGTAAAGCTGCTCCGGGTACTGCAGGAACAGGAAATTGAACGAATCGGCAGCACCGTTCCCCGAAAAATCGACGTCCGGATTCTGGCCGCCACAAACCGCAGCTTAGAAGATATGGTAAAGGCGGGCACCTTTCGGGAAGACCTCTACTACCGGCTTATGGTATTTCCCATTCACATTCCTCCCCTCCGCCACCGTCCAGGAGATATCCCTGCACTTGTGACACTGTTTTCCAATGATCTGAATCGGAAATACGGCTTTGTGAAAACCTTTTCCAACGCTTCCATGCAGATCCTCACAGACTATGACTGGCCCGGCAATATCCGGGAGCTGAAAAATGTCGTAGAGCGGGCCATTATTATCAGCAGCGGGGAAATCATCCACCCGGATGAACTGCCCATGATACAGAGGACAGAAGCTCCAAAGCCCCGGCTTCTCCCTGCCAGATACGGCAATAATCTTTCCGCCTATCTGGAAGAAATCGAACTTCAGTATATCAACGACGCCTACCATACTTACGGCAATGTCCGGGACGCCGCAAAAAGCCTTCAAATGTCTCCCGCCACCTTTGTCCGGAAACGCAAAAAAAATTCTCCAGACTGAGAAAAAAGAATCCTGCCACGGCAGGATTCTCAGCCTGCATCAGATTCTCCAGCATTTAAGTCCCGCTCTTTCCAAACCTGTGTCATGAAACTGGCACAGGTTTTGCATTTATATTTTGATATCAACAAAATTTGAAACATTAATCAAAAGGAAAGGAAGTTTTTATTATGGCACTTATGACAGGAGAACAGTATGTAGAAAGCATCCGCAAAATGAATATGCAGATTTATATGTTTGGGGAAAAAATCGAAAATCCGGTGGACCATCCGATTTTGCGCCCGTCCTTAAATTCTGTAAAAATGACCTATGATCTGGCGTCCATGCCGGAATACGAAGATCTCATGACAGCAAAATCCCATATCACCGGGGAAAAAATCAACCGTTTCACTCATATTCATCAAAATACGGAAGATCTTAGAAAAAAAGTAAAAATGCAGCGGCTCTGCGGCCAGAAGACAGCTGCCTGCTTCCAGCGCTGTGTAGGCATGGATGCCTTCAACGCCGTTTACAGTACATCTTATGAATGCGATGAAAAACATGGCACCCACTATCATGACAACTTTTTAAAATTCTTAGAGTACACCCAGCGCAACGACTTAACCGTTGACGGTGCAATGACAGACCCCAAAGGAGACCGTTCCAAAGCTCCTCATGCACAGGCTGATCCTGACCTGTATCTGCGTGTGGTAGAAACAAGAGCCGACGGCATTGTTGTCCGGGGCGCCAAAGCCCACCAGACCGGTATTATCAACTCCCACGAAGTAATTGTTATGCCAACCATCGCCATGGGCGAGGACGATAAGGATTATGCCGTATCTTTTTCTGTTCCCGTTGATACGGAAGGGATCTATATGATTATCGGACGCCAGTCCTGCGACACCCGGAAAATGGAAGGCGGTTCTATTGATGTTGGAAACTCTGAATTTGGCGGTGTAGAAGCTCTGGTTGTGTTTGATGACGTATTTGTTCCAAATGACCGTATTTTCTTAAATGGAGAGTATGAATTTGCCGGAATACTGGTAGAACGCTTTGCCGGCTATCACAGACAGTCCTATGGAGGATGTAAAGTAGGCGTGGGTGATGTATTAATCGGAGCTGCCGCTGTAGCTGCGGAATACAATGGTGCCCAGCGCGCTTCCCATGTAAAAGATAAATTAATCGAAATGACGCATTTAAACGAAACGCTGTATTGCTGCGGCATTGCATGTTCTGCGGAAGGCACGAAAACAGCCTCCGGCAACTACATCATTGACCTGCTTTTAGCCAATGTCTGCAAACAAAATATTACAAGATTTCCATATGAAATCGCCCGTCTGGCTGAGGATATCGCCGGAGGTCTTATGGTTACAGCGCCATCCGAAAAAGATCTGTCTGATCCGAAACTGGGTCCGGTGATTGACAAATACTTTAAAGGCGTTGCAGAGGTGTCTACTGAAAACCGCATGAGAATTTTAAGACTGATTGAAAACCTGACCCTGGGAACCGCAGCAGTAGGCTACCGGACAGAATCCATGCACGGCGCCGGCTCTCCGCAGGCTCAGCGGATTATGATTTCCCGCCAGGGCAATCTGGCCATGAAAAAGAAGCTTGCAAAAGCAATCGCCAAAATCGAAGAATAAGGAGGCCGCCAAATGAGCTGGAAAACAGAATACCGGCAGAAACTTATGTCGGCCGAAGAAGCCTTAAAAAAAATCCCTCCCGGTGCCCGTATCGCACTGGGCCATGCAGTGGGAGAACCCGGATATCTTGTTCATACACTGTCCCGGCATCCGGAATGGTTTGAGAATACAGAAATCTGCCATATGGTTTCCCTTGGAGAAAATAAGTACTGTCAGGAAGGTATGGAACCTTACTTCCGCCATAATTCTCTGTTTGCCAGCGGCGGAACAAGAGACGCTATTGCTTTCGGCCGGGCGGACTTTACCCCATGCTTTTTCTATCAGATTCCGGAGTTGTTTACCACCACTCTTCCGCTGGACGCCGCCCTTGTTATGGTCACACCGCCGGACGAAAACGGGAATGTAAATCTTTCCGTTTCCTGTGATTACACCAAAAGCGCCATTCAGAACGCAAAACTTGTAATTGCTCAGGTCAATGACCAGATGCCATGGGTTTACGGTGATAATACAGTATCCGTTCATGAGATTGACTGCTTTGTGGAACACAGCGCTCCTCTGCCTGAGCTAAAGCCGGCCCCTCTGGGAGAAGTGGAAAAAGCCATTGGAAAACACTGCGCTTCCCTGATTCAGGATGGTGATACTCTGCAGCTTGGCATCGGAGCCATCCCCGACGCCGTACTGCTGTCATTAAAAGATAAAAAAGATCTTGGCATCCATTCAGAAATGTTTTCAGACGGTGTGGTAGAGCTGGCCGAAACAGGAGTAATCACCAACCGCAAAAAAGTATTCCATCCGGGAAAATCCATTGTTACTTTCCTGATGGGAACCAAACGGTTGTATGATTATGTAAACCATAATCCAGATGTGGAAATGCACCCAGTAGATTATGTAAATCACCCGGCAGTGGTGGCTAAAAATGACCATATTGTGTGCATTAATTCCTGTGTACAGGTAGACCTGATGGGTCAGATCTGTTCAGAATCGGTAGGTTTAAAACAGATCAGCGCTGTGGGAGGACAGGTAGATTTCGTCCGGGGCGCCGCTATGGCAGATCACGGAATTTCCATTATCGCCATGCCTTCCACTGCGGCCAGAGGGACTCTGTCAAAAATTGTGCCAATTCTGGATACCGGAGCTGCGGTCACTACCTCCCGATGCGATGCAGACTATATCGTAACCGAATACGGCATTGCCCACTTAAGGGGGCGAACGCTAAAAGACCGGGCACGGCTTTTGATTCACATTTCCCACCCGGACTTCCGTCCAAATTTGATTCAGGTATTTGAGCAGCGTTTTCACTGCAGCTATCAGCCGCCTGAATCATATTAAGCGACCCGCCGCAGGCGGAGAATCCTGCCGTGGCAGGATTCTTTTTCATATCGGGCATTGTAGACCAAACATATCTCTGGTAAAATATCATATAGATTACTTAAGATAAGATGATAAAAGGGGGATGTTTCTATGGAACTAAAAATGGAACTCAGTCAAAAACAGATACTTTCTCAGCGTATGATTCAGTCAATGGAAATCCTGCAGATGAGTACTGTAGAGCTGGAAAGCTACATAGAAAATCTCTCACTGGAAAACCCGGTAGTGGAACTGGCCGAATCCTATGAGGCCGCAGAACAGGACAAACAGGCTGACCTCCAGCGGAAGCTGGACTGGCTGGATTCCACTGACCGGCAGAACCACATATACTATCAGCAGGAACGGGACAGCGATAATCTCCAGGACAACTGGAATGTCGCCAATTCCGGCGGAGAGCTGCTCAGCGACTATCTCCTCTCCCAGCTGATTGCTTCCGAATATACGCCTTCGGAAAAAGAAATCATCGAATATCTGATTCTCTCACTGGACCAGCGGGGATACCTTACCGAAGATCTGTCCTCCATTGCCGGGCGTTTCCACCTATCTGAAACTGACGTGGAAAAACTTCTAGCAGACGTCCAGGCACTGGATCCTGCCGGCGTAGGCGCAAGAAGCTTAAAAGAATGCCTGCTGCTGCAGCTGCACCGGCGCAAAAATTTTTCCCCGGTAACAGAACAGTTGATTTTAAATCATCTGGAGGATATCGGGAAAAATCATCTTCCGGCCATTGCAAAGTCGCTGCATCTTTCTATGGAAGAAATACAAAAAGGCTGTGAGGAATTAAAATCCCTGAACCCCAAACCCGGCAACGCTTTCAGCGACAGAGAACAGCTGCGCTATATTACTCCGGATATTTTTATCGTAAAGCTGGAAAATAAATTTGAAATTCTGATTAACGAATACCAATATCCGAATTTTAATATCAGCAGTTACTATCAGTCCATGTTAAAGGAAAATGCAGATGCGGAAGTTCAGAAATACCTGTCTTCCAAAATTCAGCAGGCAGAATGGGTAAAGAACTGTATTTCCCAGCGAAGCTCCACCCTCTCCCGGGTCACCCACGCCATTGTAGACCGGCAGCAGGACTTTTTCCTGTACGGTCTCTTGCACAATAAACCGCTGCGTCTCTGTGACCTTGCACAGGAGCTGGAACTTCATGAATCTACCATCAGCCGGGCCATGCGCGGTAAATATCTGCAGTGCTCCTGGGGAATCTTTCCGCTGAACTACTTTCTGGCCGCTTCGATCTCCCGGCAGGGGAAAAAGGAAGAAGGTATAACCCCTGCCCAGATTAAAGAAGTCATAAAACAGATCATCAACGGAGAAAACAAAGAAAAACCTTTCAGCGACCGGCTGATCTCCGAAGAGCTTGAGAAGCATGACATTAAGCTTTCCAGAAGAACCGTGGCAAAATACCGGGAAGAACTTGGAATTCCGGATAAAAGCGGACGGAAAAGCTGGCAGTAAAAGTTTTATAAAAACAAAAAAACATTCCTGCTGATATCAAAATCTTTGCAGATCGATATTTTGCAGGAATGTTTTTTAGTATCCGGAAAACCTTAAACCTTTCTCATTCTAAAACTATTCTTTATTTTTATTGTCTTTTTCCTCTATTAAATTCTTGAGATCTTTTAATGTATGATCTATAGATTTCAGCCGGCGGTAAAATGCAATGACAACCAAAATGATTATTACATAAATAATGATTGCACCGATACTCCAAGTAAAATATGTCATTATTATCTCTCCTATAATTATTTCTTTGTCCATTCATGAGTTAATGTTATTGTTTTTGCAGATTTATTAATTGAATTATATATTAGTCTAGTATTTAAAGTAAAGGTTTTGCTATAGTTCCAAACACCTCCGGCAGACCCATTAACTTCATACTGACAATGCATATTTGTATCTGATTTTCCTGGTGTAGTTGCAGTTTTATCTGTTATAACAGGATCTCCATGTGATATTGTCCCACCTAATGATACACTTGAACAAGATGACACACCATAACGTTCCGTTATACCTGATGAACTCAATTTATAGTGGTTTTCTAACACAATTTTAGCTCCCCCAATTCCACATACCACGTTAAAAGAAGCCGTAAAATATCTATTCCCATACTTTTTAGTGACTTTACTGCTTTTGGCATATACAGTTGGATTTATCCAGCTCTTAACATTTTTTGCAATAGTTTGTGACAGATTTAAATCTTCTTTATCTGTTACCTCTAAAATTGCATAGCATCCATCCCCCAAATCAATTGTTTCCTCCCCGTATTGATTTCCCTCAGCTGTGGTCGACAGATCTACTTCCATATCCGAAAATTCTATTAATGCAGTCTCTATTTTTTCTGTAAAAAATTCCGCTTTCACATTTGGATTTATGTCTTTGGATATTTTTTGCTTTTCAACCTTAGATAATTCATCAAAAGCATTACTATTTAATTCTCTTTTCAATGCACCTATATCATTTATCGTATACTGCTGTTGTTTCGATTCTGTGGCTAAAACAGGAATCGAAGATACGCACATCGAGCCAATACTAACACTAACTATTATTCTTTTCAGAAATCTTTTCATATTTTTTCTCCTTAACTTCATACATTAACAAACTTTATTTAGTTTTTATAATACGCTCATCCAATATTGTTGTCAATGTATATTTAGTTTTACAAAATATAGTTTCAAAATAATATTTATATTTTTTATCACTTGTTTTATTTAAACATACAAATAAATCTAATACTAATAAATTGCTATACGGAGTAATAAGCATTTTATACTATATTTACGAATTAGAGGCTATACAAAAATAATAGACATTACAAAATCAAATCTTGTAATGCCTATTCAATCCTCTTGTTTATACGATTTATTTCTCTACATAAATTCTTCCAATACAACTAGCAAATTTTGCCTTTTCTTACGTATGCTTACGCATCCTTACGTTTCCAACCAATAATACACAAAACACACTATAAATATCATAATTTTCTAAGGCTTGTTCCAGCTCGCTTTCCCCCTCTGCACCTTCACCTGCGCAGTGATCACAGCCCCAAACAGCAGCACACATCCAACAATTTTTCTTCCTCCCATGTGTTCCGACAACAGCAGAACAGAAAATAATGCACCAAATACCGATTCCATTGACAAAAGAATGGCCGTGGTAGTCACCGGAATAAAACGCTGAGCTACATTCTGCAGTAAAAATGCCACACCGGTACTTAATAATCCAAGGTATAAAACAGCCTGCCAGAATCCATCTCCACCAATCATATCTGCGGGCATTTTCCCATCGCAAACCGGCGCCAGCACCCATCCAAGAATCGCCACAACTGCCATTTGAAGAATTGTCAGAAGAATTGGATCCTGCTCTTTTGCAAACTTATCCAAAAACACCATATGCAAAGCAAATGCCACACCGCAAAGCAGCGTCAGCATCTCTCCTTGCCCCATCTGAAAGCTTTGGTTTAAGGATAATAAGCCTATTCCCGCCACCGCTATAAAAGCAGCTGCCACACATTGCTTTTCCGGCTTCTTTTTATGAATCAGCCATGCAAGGAAGGGGGACCAGACCACATATACGGTTGTCAAAAAAGCACTGACGCCGGCCTGGGTATCCTCAAGTCCAATTGTCTGTAAAAAATATCCCAAAAACAAAAAAATACCTGTTACCGCCCCGGATAAAAGATACTGTTTACTTAACAGCCTCAGTTTTTTTACAAAAATAACCGCAAGAAATATGGCTGCAAGAGTAAAACGAAATGCTACCATATAAACCGGCGGAATCAAGTCCAGAGAATCTTTCACCACTACAAAGGCAATTCCCCAGATTATCGTGATAATGATAATACCTATCTCCGCAAATAATTGAACTTTTCCTGTATTCATCTTCTTATGTACTCCTTTGATATCCTATTTTTACATGACGCACTCTTTTTTTCAACTCTTTTTCACATATGCTTTTATGGAGCACTTCATAAACAGCCAGGGATAGGGTGCCTGCATTTTTATTTTCCATAAAATTACATAATCATCTTTGATTTGATTGTCATTTCCTAGGCCATTTGCTAGAATAAAAACTAGGATGAAAAGATAAAATATTAATATTGTGGGGTTTACATAAAATGAAAACACATCAATCTTCTATTCAGGCCAGATATGCCATGATTCATGGCGGTTATCAGGCTGCTTATAGTATTGTGGTTGGATATGCTTCTGTATATCTGCTGGCCCAGGGCTTTGACAATGCTGTCATCGGCATTATCTTATCTGTGGCAAATGGAGCCGCTGCCATACTGCAGCCATTTCTTGGCAGCTATCTGGACCGCAGCCAAAAAATTACTGTACAGTTTTTTGGCTGTATCCTGCTGGTTATTTTAATGCTGCTCTCAGGGATCCTGATATTTACCCCGGTATCCAATCTTCCACTGGCAGTAATTATGGTTCTGATTCTGACTCTTCAGTTCTCGTTACAGCCACTGATTAATTCCCTTTGTTTTCTTCTGGAGCATACGGGAATCAGCATAAATTTCGGTCTCAGCAGAGGTGTTGGCTCTGTAAGCTATGCTGTGGCATCCGTTATTATCGGAAAGCTGGTAGCAGTTTACCACGAATCCCTGCTCCCGGTTTTTTACCTGGCATTTTTTGCCGGATTGACCTGCTTTTTCTGGTCACTGCGCAAAGTCCCGTCAGGCAGTATCTCCCAAACAGCCGATGACAGTTCAAAGCTGCCGGCAGACGGCCAGGCCCTGTCACTTCCCAGATTTATAATTACATACAAACGATTTATTTTATTCCTTGTGGGCAGTATGCTGGTTTATTTTATGTTCTTTATTACCGGAAACTTTTTTACCATCCAGATTGTCTCTGCCATTGGCGGGGGCACTTCGGAAATGGGAATCGCCGTTGCCATCTGCGCGGCAGTGGAACTTCCCGTTATGGCAAACTTCAACCGGCTGAATCGAAAAATTCCGGCCTACTGGCTGCTTAGAATTTCTGTTATTTTCTTTCTGCTGAAATTCTTATTTACTCTGCTTGCAAAATCAGTTCCCGCCTTTTATGCGGCACAGCTGTTCCAGATGGGAAGCTACGCCCTTTACTATCCCGGCGCTGCGGCATACATTAACCGTCTGCTGCCAAAAGCCGATCTGGTAAAAGGACAGTCCCTTTTAACTACCATGTTTACCATAAGCGGTATTTTCGGAAGCTTTTTTGGAGGGCTGCTGTTAAACCACACCTCAGCCTTTATCATGCTGCTGGTTTCTTTTTTCATTGCCCTGGCAGGTGCTGTCATTACCTGGTTCAGCCTGGAAAAGATACAATAATTCAAGTCTCACTCTCGCGAGACTTGGTGCGCAATTCGGATCAGCTTTGCTGACAATATTCTATTCCCAAGCGCTGCACCTCCTGGCTGAGCGTATATCAAATGGGGGATTGACACCCGCCATTGATACCTACTTGTTACTCACCGCCTGCAGAGGCGGAAGTCATCCCACATCTGACATATAATAAAATGCAAAAACCGGAAAAATCTGTATTTGAGGTAACCCCCAATCGTTAGATTTCAGGTCTAACTTTTAGGAATCGGTTCAATTCTCCTACATACTTTTCCGGTTTTTAAATTTCAATGCTTCTATTAAGAATGTTTTCTATTTATGCTTACGCACCTTCCCAATCAGAAATATAATCAGGCATATTACCGCATCTTTTTCCGATACAATACAACACTCACCACAATCACCACTGCCGCTCCTGCTGCCAGGATTCCATACACTGCCGGCAGTGAAGTATCTCCGGTTTTAACCGGATCTGCTTTTGCATTCAGATCTGTATTCATCTGGTCTGCCATATTGCCGTCTCCACCTGCTGCTCCGTCATCAGACTGCCCTGGGGTTTTATCACCGTCAGAATCAGGCTGTACCGGTTCTTTTCCGTCATCCGGATTTGTCGGGTCATCTTTACCACCCGGGTTTTCCGGTTTCTCTGTTTCTTCTTTCACTGCAAATTTTAAAGTGTACTCCTGTGATTTTACGTTTCCCCTTTTATCTTCTGCAGAAACTTTTATGCTTACTGCTCCTTCTTTTGAGAATACCTCCTTCGGAATTTTATCTCCGGTCTGATATTCTTTTCCGTCCACAGTAACGGTTACCGTCTCCTGTTCCTGTCCGGATGCCGTTAACACAACAGATGCCGTACCCTCCGGCAGGACAAGCTTTTCTATTGAACCTGCATATTCCGTCACACCCAGAGATGCACCATTACTATCAAAGGCTTCTGCCTTTATTTTAGGAACAGACAGCTCTACAGAATCAACGGTAAATGCCTTAATCATAACATTTCCCGGAATAATTACATCTGCCTGATTTCCCTGTGCATTTACTATCGGCATAGCCAGATTCTTTTTCACCTCTGAATCAGCCACATCATACCAGGCTGCATCTTCTCCCACATCCATTGGAAGATACAAAAAGCTCTGTCCCGGTTCAGCCGTTACTTTATAATTCACATGCAATATATCCGTATTGCCGGCGCTGTCAGTTGATTCCACAGCCTGAATATTTCCAGGAGCCGCCTCTATTGGCAGATCATAGCCTCCTGTAGATTGGTAATAGACTTTCTGTACCACAGAGAAGGTTTCTCCCTTTTTCAGCTCTACAGCCTGCTTTAAGGGCAAGGTATAATACCCGGCATTTATAAATTCATCTTCCTGTTGGGCAGCCAGCTCTCCTGACTCTGGATTACTGCTGTCCTTAAGATTCCGATAAACCTTTGTTTCCACCACTGCGCCAGTTCCAACAAACGTCAATGCCGACACTGCCGTTAATGTTTCCGGTCCCTGAGCGGTAAAGACATTGGCGATCTTCGGCTCGCATCCCATGGATGCTGCAACAGATGCCAGCTCCAATGAATAATCGCTTGATGATGAATATTTCAATCCCGCATAGTCATACTGATAATTATGGTCATAGGTATAATATCCATCGGAGTTTTTATAATCTCCCGATATCGTACTATAATAAACAACGGTTGTATCATAGTAGGACAAATAGAAATACCCTTCATCGCCCCATTTATCACTCCAGCTGTTCTTTACGATCCATGCTCCGTCTCCCGGCGGTGTAATGGTAAACTTATCCTTAGAAAAGGTATCATCCCATCCTACAATTGTTACCGCATGATTCATTGTCTGGAAGTCAGGACTGTACTGTGCAAAGCTGTCCCAGTTAAAATGACTGGTTTCTTCACCCCCCAGATCATCCGGCCTGGATTCCGGCGCATAAAAACCGATAAACAATGGCCCTTTTTCAAAAAGCGCCTGTTTTGCATTGTCAGTCATCATTTCTGCAGCTTCCTTTTGTTCTGCCGGCGATAGAGGATCCGACGATTGGCCTAATACTCCCAGTCCATACAGCATTTGCATTTCCTGCACATGATAGGCATCGTCATACACATTTTCATAAGGAAGCGTCCAGTCTCCCAGGGGATCATAATAATAGGCAGTTCCGCCATTCATCTCCATTTCTATTTTTTGTCCTTCTTTATCCTGATAAGGAATATCCTCTCGCAGACTGGCACCGTTCCAGCTGGAAAGCTGGGCTGTCATTGACATGATATTATTTCCCATCTTATATTTCGCATTTCTATCACCGTTTTCACTGATAATCTCTGCACCTTCCTTCAGATCATCAGAAGCTCCCCTGCGGTTTTGCATAGTATATGCATACCAGGCAAGAGCTTTTTCGGAAAACTCAGACTGCGCCGCCTTCTGTTTTAGCGCACTGCTCTCTATTGCCTGTGTCCCCGCAAACGCCCAGCAGGCTCCCCAGGGATTTTGAAACCTCACTTCATCATGGAGCAGTCCTTGTTCCCGCAAATCATATTTTTCCGGCAGACTGCTTCTTGTTTTCATTTTTGACGGCAGGCTGTATTCCTTTTCATATATGGACTCATCATACAACATACCGCCTCTCTGCACCAGCTGTGGCGCCTGTATCCCGGGCAGTTCCAGTGCAAAGGCTGTGGCCTGAGGCGCCAGCAGTGCTGCCGAAACAGCCAGAGCCGATGCCCGTACTAACAATTTTTTCTTCATTTTCTTTTTCCTCCCTTTAGAAAACAGATGATTTCCTAAAAACTTTTTGTACATATGCCGCCTGACAGCGCATTTACTGCCAAGTCTGGATTTATTATATCAAAAAAACAGATAAAAAGATATGACAACTATTCACGCACATCTTAATATCTGTTTTTTATCATAATTTCTGTTAACGAACCTTATAATTGCCTCTGCTTTTCAGCAGGATTTCATCTGCTTTCCGGTTCTTAATTTTCTTCTGACAATGCTGGTTCTGCTCCCTTTAAATAGTCCAGAAAACCAAATAATGTCTCAAACCGAAAGTCCAAGAGGTTTTCTATTTCCTGTGTGGGCTCCAGACTGTCAGGAACCATCACCACGTGCATACCTGCATTGTACACAGCCCGGATTCCCTGAAAGGAATCCTCTACCCCATAAGTCTCTTTTGGATCTGCCCCCATATTTTCACAGGCCTGAAGATAGATATCCGGCGCCGGTTTTCCGTGTTCTACCCGGTCTCCTCCTGTAATAAAGGAAAAATACTGTTTTAAACCGGCTCTGGTGAGATATTTTACAATCCGCTCATAATCGGTGGCTGAAGCAAGCCCCACAAGAAATCCATGTTCGGTAAGCCAGGATAAAAGCTCCTTCACCCCGGGTTTTAAGGGAAGCCCCTCCGATTCTACCCCCGCCTTAAACAGGTCCAGCATACCTGTGACAAATTCCTTTCCGGAAACAGTTCCCCCAAGAAGCTCCTCCACCACCTGATAGCTTTCTGTTTCATTGACACCCATGGTTTTTAGAATCAGCTCTTCCATTTTTCCATCACTGATACCATACCTTTTTCCCATTTCCCTGAAGCAGGCATTATACCGCTTCTGTGTGTCAAAAATAACCCCGTCCATGTCAAATACAACTGCTTTTGTCTTATTCATTTCTTATCGCACTCCATTACATTCCCGAAACCTCCGGGAATCTCTCAGAGCTGTTCTTCTGTCAGTTTTCCCAGTGTCAGGTATTTCTGATACATTGATTCATACATCTTGTTTCGGTCCGGATCTGGGAAATAGTTAGGAGCATATGCTTCGCAGAATACCTTCTGTGCCTCTTGGACACTGCTATAAAATCCCGCCGCTGCCGCACCGTAAACCGCCGCACCTCTTGCGCATACCTGTTCCTTGCGGCATACCATAACAGGAAGATTTAAAGCGTCGGACATCATCTGCATCACAAGCTTTGACTTTTTAGCGATGCCTCCCACACAGATCATCCGTTCCACGGACAGTCCCTGTGCAGCGAGAGATTCATAAATGCGTTTGCTTCCGAAAACCGTTGCCTTCACCAGTGCACAGTACAGCGACGGCGCTCCGGTTCCCAGGGTCAGACCACTGAATGCCGCTTTCGCAGATTCATTGAGATAAGGATAACGCCTTCCGTTAAACCAGTCAAGCGCCGTAATATCTTCTTCCAGAAATTCTGACGCGGCCATCTCCAGGGAAGGCAGTATTTCTGCCTCCAGCTGTTCAAGAAGTCGTACCTTTGTCTGAGAAGAAAGCAGCTCCTTTGGAATTTTCATTTCTTTTAACGGCCACAGCAGCAGCTCTTTCAGCCAGGCATAGGCATCTCCAAATGCCGGCTGGCTCATTTCCAGCCCCACATATCCGGGTACAATGGAATCTTCTGCCTGGCCGCAGAATGCTCTCAAATCTTTGCCTTCCAATATTTCCGGATGCTCTACCAGCATATCTACCGTAGATGTCCCTACTACCTTTACCATTGTTTTTAACCCGACGCCGGCCCCCACGCCGCCGGCATGAGCGTCAAAAGAACAGCCTCCAATAACAGCCCCGGGATTTACCCCAAGCCTCCCGGCCCATTCACCGGAAATTTCTCCCACACAGGTCCCCGCAGGCTGAGGAGAAGTCTTGTACCTGTCATATACAAGTCCCAGATATTCATCCATAGAAGCCAGCACTTCCCGGGCAGGAAGCCCGCCAAAACGGCTGTGCCACAACGCTTTATGTCCGGCCGCACAGGAACAGCGGTACATCCGCTCCGGGTCAGTGATACCTGTGAGCACTCCCACAATCCAGTCACAGTGCTCCACCCATGTATAAGCTGCCTTTCGTACAGCCGGATCTTTTCTGGTCGTATGAAGAATCTTTGCCCAGAACCATTCAGAAGAATAGATTCCCTGATACCGGGTATAATCCACAGAGCCCCGGGACAATGTACGGTTAATCTCTTTTGCCTCTTCCACAGCTGTATGGTCTTTCCACAAATGAAACATAGCATTGGGATTATCCTGGAATTCATTCAGCAGCGCCAGAGGGGTTCCGTTTATATCTACAGGACAGGGCGTTGAGCCCGTTGTATCTATTCCAATTCCAACAAGCCTCTTTCCAGCATCTGCTCCCGCTTTCTGAAGAGCCTCTTTCATGACCGCTTCCAGTCCTTCCAGATAGTCCAGGGGATGCTGTCTGTATTGGGAAACCGCCGGGTTGCAATATTTTTTCTGTTTCCATCTGGGATATGCAAATACCCCTTCCGATATCGTCCTGCCGCTTTGTGCCTCTACAATCACCGCGCGGACAGAATCACTTCCATAATCAATACCAGCCACCAGTTTCTGCATCTTTCATACCTCCAGATTTTTTCTGTTCTGCACTTTAGTAACAGGAATAGCCTCCGTCCATAACCAGATTTGCTCCAGTTGTATAAGTAGCGGCATCACTTGCCAGATACAAAACACCTGCAGCCATCTCCTCTGCAGTTCCCATACGCTTGGTGGGACACATGGAATACCAGATATTCTGCCATGCCATATTTGTTGTGGGAGGAGTCATATCCGTACAGATATAACCAGGACTGATGGCATTTACCCGGATACCATGTTTTGCCCATTCGCAGGCAAGAGATTTTACCAGATGGATAACTCCTGCTTTTGCCGCATTATAGGCAACCTGCTCCTGAGGATAATTTACAATAGAACCGGACATGGATGCCGTGCAGACAATAGAACCGCCTGCTCCATCGGCAATCATAATCCGTCCAATGGCTCTGGTACACAAAAATACTGCATCCAGATCAATGGAAGTAACCTTTTTCCACTCTTCAAAACTCATATCCTCACACTTTACACAGTAGGCAATTCCGGCATTGACATGAGCAATATCAATAGCACCCATCTTTTCCTTTGCCTGGGCAATAGCTTCATTTACCTGTTCCTCTTTTGTAAGGTCACACTGAATCCCATAGGCTTTTACCCCCAGTTCCTCCAGCATTTTTACAGTTTCAGAAGTGTCCAGAATATCAATTACCGTTACATCAGCTCCGGCCTCGGCCAGCGCCAGCGCAGATGCTCTGCCAATTCCTCTGGCAGCTCCTGTTACAACTGCTTTTTTTCCATCCATACGAAACAAATTTAATACACTCATATTTCCCTCCTGATACGATTTCATTACTGAAAATAATTATTTTGTACTGCTGCCATTCCCTCACATCAGCCCGTTTATCCCTTAACAGAACCTGATGTAAGCCCTTTGACCAGTGATTTTTGAGCAAAAAACCCAAGGATAATGGGAATCAGGACAATCAGTGTTCCCGACGCACACATTTTCCCCCAGAAATATCCCTGCTGGGTCATCCACTTACTCATATAAACCGGAAGTGTTGCACTTTCCGAATATGTTATTGTAATCGCAAAGAAAAACTCATTCCATGTAAGAATAAATACAAGCAGCGCCGATGAAACCACTCCGTTTTTAATCAGCGGAATCATAATCTTAAAGAATGTCTGTATTTTATTGGCCCCGTCAACAGTGGCCGCCTCCACAAGTTCTTTTGGAATTTCCCTGAAATAATTTGTAACAAGCCAGACCATCATAGGGACTCCTGCTCCCGTATAGAGAATTACCAGCGCCCAGATACTGTCCACCAGATGCAGGGCATTAAAAATCAGATATACGGGGGTGATCACCGCAATCGCCGGAAGAAATGTAGTGGAAACAAACCAGAAATACATATTATCCGGTTTTTTCATAGTGGCAAAAGCCAGACCATACCCCGCCGGCACTGCAAGCAGCGTGGAAAAAATAACCGTCAGTACCGTTACAATCAGAGAGTTTTTCAGATAATCAAAGAAGGCCGGCGTAATCACAGTCTGATAATTTTCCAGGGTTGGCTGAAAAACAAATCCAAACACACCAACCTGAGATTCCGGTTTGAAGCTTGACACCACCATATAAATAATCGGGAAGCACCAGATCAAAGCAATCACTGCAACTAAAATACAAAGACAAATATTTCTGATTTTTCTTGTATTCATAATTATTTACACCTCCTGCTTTCTTTTCAGTCTCCGGGGCTTTTTAACTCTGCCATAATCCGATTCCTTTTTATTGGTCAGTTTAAAGAAATTCTGTGAAATTACCAAAGTAATTACAACAGTAATAACTGCCAGGGCCGCCGCCCTGCCCACATTCCAGTCATTAAAGATTGTCCGGTAAGTCAGATACGGCAGATTTGCACTGTTAACACCAGGTCCCCCGGAAGTGGTTACATAAACAAGACCAAATACTTTTAAAATGTTGATCAGCCCAAGGGTCATAGCTGTAATAATATGGTTCTTTATCATTGGTATTTTAATATGTATTAACTGCTGGAATGCGCTTGCGCCATCCAAAGAAGCACTCTCTAACACATCTGTGGGGAGACTCTGCAGTCCGGCTATAATAATCATAAAAAAGAAAGGCGTCCACTGCCATACAATTAGAATTACAATGGTCAGCAGGGAAAATCTTCCGAAAAAATCAATGGAGTTTATCCCCAGCAGCTTACAAATCCAGTAATTCATCCCCATATTGGGGTCAAGAATCAATGTTTTCCAAACAATACCTACCACACAGTCCATAACAAAATACGGGAGTATCAGCATGGTCCGGAATAAATAAGAGCCTGGAAATTTCCGGTTAAATAAAACGCCAAGCAGAATTGCCAGTACCGTACACAGGGCCAGGCAGGCCACAATCAGTACCACCGTATTAAGAAGAACCCGCCAGAAATTATCCCAGCCAAGAATATAGATATAGTTTTTCAGGCCTGCAAAAGTGATTCCCTGATCCATTCGTTTAACATTCCATTTTAAAAAGGAAAAAACAATCGTCACCCCAAAGGGAACCTGGGTAATAATAAATACGATAATCACTGCCGGCAGAAACGTCAGTTTACTTAAGTCAAATTTTTTCAATTGAGGCTTCATCTTATATTACCTCCAGCTTTCATTTCCAAATAATTGTAACCGGCTGGCATGACTGCCACGCCGGTTACAAGTTTCAACCACATAAAACACATATAAATATGTTATTCTAAAACCTAATCTCTGTATCCGCCGTCTTTTGCAGCATCATCAATTGCTTTATAACAGGTATTCAGCGCATCATCCAGACTGGTTGTACCTGCAATATAAGCTGAAAGCTCCTCTGCAATTGTAGTTCCCCAGGAAGAATATTCCGGAATATTCGGAAGAGAGGTTCCCGTATACGGAGTTTCCTCTACGGCCGGATGATTTGGTTTCGCAGACTGGATTGCTGCCGCTGTCATTTTTGCAAAAGGAGCTTCTTTCAGGTAGTTCTCATTTTCGTACAGAGAAGCTCTTGTACCAGACGGAACACTGGTCCATCCTTCTGACTCTCCAACCAGATTCAGATAATCATTGGAGGTTGCCCAGGTCAGGAACTGAAATGCTTCGTCCTTATGCTGAGAACCGGATGTAACAGCCATTCCCCATCCGCCGATGGTAGAGCTTAATGCCTCTTTTTCTGATGGAGCAGGAACATATCCCACTTTCCCTTTTACAGCAGAATCCGCTGACTCAAAAGTTGCCGCAGATACTGTAGCATCATAGTAAATTGCTGCCTGTCCCTGTGTAAACAGGTTCAAACATTCTGTATAACCACAGGTAGTAGGAGAATCCTCCGCATAGTTCATCAGTTCTTTATAAAACTCCCACGCCTGGCGTACCTCTTTGGAATCATAAGTTGTATTCCAGTCTTTATCATAGTACTGTCCGCCAAAGGAGTTCATAATAGAACTGAAGATATACTGATTCTCTCCAGAGCCCGCTTTTCCTCTCATAGCAATACCCGCCACTTTATCATATCCTTCACCGCTGTAGCCGTCACATTTTTTGGCAAGCTCAAGAATCTCCGTCCAGGTAGGATTTTCCGGCATGGTCAGATTTAATGCATCAAAAATTTCCTTGTTATAACAGATCATTGTAGACTCTGAGTAAAACGGAAGTGCAGCCAAGGTTCCTGTGGCCGCATCTGTACAGGACGCCAGCACCGGTTCAAAAATATCATCTTTATTGTAAGCAGCTTTATCTTCCTCTGACATTTTGTCAAAATACTCATCCAGCCCAACAGTCCATCCACTGTTATAATATGTAGTCATATCAAAGGTTCCCAGCGTCACCATATCATAGTTTCCTCCGCCAAGCCCTACATCCTGCTGAATCTTAGACCGTACCTCATTTTCTGATAAAATTTCAAATTTTACATTAATACCCGTCTCTTTTGTAAACTCGGCACTCTTTTTCTCCAGCATCATAAACGGATCATTGTTTACAGATGCGATGGTTAAAGTTACCCCCTCACCGCCATCTTCCTTTGCTGCGGAATTATTTTTCGATTCATTATCTTTCCCGCATCCGGCCAGTGTCCCAACAGTAAGTGCAGACACTAAAAGAATTGCCATTATTCTTTTCTTTCTCAATTTTTCTTCCTCCTCGCAATTGTACTTAATTTCGTATACCCTCTCGCATTATTAGTTTATTTTTTAAACCAATAAATGTCGTGTATTTATCATAGTACAGCTTCACAGATATGTCAATTATTTTTCCTTTTTTATCTATTCTCACCATTCTTTTTATGAAAAATATAGATTATATTTTGTATTTTTTATACAAAATGCACTACTATTCTTTGTTGTTTTCTATCTTTCTTCGTGATATCATAAATATATCCATTAGTTTAAATTTAAAATTTATTTTCATGATAAAATTAAATTTCATAACGTTATTTCTTTAACAACTATTTTAACATTTTATATTATAAACAGGAGGAAAAATGAATAAAAAGATGAAAGCAGCAATTATGTACACCCCGGGAAAACTGGTTATAGAAGAAAAAGAGCTTCCAAAATTAAAAGATGACTATGTTTTAATAAAATTAGATTATGTGGGAATCTGCGGTTCTGACTCCCATCTGTTTGAGCATGGATTTATTGGGGAAAACCATGTTACAGAACCCATGATACTGGGGCACGAGCCGGGTGGTGTAGTGGAATCTGTGGGAAAGGATGTAAAAACGCTAAAACCAGGAGACCGAGTAGCTGTAGAACCGGGCGTCCCCTGCTGGAAATGCGATTTCTGCAAGCAGGGAAAGTATAATCTGTGCAAAAATGTATTTTTCTATGCGTCCCTGCCGGTTACAGAAGGGTGCTTTGCGGAATATATTGCGCACCCGGCCAATCTGTGCTATAAACTTCCGGATAATGTCAGCACACTGGAGGGCGCTCTGATGGAACCTCTGGCAGTTGGATACCATGCCGCCAACCAGTCCGGCGCCAAACCCGGAGCACGGGCCGTAATTCTTGGAGCAGGATGCATCGGCCTGGTCACTATGTTATCCTTAAAATGCCGTGGGATCCAGGATATTACCGTGGTAGACCTGATGCCTAACCGCTTGGAAAAAGCCAGGGAACTGGGAGCTGCCCATGTCATCAATGCCGGTACCTGTGATCCTGTAGAGGAAGTCTTAAGGCTTACTCAGGGCGGGGCGGACTATGTATTTGAAACCGCCGGAAATGCTGCCACCATTTATCAGACTGCAAAAATGACCCGCCGGGGCGGAACCATCACCCTTGTTGGATACACAAGCTCCGGGGAAGCTGTTATGAATGTAAACTGGATTATTGATAATGAAATAACAATTAAAACGGTCTTCCGGTACAGAAACATTTATCCTTCTATTATAAAAGCGGTCTCCCAGGGCTTAATCCCATTAAAAAAAATTGCCTCTGATATCTTTGAATTTGAAGATATACAAAAAGGCATGGAATACGCCATCCATAACAAGGATACCGTCACAAAGGCAGTAATCCGCATACATCCGGACGCTTAAATGCCCGTAAACCAGATAAAATACTTTAAAAGTTTCCTGATTTTGCTTATACTTAACTTATGAAGAATATCAGATGACATCAGGAGGTCCTGACTTGGGGAAATTACCGGAAGAATCACAACGGAAAAACAAAAGTCTGATTTTGCAGACAATTAAGAAAAATGCACCTGTTTCCAGAATCGAGCTCTCACAGATTACAAATTTAAATAAAGCAACCGTCTCCAATATTGTAAATGATTTTTTAGAAAAGAATCTTATCCGGGAAACTGGAGATATCATATCATCCAATGGCAGAAAAGCAACCGGACTGTCACTTAATATGGAAGATTTTGTAGCAATCACAATACGTATCAAGCGGAATCATCTGCGCACGGCGGTTTATACCATGGATAACAGCCAGATCAATTTTCGGGAAACAAATTACAACAACAGTTTGAATATTGATTCTATTATCTGCCAGATGCAGGATGAGCTTCAGCTACAGATTGATTTCTGCCGCCAAAACCGTATGGAGATCCTTGGTATCTCCATTGCAACTCTGGGATATCTTTATGTATCCACAGATTCGTACTATATTAAAGCGGACGGTTTTAAAACCTTAAGTGACGCAGATATCTACAAGGAAATTCAGCTCCGGTTTCCAGAATATAAACTTCTTATTAATCACGACGCCAATGTCAGCGCTATGGCAGAGCTGGAGTACTATTCAAGACAAGAAAACTATACTCCTGCTTCTCTGCTGAATATTGTAGGTGGAATCGGGCTCGGCGGCGGCATTATTATTAACGGCCGGATTTTCCAGGGATTTCACGGTATTGCCGGAGAAGTGGGGCACCTTGGGATTAACTGTCTGTTTCCCCACGGGGGATTAAACGGCGATATCAACTATAATCGCAGCATTTATGAAGAATATGCTTCTCCACTGGCAATCCGCAATATGGTTGCAGAAAATTTGTATGATTACCCAAAAACAGCTCTGTCACTGGATTCTACACTGCCGGAGATTTATCAGGCTTATGACAACGGAGATCCTCTTGCAGAATGGGCTATGAACCGGGCTGCACGCTATCTGGCTTACGGGCTTACAGGTCTGATTTTTGTTCTGGACCCGGAAGTTATTATTCTGGGAGATGAGATTCCGCAATCTGATAAGTTTGTCTGTGTACTGAACAAATATCTGGCTGATTTCCTGCCTTCAAAGCTGAGCAGTGATATCAACATCCGTTTTTCCCGCTTTACAGAAGACAGCGTACTTACCGGAGCTGCCATAACACTTTTTGATCATATCCTCCAGGGGGAAGACATTATAGATTCTATCAATCATTATCTGTCCTGTAATCATTGAGGAATTATTTTCATACAGCAGGAAATAAAGCTTTTAATTCCAAAAAAGCAGATGCTGCAAAATCACCAGCCAGGTGACTGCAGTATCTGCTTTTTCTTTTATTATGATTGAATCAATTCCCGAACAGCCTCTAACGCAGTCCGGATGGCTTTTTCCGTATCATGAACCACAGGATTCTCAAGCCCCAGCCTTTCCCGCTCCTGATTGGCAACTGTTAAAAATACTGATGCAGCACGCACGTTCAGATAAGAAGCCACCACAAACAATGCCGCCGACTCCATTTCAGAAGCCAGGCATCCAAGCTTTATCCAGGCGTTCCATTTTTCCTGAAGCTCATACCCCACCGGCATTTTCTGCGGTTCATGCTGGCCGTAAAAAGAATCTTTGCACTGAACAACGCCGGTATGACAGGAAAATCCAAGCTTTTCTGCGGCTCTCTCTAAGGCGCCTGACAGATGAAAATCCGCCACTGCCGGAAATTCAATGGGCGCGTACTCCCGGCTGGTTCCTTCCATCCTAACCGCTCCCGTGGCAATTACCAGATCTCCGCTTTTCACCTGTGGCTGCATTCCACCGCAGGTTCCCACCCGGATAAACGTATCTGCTCCGGCCCTCACCAGCTCTTCCATGGCTATAGCAGCGGAGGGCCCTCCAATCCCTGTAGATGTAACGCTCACACGCTCTCCTTCTAAAAAGCCTGTATAGGTAACAAATTCCCGATTATCCGCCACCAGTCTGGCATGATCCAGGAAAGCCGCAATTTTGACGCATCGTTTTGGGTCCCCCGGCAAAATTACATATTTTCCAATCTCACCGTTCCTAATTCCAATATGATACTGCATTCCTTCTTCTGCATATTTCATCTCAGGATGCCTCCTTTCAGATTATGGTCATTTTTTTCTTTTTCAAATGCTTTCTTACATTTGTGGCAAACAGTGCATACAGCACAGAACATAACGGTATAAATACAACCATACCAATGACTCCAAACAGCTTTCCGCCCACTACAACAGCCAGCAATACCCAGATAGACGGCAGTCCCACCGATGTGCCAATAACAAAGGGGTAGATAAAATGTCCCTCAATCTGCTGAATTACAATAAACAGAACCAGGAACCAGACAGCCTGAATGGGATTTAAAAATACAATCAGCAAAAATCCTACCAGACATCCCACAAATGCACCGAATATAGGAATCAGCGCCAGCACACCGATCACCACGCTGATCAATATGGCATAAGGCATCTTAAAGATTGTCATAGACAGCCAGAACATGCATCCAAGGATGCAGGCTTCCAGACACTGTCCGGAAATAAATCTCTGAAATGTATGATTAGCCATGAGAATAATATCCCAGATTTTCTTTGCCCGTTCTTCTTTCAGATAAGCATACAAAACCATTCTGGTCTGACGCACCAGTTTCTCCTTGGATGCCAGAATATAAATGGAAAATACAAACCCGATCACTCCGCCCACAATGGTTCCGATGGCGCTGGTCAAAGCTGAGAAAAC
Source organism: Brotonthovivens ammoniilytica (assembly GCF_025566885.1). NCBI lineage: Bacteria > Bacillati > Bacillota > Clostridia > Lachnospirales > Lachnospiraceae > Brotonthovivens > Brotonthovivens ammoniilytica. The sequence continues at coordinate 51,688 of NZ_JAOQJQ010000003.1, read as the reverse complement.
CGATGTTCCAAGGGTTGACATCTGTGTCTGTGCAAAACTCATAATACTGTTGAGAATCTTATCTGTGTCAAAATTGCTCTTTCCTACAAATTCTTCAAAGTCTTTGCTGAAACCGGCTATCTTCTGAATCAGGGCATCCACCTGATCCATCATGGCAGGGAGATTGTTAATAATGGATTCTACTGTGTTGATAATCTCCGGAACGATTAATAATATAACTATGGCAATAATAACTCCGCAAAAAGCAAGAGTCGCCAGTATCGAACAGGCCCTCTTCACCTTATGACGTTTTATCTTACACAAAATTCTCCGCTCTGCAAATTTCATAGGAACATTGAGGATAAAAGCCAGGGCTACACCTACCACAAAAGGCATAAATACATTCCATACGGCTATAAACACCCCCGCTACCTTATTCAGATGAAATACAACCGCTGTAAGTATCACAGCAAATGTAATAATTCCCAGAATCAGTCTTAATGTTTTCTTTGACATGCGCAAACTCCTTTTAAAAAAAGCGGGACTTCTGCTGTGGCTGTTTCACAACAAAAGTCTCGCTGCTTGGTTACGTACCGGATGACCTTCTGTCATCGCGCTGACGATATCGTAAACGCCTGTACTGGCGCCAACTACTCCCTTTTATTTCCATACGGCATATTTTTCAACACGCCAAGTATATAAAATTGTACTATCCAAAGAATACCAGACATCAAAACTGCTGTCAATGGAAACCGGGAATTAAGAAGCCTCTTCAAACTGCGAATTATACAGATCTGCATAAAAACCATTTTCTTTCAGGAGTTCCTCATGAGTTCCCTGCTCAATAATATCGCCGTCTTTCATTACCAGAATCAGATCTGCATTCCGAATGGTGGATAAACGATGGGCAATAATAAAACTTGTTCTGCCCTGCATCAGATTATCCATAGCTTTCTGAATCAGGATTTCTGTACGGGTATCTACAGAAGACGTTGCTTCATCCAGAATCAAAATACGATTATCTGCAAGAATCGCTCTTGCAATGGTCAGCAGCTGCTTCTGCCCCTGTGATACATTGCTGGCATCTTCATTCAGCTCCATCTGATAACCGCCGGGAAGGGTCTGGATAAAATGATGTGCATGAGCCGCCTTTGCAGCCTCTATTACTTCTTCGTCCGTAGCCTCTAGGCGTCCGTACCGGATATTTTCCATGATCGTTCCCTTAAACAGCCAGGTATCCTGAAGCACCATTCCAAAGGCATCTCTTAAATCCCGCCGGTTATAATCCTTTACATTATGTCCGTCTACACAGATGGAGCCTTCATTTACATCATAAAAACGCATCAGCAGCTTCACCATAGTAGTTTTTCCGGCGCCGGTAGGTCCTACAATAGCAATTTTTTGTCCCGGTTCCACATGAGCGCTGAAATCATTGACAATGGTCTGGTCTTCTTTATAACCAAATTTTACATGATTAAAATCAACGTTTCCTTCAATATGGTCCATAGCAGCCGGGTTTTTCGCAAACTGATCTTCTTCTTCCTCTTCTAAAAATTCAAAAACACGTTCTGCAGCTGCTGCCATAGACTGCAGCTGATTGACAACCTGGGCAATCTGCTGAATCGGCTGAGTAAAGCTTCTGACATACTGAATGAACGCCTGAATTTCACCCACTGTAATAACACCGGAAATACATAAGAATCCGCCGGCAATGGAAACCGCCGCATATCCAAGATTGCTGACCAGCTGCATCAGCGGCATCATCATTCCGGATAAAAACTGGGATTTCCATGCGGATTTGTACAGAACTTCATTAGTATTATCAAAACGCTGAACCATTTCATCTTCTTTGTTATATGCCTTAATTACCAGATGTCCGCCATAGGACTCCTCCACCAGACCATTGATGTGGCCCAGATATTCCTGCTGGGTGCGGAAGTGTTTCTGCGACTGCTTTACAACCAGCATAACCACGCATATGGAAACCGGAAGAATAACAACTGCAATCAGTGTCATCAGCGGTGAAATGCTGAGCATCATCACAAGCACACCGATAATCGTTGCAAGTGAGGTAATAATCTGAGTAATACTCTGGTTTAACCCCACCCCCAGTGTATCCACATCATTGGTAATTCTTGAAAGCACCTCTCCATAGGTGCGGCTTTCAAAATATTTCATGGGCATACGATTGATTTTTTCAGAAATCTCCCGGCGCATCCGGTAGCAGATCTTCTGCGTAACCCCTGTCATAATAAATCCCTGCAGCAGTCCAAAGGCAGCAGAAATCACATACAACGATAATACAATCAACAGTATCGTGGCAATTTTACTAAAATCAATGCTTCCTACTCCCTGGATTTTGGCCATCAGACCGCTGGCCAGCTCTGTCGTTGCCTTACCAAGAATTTTGGGGCCTAAAACATTGAATACGGTAGAACAGGCCGCAAAAATCATAACTATGATAACCGCAATTTTATATTTTCCAATGTACTGCAATATTTTTTTAATGGTTCCTTTAAAGTCTTTGGCTTTTTCCGCCGGAGCCATACCGCCGCCGAAACCACCCGGCCGTTTTGGAGGTCTACTGTTTTCACTCATAATTTACGCTTCCTCCTTTCCATGCATACCCATCTTTAGCTCTTTTTCTGAAAGCTGTGATTTTGCAATCTGCTGATAAACCTCGCAGCTTTCAAGCAGCTCCTGGTGGGTTCCTTTTCCTGCAATCCGTCCTTCATTCAACACAATAATCTGTTCTGCGTGCATAATGGTACTAATACGCTGAGCAACAATAATCATTGTGCGGTCCTTCACTTTTTCTGACAAAGCTTTCCTAAGAGCCGCATCTGTTTTTAAATCCAGCGCAGAGAAACTGTCATCAAATACAAAGATTTTCGGATTTTTAGCAATAGCCCTTGCAATTGCAAGACGCTGCTTTTGCCCGCCGGACACATTGGTTCCTCCCTGGGAAATCTCGCTGTCATACTTCCGTTTCTTTGTCTCTATAAATTCCGTTGCCTGAGCAATTTCGGCTGCATTCTGCACCTCTTCGTCTGTAGCATCTGTATTGCCAAACCGCAGATTAGAAGCAATGGTTCCCGAAAACAAAATGCCTTTTTGAGGTACAAAACCGATTTCCGCTCTAAGCTCCTTCATGCGCAGCTGCTTCACATCCACACCATCCAGCGTGATGCTTCCTTCGGTCACATCATATAAACGCGGAATCAGATTTACTACCGTTGATTTTCCGCTTCCGGTACTTCCAATAATCGCAGTTGTTTTTCCGGGCTCCGCCACAAAGTCGATATCGTGGAGAGCATCTTCTTCTCCTCCCGGATACCTGAAATTCACGTGATGAAATGCAAGCAGCCCTTTGCTGTCTGTCAAAGCCGCAGGACTTTCCGGATCTAAAATCGTACTTTTTGTAGTCAGAACTTCATCAATACGTTCTGCTGCCACGCCGGCTCTTGGAAGCATAATAGACATCATGGTCAGCATTAAAAATGCCATAACAATCATCATTGCATATGTGATAAATGCTGTCATAGCTCCAACCTGCATCACACCGTCATCAATTTTCTTTGAGGCAACCCACATAATTAATACGGTAATACAATTCATCAAAGCCATCATACCCGGCAGCATAAACGCCATAACCCGGTTAGTAAACAATGTTGTTTTTGTCAGATCTTTGTTTGCTTTATCAAAACGCTTCTCTTCGGTATCTTCCCTCTTAAATGCCCGGATAACCTGAAGACCTGTCAGGATTTCTCTAGAAACCAGATTCAAGTTATCCACCAGTTTCTGCATTGCTTTAAATTTCGGCATTGCAATAGATACCAATAGACCTACAAATCCTACAATTACAACAACTGATAACGCTATAATCCATCCCATATGTGCTCCGGTCTGAATTACTTTCACAACGCCGCCGATTCCAAGAATGGGGGCATATAAAATCATTCGAAGCAGCAGGGCAGATACAAGCTGAATCTGCTGTACATCATTGGTACTCCTTGTAATCAGGGAAGCTGTAGAAAACTGATTCATCTCTGCATTAGAAAAACCAAGTACTTTCTTGAAAGTTCCGCCTCTTAAGGTTCTTCCGATACCGGCGCCGATACGCGCCGCAAAGAAGGATACTAAAATCGCACATGCCACTGAAACAGCGGCAAATCCCACCATGGTAAATCCTTCTTTCCACAAATAAGATTTCTGAATATTATCTATATTGATTCCCGCAAGTTCATCACAGTGAACCGCATAAGCAACGCCTGTTGACTGCATGGTGGAACTTCCCATGGCATCAACCATTTTTTCCATAGATTCCCGCATCTGCATAACACTGTCCTGATTCATCTGGCCTGAAGCCATCATTCCCTGAAAAACAGGCCGCATATCCACGCAGGTCATCTCTTCCATTTCCCCGTCATCATTTTCCTTTTCCTGCACAAAGGTTTCCAGCTTCATTCCTGACTGCTGTCCAATCTGCTCAATGGACAAATCTTTTAAAGCTGCCGGGTCTGCTCCCTGAGCCTGGGCCAGATACTCCTTAAAAGTCTCCTCATCTACCGCTGACATCTGATAATTTAAAACCAGCGGCACTGCAAGGGATTCGTCCAGACTGCCAAGTGTATCCCCATCCTCCTGTGTACGTTCATACACGTTTCCATCTGCCTTATAGCTGTCATCCCAGTCTTTTGCTTCCTGTTCAGTCATAAACAGCTTGGCATATTCATATTCTTCTTTTGTGATTTTTTCCGGAAGAATATGCTCTACTCCTTTATTCTGGATGCCCACATCAATAATATCCGCCGTATAGGTGGGCAGTGACAGGTCGCAGAAGGCCTGCACAATCAACAGCAGAATAATGACAATAATACTCTTCCAATAAGGCTTCATGTTTTTAAAAATCTTAAACATCTTAAACGTCCTTTCTGCCTAATTCTTCCTTATACAATTCTAACTCTCTTTTTGAAATTTCATACAGCTGATGCAGAATCTGTATCATTTTTTCAAGCTCTTTCTGATCCATTTTCTGTAAAATACGCGCTGTGACCTCTGACATTTTACGGCCCACATTATCCAGTTCTTTATTGCCCGCCTCTGTGAGTTCCACCTGCATATTTCTCCGGTCCCGGCTGTTTACGGTCCGGATAATCCATTTCTTTTCTTCCAGAGTTTTTAACGTTCTAGAAACTGCCGAGGGCATAACATCCAAATGCTTTACCACATCTGATACTTTTGCCCGGGCTCCCTCATCGTCTGTCCGGGACTCATTCTCATTTGTCCCGCACCTTGCAGAGCATCCTTTGATTGCCTTCAGGGTAATAAACTCTCCCTTTGACATATCCTGGAATAATACGGAAAAATTCAGCTTGTGAAACATCTGTAATGCTTCCAGTATTTCCATATTGTTCCCGTCCATTCCTTTCACCACCTTAAGATTGATGTCCAATTAGTTAACATCGTTAATTATTGGCATAGTAAAGAATATAACACACACTAACATCACAAGCAACAACTTCATACTTTTTTCACATTTTATAAATCTCCGTTTCTCTTTTGAGAAACTGCACAATGTGGAACAGGCCCCTTGCCTAAAAAAATCCATGCAGCGGTTTCCCGTTACATGGATTTTTCTTTGCCGGAAAATACCGGTCATCATTACAGCTCTTTTAGCAATTTTAATGGCTCCTTTTATTTTTGCAAAAATACAATTATCTTTTCATCCGACCGCTCCGGCGCATAGATAAAGTTCAGACGGTCAAAGCCTTTCACTCTTTCCAGATCTTCGATACCATTTTCCGCCATATAGCGCACCATCTCTCCTCTTGCCATCTTAGCCAGTGTACCTTTCTGTATGACTTTTCCTTCTTTCATCTGACCGAACACTACTGTAATGAACATTATTTCCGGCTCCAGATACTTTTCAATGCACCTGCTGTATTCTTTAGAGGCCAGATTCAAAATACAGTCTGTCTCTTTTGCAAGGCTCTCATACAGGCTGCTCCCCCAGAACTCATACAGATCTCTGCAGCCGTCCACTCCGGCCTTCGCCTGCATTTCCAGCCGGTAGGGAACTACTCCATCAAAGGGATTTAAGATTCCATAAAATCCTGATAAAATCCGCAGGTGATCTTGCAGATATTGAAGAGAATCCTCATCAAGCACTCCGGGAGCCATGTATTGATACTGAATCCCTTCATAAGACAAAACAGCCGGGGTCAAAGCACGTGCCAGCTCCATCTGCTGTATCCGCTGATAATTCAGATCTGTCAGTTTGTCATTGCATTTCCACAGCTCTTTTGCCTGCTGCCGGGAAAGTCCCTGCAGATAGGAGAGAATTTTTTTCGTCCTGTGAAGATACACCGGCAGTCCCTCCACAGCCAGCGTATCCGTATCTGTATTCATTTTTTTCGCCGGAGAAATAATAATCTTCATTTGTCTGTTTCGCTTTCCTTTGACATTTTAGATTATTATACAGAAACTCTGTGGAATTTACAAATCCTGCACAATATGAGCGATGACTTCATTTTTTTACACTTCTTTCCTGACGCCCGCCGCACCAGTCTTAATGGCAGCCTCTCTGACAGCCTTTGAAACATTCTTTAAAACCCTGGGATCCAAAAGTTCCGGCACAATATGATCTGCTGTTAATTCTTCTTTTGAAACCGTATCCGCAATCGCCAGAGCCGCCGCCAGTTTCATCTCCTCATTAATTTCCCCTGCCCCCACATCTAAGGCTCCCCTGAAAATTCCCGGAAAAGCTAAGACATTATTAATCTGATTGGGGAAATCGCTTCTTCCGGTTCCAACTACCGCCGCACCTGCTGCTTTTGCAAGATCCGGCATGATTTCCGGAACCGGATTTGCCATAGCAAACACGATAGCTCCCTGATTCATCCGCCTTATCATATCCGCTGTCACAACCCCCGGCGCTGAAACTCCCACAAAAATATCCGCACCATCTAATGCATCTGCCAAAGAGCCATGCCGCAATCTGTGATTGGTTATCCCAGCTATTTCCATCTGCGCCTGGTTTAAAGATTTGTCATCTCTGGCTATGATGCCTCTGATATCGCACACAATAATATTTTCAAACCCAAAACCATGCAGCAGCTTTGCTGTTGCAATCCCTGCAGAGCCCGCCCCGTTTATCACTACCCTGCAGGCGTGTTTCTCTTTTCCTGTCAGCTTTAATGCATTTATGATACCGGCAAGAACAACCACCGCCGTTCCATGCTGATCATCATGGAATACTGGGATGTTCAGTCGTTTTTTTAATTTTTCCTCAATCTCAAAGCATCGGGGTGCGGATATATCCTCAAGGTTAATTCCCCCAAAACTTCCTGCTATCTGGACAATGGTTTCCACAATTGTTTCTGGATCCCTGGACTGGATACACAACGGAAACGCATCAACATTTCCAAGCTCCTTAAATAACAGACACTTTCCTTCCATCACAGGCATCCCCGCTTCCGGTCCGATGTCTCCCAGGCCAAGCACCGCTGTCCCATCTGTAATAACAGCTACCAGATTATTTCTCCTTGTAAAATCAAAGCTTTTCCTGATATCTTTTTGAATCTCAAGGCAGGGCTGTGCCACTCCCGGCGTATATAAAACAGCCAGATCTTCCACTGATTCGATCTTTGCCCGTGAAACCACCTCAATCTTTCCCTTTAATTTATAATGCCGCTCCAATGCGGCTCTTTTCAGATTCATATCAATCCCTCCCATGAGCGCATCCCACCAGTTCCGAAAATGACTCTATCTGATTCTGCTCACAATATTGAATCATTCCGTCCAATATCCTGGCTGCTGTATCGGGGTTGATAAACAAAGCACTGCCAATTCCAACCGCCGATGCCCCTGCCATCATCATTTCTATCGCGGCCTCCCAGGTATAGATTCCTCCACTGGCAATCACAGGAATGTCCACCGCCTGGTAAACGTCCCAGGTTTTCAACACTGACTGGGGGAGAATGGCAGGACCGGATACCGGAGCTTTGATATTCCCCACAGCGGGTTTTCTGCTTTTAATATCAATATGCATTCCCATAGGAGTGCTGACCAGATAGACTGCCTCAGCGCCTGCCTCCTGAATCGCTTTTGCCACATCGCAATAACAGGAAAAATTTGTGTTCATTTTTCCAATAACAGAAACGGAAACTACATCTTTGACTGCCTTCACAACCTGATACATGGTTTCTGGCAAAGCGCTCATCACTCCGCCCCCATGAGCAACATTGGGACACGCTCCATTTACCTCTACAGCTGCGATTTCATGTTCCCCGCAGCTTTGTGCAATTTTTTCTGCCACAGCTGTATAATCTCTGATTTCATTTCCGCCAATGCTTATTATAATCTGATCCGGCCGGCAGGTTTTTTTAATCTGCGGCAGATGCTCTTTTATAAAAACTTCGATCCCCGGATTCTGCAGGCCAATGGATGTGAGCATCCCGTTATCTACTTCACAGATTCTTGGGGGCTTATTCCCAATTCTTGGTTCAGAGGTTACCGTTTTCATGGAAAATGCCGCAATTTTACTGATATCCGTATACGGCTCTAACTCATATCCATGGGCTGCGCAGCCTGATGCACACAATACCGGATTCTTTAACTTTATCTTTCCTAACAAAACTTCTTTATTCATCAAATATGATCTCCTTACTGTTAAAAACAGGCCCATCCTTACACACGCGTTTATATGTAAAACCATCCCCGATACGAACAGGAACCGCACAGCCCAGACAGATACCGATTCCGCATGCCATCTTTTCTTCCAGAGACAAAAAAGCACTAATCTCTTTCTTGGCAGCATAACGCTGCAAAGCAAAAAGCATCTGTTTTGGACCGCAGGCGCAGATAAAATCTCCTGTAATCCCTTCTGTTTGTATTGCATCTAAAACAGTTCCCCTTGTTCCAAAGGAACCATCCTCTGTAGCAACTACAACCTTTGCATATTTTTCAAATTCCTCTTTTAAGAACATGCTGCCGTCACGATATCCAAGCGCCACAGTCACTTCCCCCGGCAGCTGTTTTGCCAGTTCAAGCATAGGTGGAATGCCGATACCTCCCGCTGTCAGCAGCGCCCGCCCCGGAAGTATGTCATAACCGTTTCCCAAAGGTCCAAGCACTGTAATAACATCTTTGCATTTCAGTTTTGAAAATTCCTCCGTTCCTTTTCCCGCCACACGGTATACAATTCTGATTCTTCCATTTTCTCTGTCAATTTCGCATATACTGATGGGTCTTCCCAGTTTTCTGCTCTGGTCCTGGCAATATAAAATTAAAAACTGGCCAGGGCCCGCCTCATCTGAAATTTCTTTACACAACATCCACATACTGAAAATCCCTGGCACAAGCTCCTGTTGTTCATACACAGATGCCAGACATCTTTTTGCACTCATATCTTTCCTCCTTCACCTGTTGTCTTTATTCTCTGCTATTTTTATTACCGGCTGTTTTTTGTTTTATTTGGGATTCTTTACCCCTATCATATCCCGGTATCTGTCTTCATTATATTGCCCTGACCTCTTCTTTCAAGCTACACATATTTATTATTTCGTTTCTGAATGTATCCTCCTGTATACAGAAATATTCATTGTCTGCAGGTACCCTTTTTCCCTCATTCCCAGCCCTCTCCGATTGAATTTAAAGACGGTACTTGATACAATATATAAAATTGGTTTTACATTTTACGCTATATCTTTAAAAGCAGGAAAGAACAGGCTCGGAAAGGAAACATGGAATGATGCTGGAAAAATTATTAGATATAAAGAAAACAATGGGTGACAAAAAACAGATCGGAGATCTGCTTTACTCTACATTAAGAGAGGGCATTGCACACGGTATCGTTCCACCTGGGTACCGCCTGAAAGAAGAGGATCTGGCTGATTTATTTCAGGTAAGCCGCACCCCTGTAAGAGAAGCTGTTAAACGGCTGGAATATGAGGGCTTTATCACATCTGATGCTCAGAGAGGCTCTATCGTACGGCAGTTTGAACTGGACGAATGTCTGGATACTTTAGAGGTTCTAGAATGGCTCCGGGCTCTTGCCATTGACCTTCTAGAAGGACGGATTCCCCGGAGCATCCTGATGCAGTTAGAAGCCAACATCAAAAAAGGATGTCTGCTGACAGATCCCAAAGAACAGTTTGAAAATAATCTTGAATTCCACGCTCTATTAATCCGGGCAACAGGCAACACTGAGTTAATAAGAATCACAGGCCGGCTGGAATTTCGGGAGCGAACCATTGCCAATAACATTCTTCTTTACAGTTACGACGCTAACTATGCCAGAGCCCACAGGGATTTACTGACCGCCATAATTGAAAACGATAAAGAATATATTTCAAATTATAAAATCAATAACAAGGATAAGGTAAATAAATATATGAATATGCTGATCAGTCATTCCCTTTATGATAAAAATTCCCACTGAGTCAAATAAAAATTTGATAAAATTGTATAAGGCTGCTGCCGGATCCCCTTCAGATTCAGCAACAGCCTTTTGGCAGCAATTATTTTTTAATTTTCCAGTTTCCTTAAAAGTTCATCGGCTGTCCGGACCGCAAATTTTGGACAATCCCCTATATATTTCACAGGATCCAGCAGATCATATATTTCTTCTTTGGATAACACCTCTGCAACTTCTCGTACTTTGCACAATTCTTTTGCAAAATTCTGATGCTGGTAAATGGCAGTTACCGCAATGTTTCCCACTATCTTATGGGCATTCTGTTTCCCGATTTTTTCTCCCAGTACCAGCATAACATGTTCTGACTGGGTCAGTCCTCCAAGGCGGTTTAAGTTATGAAACATATTCTCCTCATTTACCACCAGCGTATCTAATAATTCACAGCTTCGATCCATAATCTCAGCTGTATACAGGCAGATCTGCTCCATTTTTGTCCGCTCACCGATAAAGTGCTGCATATTCCGCTCATGATCCACCATCATAAATTCCATAATTTCTGCCGATGCATACCGCAGATGAGATGCTTTGGCAAGAATATGCTGGGTATTGGTTGGATTTACTTTATGAGGCATAGTAGATGAGCCCACACGGTCCTTCCCCCAAACTTCAGAAAGCTCTCCGTATTCTGTTCCCATCAATGAATAGATCTCTCCGGCAATCCTTCCAAGGCAGGTTCCCATAAGCCCCATTTGAGCGGCAAATTCTCCATACCGGTCTCTGGATGCATGCCAGCAGATATCGGGTATCTGAAGGCCCAGTTCTTCTGCCATAAGTTCCTGAATTTTCTCTCCAAATTTTCCAAAAGAAACCATAGAGCCCACTGCCCCGGACATCTGAAGTGCCAGCACACGCTTTCTGCTCTCTCTGAGCCGCTCCAGACAACGATATAATTCACTGGCCCATACAGCCGCCTTATAGCCAAAAGTAATAGGCAGCGCCTGCATATTATGGGTCCTTCCCATCATTGGTGTATCCGCATATTTTCGCGCCATTTTGCAGGTCGCATTTATCATATTCACAAGAGTATTTTCCCCCAGGTCTAAGGTTTCTTTTACAGCCAGAACCATTGCCGTATCTATAATATCCTGTGTAGTGGCTCCTAAATGGATGAATTGTCCTGCCGGACCGTCTATAGCTTCCTCCAAAAGCCGAAGCACGGATACCATGGGATGACCTGTTTTTTCATAAATTTCATCATACTTTTCCATTTGCAGATGCTCTATTCCTGCATGATCTGCAATTTCACCAGCCATTTGTTCCGGAATTATCCCAAGCTTTGCCTGAGCGGATGCCAGCGCCTTTTCCACCTTAAGCCAGCGTGTAAAAAGTCCTTCTCTGGAAAGTATATTCTGCATTTTCGATAACATTTTTTCCATTCTGCTTCACCTCAAAACGGTTCAGTGATCGTTAACTGTATTCAAGTCTCGCTCCCGCCGCTGATACCTGCTTGTTACTTACCACCTATAGAGGCGGGAGTCATCTCACATCTGATATATTTTCCATATCCCGGTTCACAGTCCACAACTCCGTCACTCATAACAACCCGTCCCCGTACTACAGTCTGGGTCACCTGTCCATGGACTTTTCTCCCCACATAAGGTATTGTCTGTGTCTTTGTATAGACCCTGTCGTTTTTAGTAATTTCCCACTCCTTTTTCAAATCCACAATGGTAAAATCTGCATCTGTTCCTACAATATTAGAACCCTTCCGGGGATACAGCCCAAATGTTTTGGCACAATTTTCAGAAGAAATTTCAACCAGCTTCTGCAGCGAATAGTGTCCCTCATTCACATGACTTACAAGAAGATGTCCGTAATAATCCAGCATGGCAAAACCGGCGCTGGTATGAAGCGCATCATCAGGATTATATTCCTCCGGCCGGCAAGGCGCATGATCAGACCCAATCATATCTATGGTTCCGTCATTAATTCCTTCCCAGATTTTATCAAGATCCGGAGCTGCATCGTGATTGATATAAATAAACCTCTGATTTTCAATATCCCAGATTTCATCTGAGGCATGAATAGCAGGCATATATTCACAGGAAGATACAATGGTCATCTCTCCCTTTTGTTTTAACATACGTACCAAATCAATATATCCAGGCATCCAGCAATGCATTGCATACCACTTTAATCCAGCCTTTTTCGCATAATAGGACAATTGATAGGCGGCCCCTGTCATTTCTTCATCACTGTACCATTTATGCCTTACATTGCGAAGGTTAACTTCCTTTCCCTGAGATCTGACTTCTTCCACAGCCGCATCAAAAAAATATTTATCAAACGGATGTACCGAACAATATTTGTCATTGGCTGCACAGTCTTTAAAAGCTTCATAGATGCGGTGGGTATCTAACGTTCCCGCTGTGGTGTTATAAGGATATGTAGCAACCTTCTCGAAAATCTTAAACCACATGGTTCCCGCCTCCGCAATCTTTTTTACAGATGCTGAATTTCCAAGCGGACTTCCAATGGGATTGAAGTCTACAATTGCCTTCTCTTTTCCTGCATCAACCTGCATCATATAGGCATCAAAATCTGACGGCACCGGCTTTGTATTTGGCTGGGGAAAAACAAGTGTGATACCAGAATGGGCGGCCGCACAGGTTCCTGTATAATAGTCCTCCTTCTGGGTCAGCCCCGGTTCTCTTAAATGACAATGAGGGTCAATAAATCCCGGAAGCACATGTTTCCCTGATGCATCAATTATCTTTTTTGCTTCCACTTTCTGTTTTGGCTGTACTAATGCCGCAATTTTTTCGCCCTTCACACATACTGTCAAAGGATAGAAATTTTTATCCTGGTAGACCAGGCCGTTCTCTATCACTAAATCATACATTTTTATTCTCTCCTAATTTTCTCTGCATCTATTCGCATAAATCCATCTGTTCTATCATTTTTACTTATCAGCTGTTCTATGCCGACACACCGCCAGCCAGCGTAATGACATTATTAACAACCATATATAATACTACCCCATAGGATACAAGCAGACCGCATGTAAATCCCACGGATACCTTATGCTCTCCCATTTCATCCTTTCTGTTCAGAAGCAGAATTGTCATCAGGCCAAGAATCGGTGTGTTGATCACCCCGCCAATCTGCGCAAAGGTAAGGAGCTGTGCCGGTACCCCGCCATATGCAAATACAATTGCCAAGGCAAACAACAGCATTATAATCGAGACAATATTCTCTGCTTTGTTTTCCATTCCTGATTCTTTATTCAAAGCCTGAAGCAGCAGATTAATTCCAAGCTTCGGTGCCATCATCTCAGAAGACAAAGCAGCAGATAAAAATGCAATGCCAAACACAGGTCGGATAAATGCTCCCAGCAATCCGGAAAGCCCCACCGCTAAATCCATACCGGTTCCAATGGGCTGACCTGGAAATAAATTGGCTCCTACAAAATAACATGCTGCAGATATAATACCGATTACAAGAACACCCCCCACAACATCTGCCATTAAGCCGCCTTTTTTAATATCTATCAATCTATAGCCTTTTTCTTTTACAAGAGAAGAGCCATAAGCTACCGTTCCCAGAGATGCTGTAGTTCCCATCAGAGAAAGCATCATTGCCTTTGATCCTGCAGGTATCCCAAACAAATGATGTGAAACAGTTCCGTCGTATTCAATCCCCAGAGTGGCAAAAAATGAGATAGCAAAAATAACTACCATAATAACAACCAGCACTTTCATGAATACTTCTACTTTCTGGTACAGACCTTTCATAAAATATAAAAGTATGCAGATTACAACCCCAATCACAGCTCCCGCTTTTAATGGAATAAACGGGAATAAAATCAAAAACGCCAGGCCGACTCCAATTACATTGCCGATTCCATAGACACACTGTCCAATAAATGCAAAAACTCCCGCCAGAATTGCCCACACTGCTCCATATTTTTCACGAATTCCCACCATAACAGGCTTTCCGGTTACGACGGTATATTTATTCATGGCAAAGGTAAAAATTGCCCTGAAAACAAGAATAATTACAATCCACCAGCATAACGTATAGCCAAAACCGGCGCCGGCATTTGTAAAAGATACAATAGAGCCCGGCCCTATACTTGTAGCTGCCAAAATCATCCCCGGTCCAATGGCTGCCATCAGATATCTGAAACCTGTTTTTTCTGTGGTACAATTTTCCATACAAATCTTCCTCCTGTTAATATTTTAATAAAACCCAAGCGCTTTGTTTTGTTGTGTATATTATAATTTAACAAGAATCATATGGGGAACTATTCATTTATATACATTTCATTGCAGTAAAATACTGGTGTATACAAACATATTCTTTATTAATTTCTCCATTAGCCAGATACAGCTTTGCTATAAATCTCACACATTGCTCTAAATCTGTACAAGAAACAGAAAGGTTTTACCCTGCGCAGCAAAAAACCAGATCCGGTTTTCACCGAATCTGGTTTTTCACACACAATCTTTTCAATTTTCAAACTCTCTATCTATTTCTCAAAAATTACTAGGCGTATATCTGACAGTCACAATAAGAACCATTCTGACTTCTTCCAGAATACGATACACAACTGTATAATTTTTTACAAACAATTGCCTGTAACAGCTATTTGAATAACTTCCCGTTTTACGGACAGCACCTCTATACGGCATTACTTCCAATTCCAGGATAGCATTTTCCAGCATAGCTGCCATATGACCAGCTGTACTAACTTCCTTGAACTCATCCATAATGTGACTATAAATACTCTCAAGATCTCTCAATGCTTTTGGCATTAATTTCACTCTGTATTTATCCAATATGCTTCCTCCTAAGCTCTGTCAGTGCCTCCCTGGCATCAAAAAGAGCCCCTGTTTTTTCATACTCTTCCTCCGCCTCTTTTATTTCCTGATCAATTACATGATTTTCAGCAATCCGTTCATAGGTTTCTATACTCATAACCACTAAATCTCCGTAACCATTTTTTGTAATAAAAATAGGCTCTTTTGATGCATGGCATGCATCTGATATATCATTTGTATTTCGTAAATCTGTAATGGGTCTGATCTGTGGCATAACCGCACCTCCTTATGTACATAATTTTAACATAATTATGTACATTTTGCAAAAAATAATACCCGGCATCTTCCAGCAGCCAGCTCGGTCGCTTACGGCACTTTTCATCTTCACCACAGTATATCTCTCCGCAGAGCATTTTTATACACTAGGAACAACGTTTCCTAATTGTAAAAGAAAACCAGATCCGGTTTTTGCCGAATCTGGTTTTTTTCATGAGGCATCGGGGATTCGAACCCCGGACAACTTGATTAAAAGTCAAGTGCTCTACCAACTGAGCTAATACCCCGTAAATTCAAGTCTCGCTCTTGCGAGACTTGGTGCAACGTATATAAGGTGGATACAGGGATTCGAACCCTGGGCCTCCAGAGCCACAATCTGGCGCGCTAACCAACTGCGCTATACCCACCATAAAAAATCTTTCACTGTTTTATTTTTCCGAAACGTGCTTGGAGGGATTCGAACCCCCGACCCACGGCTTAGAAGGCCGTTGCTCTATCCAGCTGAGCTACAAACACATATTATACAATTACAGAAAAATAAGCGGGTGATGGGAATCGAACCCACGTATCCAGCTTGGAAGGCTGGTGTTCTACCATTGAACTACACCCGCATACAATCGGGGTGACAGGATTCGAACCTGCGACCTCCTGGTCCCAAACCAGGCGCTCTAGCCAAGCTGAGCCACACCCCGTTCTTTAATTATTCTGCGTCATCTGCACAACGCAAGATATATTATATGCCAAAATTGCAAAAAATGTCAACATCTTTTTTTATTTTTTTACATTTTCGGCCGAGAATATGACAAAGCCTCCGTATCCTGGAATGAAACCAAATGTATACCTGTCCTTATCTATTTATTATGTATAAAATTATCCCACAATATACCGAATCTCAAATTTATCCGTTTTCCCCTGATTTAATTCAATCACTCCATAAGAGGGTGTTTTCCCAAGAGGTCGGGGAAATGAAATACTCCCCGGATTCATCAGCGTAATCCCATGGTATTCTTCCAGCAATGGCTGATGTGTATGACCGAACAAAACAATATCAGCATTAAAATCCGCCGCGGCTCTATATAATTTCTCTTTACCGGAAGACAGACACATATGATGTCCGTGCAGCATTAAAATCCTGCGGCCTTCTGCCTGAACCAGCATCTCCTCATGTAAATTGGTAAGACTGTCCATATTCCCCTTCACCATATCTATCGGGCAGGATGTCAGCTGACAAATCTCCTCTTCTCCGCCTTCTAGATCTCCCAGATGAAGGATACGGTCTACTGACTGTTCAAAGGCAAGAGCCCGTTTCAGATAATCATGTCTTCCGTGGGTATCACTTACAACCAATATTTTCATAAAATGAAATCCGTCCTTTTTTATTCCGCTATTCTAATCTGCAAATTTAAAGATAATCTTTTAATACCTCTTTCATGGCTCTTAACGCGTTCCCTCTGTGGCTTCTGTTATTTTTCTCCTCCGGAGACAGCTCAGCTGTTGAACAGTCAAGATCCGGAACATAAAAAATCGGATCATATCCAAATCCATGCTCTCCTGCCGGCTCCCACCCGATATACCCTTCAATAGTTCCTCTTACCGTTACCGGTTCATATCCCGGAATCACCGCGCAGACAGCACACACAAACCGGGCAGTACGCTGCTCCTTAGGCACGCCTTCTAATCTGCCAAGTAATGCCTTATTCTTAATTTCATAAGAAGTGTCTTCTCCCATATAACGGGCGGAATAAACTCCCGGCTCTTTATTCAGATAGTCAATTTCAAGGCCGGAATCATCGGCAAGAACAATATCATCACAATGTTCTGCCACTGCCTGAGCTTTTATCCTGGCATTTTCCTCAAAGGTTGTTCCGTCTTCCACAATCTCTATATCAATTCCCGCCTCTTTCATAGTTACAATCTCTGCACAAAGATCTGCAAGAATCATTTTGATTTCTTTTAACTTATTCTGATTTCCGGTGGCAAATACAATCCTTTTTTTCATAATTCCTGCTGTTTCTCCTTCTTACGTAAAATTACTTTTCTTTCTTTTTTTTCGGCGGTTTCGGACCCAGAAACTGATAGTAATAGGTTTTCAGCATTCCGTTATACAGCTTTCGGTTTTTATCCGCTTTCCTGCCAATATAACGTTCCGCCTCTTCATAGGAGGTAATCACATATTCCGACCAGTCATCCAGCCGAGAAAAAGCCTTCCCCATTTCTTTGTAAAGAGCCGGCAGGGCATCCTTTTCTTCCAGACGCTGGCCATAAGGAGGATTCGTAATAATAAATCCGTATTTTTTGGGATGATTCAGCTGCGCCACATCCCTCTGCTGAAAATGTATCAGCTTCTCTACTCCTGCTCTTTTTGCATTTTCTCTTGCGGCTTTTATCACATCCGGATCAAGATCATACCCTTGGATATCTGTTTTAATATCCAGGTCAATCATCTCCGCTGCTTCCTGCCGGCACTCCTTCCAGAGCTCCTTCTCTATCAGATTTGTCCAGTTTTCCGCCAGAAATTCCCGTTTCATTCCCGGAGCTATCCCGGCAGCCATCATCGCCGCCTCAATGGGAAATGTTCCACTGCCGCAGAATGGATCCACTAAAATCCGCTCCCGGCGCCACGGCGTCAGCATAATCAGCGCTGCCGCCAGCGTTTCGCTGACCGGAGCTTTACTTGTCATGGTACGGTAGCCTCTTTTGTGGAGGGACTCGCCTGTTGTATCCAGTCCTATAGTTACCTGATCCTTCATTAGAAAAATCCGAATGGGATATGAGGCCCCATCCTCATCAAACCATTCTTTTTTATATATGTATTTCAGTCGTTCTACAATGGCTTTTTTTACAATTGACTGAATATCTGAAGGACTGAACAGCTTACTTTTTACAGAGGACGCTTTGGCCACCCAGAACCTGGCATTTTCCGGCAGATACTGCTCCCATGGAATAGCCTTGACAGCTTCAAATAGTTCATCAAAAGTTACTGCCTGAAAACTTCCAGTCTTTAACAGCACCCTTTCAGCTGTCCGCAGAAAAATATTAGCTCTGCAGACAGCCTCTGAGTCCCCCTCAAAAGTTACTCTTCCATCCTCGACCTGTATAATTTCATATCCAAGATCATATATTTCTTTTTTTAAAACTGCCTCCATCCCAAAATGGCACGGCGCCGTTAATTCAAATAGTTTCATTCATCTTCTGCATGAAATCAAGTCCATGCTTCCCCTCTTTTGTCTCATGTTTTCTGCTGTTTTCATGTGAAAAAAGTCAGAATTTATTTAATCATAACGGTTTCTTCTTCCGCTGTCAATCAGCATATATCTGCCATTCCCGGTAAGCTTTTAAGCCTCCTGCCAGAGCGCAGATCTGGTATCCTTCTCTTGCCAGCCTTCTGGCCGCCTTCAGACTCATAATTCCCCGGTCGCAGTACAGCAGATAAAGCTGGCGTTTATCAGACACTGCTGCAAATCTCTCCAGTGTGTCATACGGAACATTAACAGCTCCAGGTATATGATCTTTCCGGTATTCACCTGCACCTCTTAAATCAATAAGGATTCCGCCTTTCTCATTTTTGTAATAGTCCAGCTCCTTTGCCTTCATCATACAAATATTCATCCTTACACTCCAGTCTGTATGTCAAATAAAAAAGGTCGCTTTTGCGACATGACTCCGCTCCGCCGCAGTGCGTTCCACAGCGGAGCGTTTTTTTGCTCTATAGGAATCGGTACTTTCCAGCTTTATCACAACACAGTATTTCCTATAGAGTAAAAAACAGGCTACAAACTGTAACCTGTTTTTTATATCATATTCAGTTGTCTTAAATGTGTTATCTGCAGTTTGAGGAGTTTTTGTTTGAAGCTTTGTTTTTACTGCTGTTTTTGCTGTTATTTTTGCTGCTGTTTTTTCCGCAGTTCTGAGAACTGTTTTTCCCGCAGTTGCTGCTGGAATCAGTATACTCATTTGCTTCATATTCTGTTACATAAGCGTTTTTATTTGTTTCTGAATTTTTTGCCATTTTGAAATTGCCTCCTATCATAAATTACGTTCCTATTATTTCTCAAATAGAATGCAAATATTCATACATTTTGTTTGCAATTTCAATTGGAATAGTATATAATGCATTTTGAAAAGAATTTTACCTTCAAAAATTCTTTTTAGTTATACCCCTTATTAATTATTTATACTCCCCTCATAGAAAAGACCAATGGCTCCCCCATTGGTCTTTTCTCTTTTATTTATTCTTTTACAGGAAATCCCTCTGATTTCCTTATAGCTGTTATCCTCTGCGAAGTCCCGGAAAAAGTGTTGATAAAATTACAAATACCAATAATACCACACCAAGAATAATTAACGTCCCGTACCAGGAATTTAACTTTAATCTGCCAAGGCGGATATCCCAACCTTCATTTTCCTTAAATTCCGCATGAAGCCCGTGCTCCGGATTTTTTATCTCTGCATTGATTTCTTCCGCCGTTTTTGGATGTTTTTTCTCCTCTTCCTTCCGCTGCTGTTTCTCTCTTTTTTCATAAGATTCAACAATCAATTTACAGATTAGTACAGGATCGCCAAGTTTGCGCAAAACCTGTTCCTCGGTTTTATTTTTTCCCATTTCTTCTATAATATAATTTCTATATAAATCCAATTGATGGGCAATCTGCTCCTGCGTCAGCTTTCCATCTAATTCCATTTTTAAAACATATAAAAAATCTTCCATTTTAGCATCGTTTCTCCTGAGAATTTTATAAGTGAATGAGTGAAAAACCCCTCATATTGCTTTATATGAGGGGTTGTAACACCAGTATAATGCAGAAATTTTAAATTTTCAAGATCTATTCACTTTAAGTTGTATCCTCCATTTACTTAGATACTCCCAGTCTTGACATCAAAGCCTCCTGTAATATTTTAGAAACGTTTAAATGTGCTGCCTCAGCCTCTTTATTTAACCAATTCGGCAATGTCACATTTCTTCTTACTGATCTATTATCATTCTTTCTCTGATATTCTAAAAAATCAATATCTACATAAGAAACAACAGCTTCTCCTTCTTCTTTAAATACGGACTTTTCCAGATCAATCTCATTTAAGTCAGAGGGTTCAGGAATAGCGATATTACGATCAAGAAATGAAATTCCCTTTAATCCAATAGCATCTCTTGCCATATCAAATGCATCAGGCATATTTTTTCCTTCTGTTAAAATTTCCAAATCCGGCACCTCAACCAATACTCCGGAATCTGCGGCAGTAAAAATAACAGGATAAATTTTTTTCATTTCACACCACACCTTTTCTTTTTATTTTTATCTATGTGTACTTTTTAAGATTATATTTTTATAATCCCCATTTTTTTATAATAGCTTTCGCAAGTTGTTCATTTATTTCCTTATGTCTAGGGATTTCTTCTGTATCAGAACCTCGGACATAAACGTCATGGCTCCTTCCGTGCCGTTCAAATTGAAAACCGGCCCTTTTCAATTTCTTTACTAAATCCCTTTGCTTCATTCCCTCCTCCTTATTTTAACTAAATTATACACACTATACACATTATTTTCAACTGATTTATAAAATATTTACGTTCCAACTAATTCAAGTCCCGCTCTTCTGCCGCATAGCTTTTGATTACACTCTGCCCTCTGGGTGTCCTGTTAAAATCGAAATCAAAAGTCTACAATTAAAGTATCAAAAAAACAGGAGGTAACAGTAAATGAGATTCAGAGAATGTGATGCATTATTAAACCGCAAATCCCTTGTATTAGAAACCGGTGTAGAGAGACTTGAAAGCGGTGGCATGCACGTAGCTGTCAGAATGTGCTTAGAAAACTGTACAGCCGAAATGCTGGAATGGTGGTTTGGATCTGAGTGTGATACAGACGGTTATCGTCTATGGCACCCCGGAGCACACAAATATTCCACCTGGGGAGAATATGAACCCGATCATGTACCTGGAAATGTAATCGGAACAACTCATTTTATCAGAGAATCCCTGGGAGCATCAGAAGTAATGGAAATGCAGTTAAAATATCTTGATCCCCGTGAATTATTTGGTGAAAAACTGGATGAAGCAAAAGCACGCGGTGATGCTGATGTAGTACTGTATGGCTGGGCCTGCCCCGGAAAATGGGACGAAATTTCAAGAAATGAAAAAGGCTACCCCGCTATGATGCAGTATGTTGGTGTAGGGCGGAATACAGCATACGGACTTGTCCTCAGAAATCATTACTGGCTGGGAGATGAAATGAATCTGCCGCGCGAGGAAATTGAAAAGATGGTATCAGAAGAATTTGCTTTATATCTTATGGAGCATGATTCAAATGAATTCCACATCCTTGGAAAAGCAATTCCTCCCTGCTATCTTCGCGATAACTGGGAAAAACTTGGAGCTCCAGAGCCCTATTCCGTATCAGATCCAAAAGCTCTGACACTGAGTCCAAAACTGTTTGCATAGTAAACAGAATACTTATAAAAATATCAGATACGAAACCAGTTATTATCAATAAAATTGAAGCATAAACTTACCCAAAGAAAATACAGCATAATAGCTAAAACACTGTTATGCTGTATTTTCATCAGTTTATGTAAATAAATTCTTTTTTATTTTTCAATTCTATTACTTAAAGTCAGTTGTTCATAAAAAATCATTCCTCCCAGAAATTTACACATTTCCATAAGATTTATTTTATCCTCATTTTCCAGCCAGTAAGAATACGCTGCAATGGCACTCATAGCAGTTGTTTCCAAAACAAGATCTTCATTTTCATAATGTACGTTCTGTCTTTTCCAGCGCTCTTTAAAGTGACCAATAATAATCTTTTTCCAGCTTTCAATAAAGTAATAATCCGGTATTTTTCCCGCAAAGGCACGAAAATACATATTATTCAATTTTATAAATAGCAGTGTATCCATAAAAATGGGAAGCACCTCCCCCCTCTGATAACTGCTGAAATCTGTTTCAGAAAACTCGTCATAAATAGTCAGAAATCCATTTATCAACTCTTCTTCAATCTCATCGGCTACCGAAGCGATATCTGCAAAATACATATAAAATGTATTTCTGGAAATGGGAATACTGCTGCATAATTCCTTAACCGGAACATGATGAGTTTTTAATTTGCAGCATAATTCAGCATATTCTCTTTTTATAGCTTCTCTAGTATAAAAACCCTTTTGTTTTTTTCGGTCAAGCGGCATCCTGATACTCCTTTATATATTCTGATTATTCTAACCTTCACCTATCCCCTTTTTCCCCGAAATTCTTCTATAAAACTCTCCGCAGCCGGATTATTGATGTTTTCACTCCAGGCAAGAACCACAAATGGTGCAGATGTCATAATCTCGTCCTCTTTCAGGGGCAGAAATTTCAACGCCGGATTATAAGAACCTATGCTTTTCTCATAGGTAAAGGATACTCCAAGCCCCGCCTCCACAAGAAGTGTTGCCGTATCAATATCCGGCACGGTACGAATCTTCGGATAAAATCCATATTTTTGACAAAACTGTACCGGACCCCCAAAAGCATAGTCATTATCATCACCTGACACAATGATAAATGTTTGGTTCTTAAACTTCTCCGGCCAAAAACAAGGCTCATCGGAAAGGGGGTTTTTTGATGAAATCAAGATCCCTTCTTTCATATCCTCGATCACCTTATATTTCAGAGAAATAATGTGATCCAGCGCAAAAAAGTAGCTGATAATACAATCATAGGTCCCTTTTTTCAATCCCTCCAGAAGCTGTCCAAAAGACCCTCTGGACAAATCAACCGCACAGTCAGGATGTTTCCTTGTAAAATCATGGAAGTTCTCCTGCATCACACCGTTAAGGGTAATATCATCCAGTATTCCACAGGAAATATGCCCGCTGATTCCCTGATAGATTCTCTGTGTATTCTGGATGGTCTGCTGATAGTCCCTGTATATATCCGATAACCGGTTTTTAAAATATTCTCCGCACGTTGTCAGGCGGACATTTTTATTGTCGCGGAAAAACAGCTGAACATTCAATTCTGTTTCAATGGCCACAATCTGGCGGCTTAAAGAAGAAACCGAAAGATTCAGTTCCCGGGCAGTATTTGTATAATTCAAATTTTCTGCCAGCTTCAAAAAATATTTCATTTGCTGAATATCCATCTAATCCCCCTTCGTATTCTAAAGCAGTATGATTCGACCTTTTCTTTAGTATAAATAAGCTATATCTGCATTGCAAGAAACAAGACATACATTCCCGTCTATGCAACACCACTGCGGCTTTTTAGCAGTACAATCATATTATTCTAATACAGGAGGTTTTTATCATGAGATTTGAAGAATGTGAATCTTTATTAAGTATTGCCCCGCTGCCGCTGGAAACCGGAGTGGAACGCTTATCAAGCGGCGGTCTGCACATTGCAGTTATGTCGCTGCTGGAAAATTGTACCTCTGATATGCTGGCCCACTGGTTTGGTATGCAGCCGGATACCGACGAATACCGTTTATGGCATCCTGGCGCTCATTTATATTCTGAATGGGCAGAAATCCAGCCCGGACATAAAGACGGGTGTGTTGAGGGTACCACACACAAAGCACGGGAAATGATGGCTGGTTCTGCTACAGAAGCAACACTGATGTATCTGGATCCTTATGAGCTCTTTGGGGACAAACTGACAAAAGCAAAAGAACAAGGCGAGGCGGATGTGGTTCTCTATTCCTGCTGCAACCTTGGAGACTGGGATAAATGCATCCGTGATCCAAAAGGGCGCCCTGTGGGAGGGCAGTACGTCGGCGTTGGCCGGGATACCCCTTACGGTCTCGTGCTTCGGAATCATTACTGGCTTGGAGATACTCTGGAGCTTCCACCAGAGCAAGTAACAGCTATGTTCCCCATGGAAATCGGCCTGGGCGTTATGAATCATGATATGAACGAATTTCATATTCTGAATAAAGTGATGCCTTCTTATTATCTGAGAGATCACTGGGAAGAGTTAGGGGCACCGGAACCCTTTGCAAAATCAAAACCCTGGGGAAGCAAAACCACTCCCCGGATTTTTGCCTAATTGTAAAATCAGCTTTTCCAGATCTTGATTCAAATAAGATAAATGGCTCCGGGCACAGCCCGGAGCCATAATTGCTCTATTAATTTCAAGTCTCACAAAAGCGAGACTTGGTGCACGATTCGGGTCCGCTTTGCTGACAACATTCTATTCCAAATCGCTGCACCTCCTGGCGGAGCGTATATTATTTTTTCTTGCCCAGCTGCGCAAATACCAGTGCACAGATCCCAAATACGGCCATCAGAGCAATAATACCTATCATCCATCCCTGAGTCATCGTTATCGCTGCGATCATATCGTTCCCTCCTGATACCTGAAATTCTTTTTGTGATTAATCTTCTTTCTCTGCTTCTTTAAACAGTTTTCCGATAAAATATCCGGCTATGGTAATTCCGAATACCATAATAACACTTTCGATTACAATACGAGCTACCATACAGATGCGCCTCCTTTTCCTTCATTAACAAGCCTTCTGCTCTTCCTTGGACAATTTGAAAAATCCCGGTTTGGACCCCGGCAGAACCGCAGTCAGTAAAAGTCCAAGAACAACAGATATAATGGTACATAAATATACCTGATGGAAATTCATCATGCCGAGTTTATCCTGCAGTCCGCAGGTAATCCATAAAATATTTGCAATCCATGACACAATATATGTAATAACCGCTGCCTTTGTATTTCTCTTCCAGCAAAGTCCGATTACCATCATAACGAACATTGGTACGCCCCAGGTGAAAATCCAGTTAATGGTTGTAACAACTGTTGGCTGGAAATTACTCAGTACAATTGCAAGAACACCAACGATTACGATCATAATCCGCATAACAATTGTTTTTTCTTTCTCTGAAGCTTTTGGCTTATACAAGCCGCCGTACAGATCGTATGCAAAAATCGTTGCCGGACATAAGGACGTCATTGCGAATGTGGAAAGCAAAGCGCCCAGGAATGATGCACAGATTAATGCAACTACCCAGTGAGGCAGTACTTCCAGAATCATAGCCGGTGTCATCATCATAGCGCTTCCGCCGATTTTAAAGTAGCCCAGAGCCAGTGCTGCCATTCCAAGAAGCGCAGGAATAATACAGAAGCATCCGTTTACCGGGCCAGCCAGCCAGATAGATTTCTTTACTGCTTTTACATCCTTTGCTGCAATACAGGTCTGCAGTCCCATCTGAGAAACGCCCTGGAACATAGAAGTACAAAAGATCGTAGGAATTGCAAAGTTGATTATCAGATCTTTATTTCCAAAAATATCAAGCATCCAGCCCTGTCCATTATTGCTGAGATTTGCAGCCACATCTTCCCAGCCATTACCTGGCAGATATACAAACATTGCAATCAAAGCTACAATCAATGCCACATACATAAATACCGCATTAATCATATTCAGCCAGGACACCTCTTTCATACCGGCAAGCAGCACGTAAAGAATACCGAAAATTCCGCCTACAATCGCTCCCGTTGTATAGGACCAGCCGGTGCAGGCAACAAATGTAACTGCTATGCACTGTGTTTCCAGACACAGACATCCAAATACCAGGGGCCCCATAACGCAGGCCGTAAGAATCCTCATTTTACCGCCAAATAATTTTCCAAATAAATCAGGGACGGTATCTGTACCGATTTTTCTGACCCATGGTCCTGTAATCTGTGTTATAACAATCATCATAACGGTACATGCGATTCCAAACCATATAGAGATCGCTCCCATGGCGTACGCATTTTCACAGGTTCCCCAAATATGCGCCGAACCAAGCATGGTCAGTGCCAGAGTTACTCCAACCTGTGCTGTGGGGAGGCCTTTACCGGCCAGAGCAAAATTCCCTTCCTCTCCGGCTGCCTTATTTTTCCTTGAGATAATCAACCCCACTCCAACAACTGTAACAATTTCATAAATAATAACAAATGCTAAAATTCCCCAGTTCATAACCTCACCTTACCCTTTCTCTGTGTTTTTAGCTTCTTTCATTATATTCCTGCTAAATTCCACTGTATAATTCCCATTCATCATTTCAGGATGCAGTTTGGTTATGATAAAAATTTGCTGAGGTTTCTTTAGCGTATTACAGTAAAAACTCAAACAAAAAAAGCCAGGTACCCGGCTTTTTTCCATTTTATTTTCAAAAACAAATACTCTTTTACATGGCACCATGCATTTTTGTAATCTTTGCTGCATTTATATTAAAAAAACTTAACAGATGCCTATCCGCCGCTGTGCTATCTCAACCCCGCCTGCCCAGAAAATTATCCCGGAAAATCTCTTTCATCGGATTATACTTATCCACATTCCACGCCAGGGTAAGACTGGGGTCACTGATCTGGTCCACTTCCAGAAATCTCACAGTAGAATTTTTATATAAGCTGTTTCTTGTATCCAGAATACAAACTCCCACTCCGGCCTCCACCCACAGCATTTCCTCCTGAAGAGAAGAAGCGAACTTCACCTTGGGATTAAACCCGCAGCTTTTGCATTTGTCCAAAATCAGCTTAGGGGACATCTCTGAATCCTCGGTGGATACCATCATAATTGTATCGTCTTTAAAATCCGAAAGCTTTACATATTTGGCATTAGCCAGCCGGTGGTCTTTATGCACAACTACATGATCCCTGGTATGTTCAATTATTTCAAACTGAATTTTATCTCTTCCTTCTACATCAAATCTCAACGTAATAATCATATCCAGTTCATTGCTGTACAATTTTTCAATCAGCGCATTAAAGCTGTAATTGCGCAGATTAATTTTCACCTGAGGATAAAACCTTGCAAAATGACGCAGCACTTCCGGAAATAAATCTCCTACATAAGCCCCCTCCAGAATACCGATATTCAGTTCCCCGCTCATTCCTTCAAAACTGTTAGCTGCTTTCGCTATGGCCAGATTATATTCATTATAAATCCGTTCAAACTCCTCCAGTAAAACCACAGCTGCCGGCGTCAGCTTCACGGAACGGTTATTTCTTACAAACAGCTGCATATTCAGCTCCGTTTCCATAGCTACAATCTGCCGGCTTAAAGCAGGCTGTGTAATAAAAAGCTTATCCGCGGCCTTTGTAAAATTCAGACATTTTGCTGCCATGATGAAATATTTCATCTGCGTCATATTCATCTTTGTATCCTCCGTTTTCTTTTCATATAAGTATCATAACATACAGCAGATCGAGTAGGAGGAAATTTCTCTAAATAAGAAATTTCCGACCTCTCACACCACCGTGCGTACCGTTCGGTACACGGCGGTTCAATCAACTTAACAAGTGACACCCCTTCCGGTGTAGTAATCTAACATTGAGAGGGTGTCGCAAAATCATCAAATTAGATGATTGAGCGGCACCCTCTTCATAAAATATACACAACGATCTTCTGTTACGTTTTATTCTGTCTGATATTATTTTAGTTCTGAGGATGTGTTGTTAAATACTCGTGGGCAGCATCACTCATGGCCTTAACATTAGCAGGTTTTGCATCGGAGGGAACATCGCATCCGGTAGCGATAATACATCCCCATGGGCCGATGTCATCCAGCAGTTTTGTTACATATTCTTTCACTTCATCTGTAGTTCCAAAGCTCATCAATTCGCAGGGCACATCTCCAAGAATACATACATTGGGTCCCAGCACTTTTCTTGCCTTACGGATATCTGTTTTGGAATCCAGCGCCAGAATATAAGTTTTATCTTCCAGACGTTTAAATTTCTCCAGTACAAGATCCCAGTTGGAATCCAGATGGAACATCGGAATAACATCCATCTCAATACACAGATCATAGTACGCTTTAAAAGACGGCCATACAAATTCATCGAACATCGCCGGGGAAACAAGATCCGGGCCTGTTCTCCAGCCTCCAATCCACACGCCTAAGGCATGTGTATCCTGAATCTGCTGACGGTATGCTTTCAGATTATGCTCCAGTACCATATCAAAAATCTCGTGCATCAGCTCCGGTTCTTCCATAAGATCATCCATAAAGAAATTTTCCAGAGAACGTCCGCCACAGAAATATTCAAATGGAGTAATCATTAAAAAATCGCAGATACATGGAATGCCCGCATGATAAAATTTCTCATAACAGCGGGGATTTGCTTCAAAAAACGGCTTCAAATTTTCCCAGTTATTATTGCACTTTTCAGCAATAAATTTCTGCTGCCAGGCATCCCAGCCCATTTTTTTAATATCCTCATATTCCTCAAACTTCATATTCTCGCATTCAACAATCTGCCACATCTCATCATCTCCCAGCTCAATACCGGGCAGCGCAGCTTTTGACAGCCACTGTGTTCCAAGCAGATATGGTGAAAAAATTACATTCTGGGTTGCATCCGCATCCAGAGATGTCAGTTCCGCCAAATTGGCATCGCAGGCTCTGTCAAAATCAGTAATATAATCTTTCATCAGTACATTCTGGCTTTTTGCCATATAACCATTTGCGCACGGCGCCACCGGAATCCGGTCCACCGGTTCACACCGCACTGCTTTTCGAATCCGCTCTAAATTTTCTTCATATTTTCCCATGGTTATACCTCCTGTTTATCAGCATTATGATTTATCATCTTCTGATACCAAGTATAAAGTAGGGAAAAATATCTGTAAAATGAGTTGTTCCGATTCTGCCATGCAGTTTGGTTATGATAGATAGATGTGACTATTTTACGAACTGTTTTACTGCTTCCCTGAGTTCATCTACCACTTTCTGGTCTCCTTCTTCCACTGCCTCCACGATACAGTGGGTAATATGATCCATTAAAATTACTTTTCCCGCATTATTGATCGCCGAGCGCACTGCCGCCAGCTGAATCAGAACTTCCGAACAGTCTCTTCCGGTATCAACCATCTTTTTTACGGATTCCAGATGGCCGATGGCCCGGGCCAGCCGGTTAGAAACTGCTTTTGCGTTAGGGTGCATATGAGCATGATGATGCTGTTCTAGATGCTGTTCATGATGATGTATCTGATTTTCTGACATTTGTATTCCTCCTAAAACAATGATTTATTTTCCAATACGGATCTTTGATGCCAAGCAGGCCGCACCATATCCATTATCTATATTTACAACACCAATTCCATTGGCACAGCAGTTCAGCATAGAAAGCAGTGCGGCCAGGCCGCCGAAATTTGCTCCGTAACCCACACTTGTGGGCACTGCAATAACCGGAACCTGCACCAGTCCCCCTACAACACTGGCCAGTGCTCCCTCCATTCCTGCAATAGCAATCACAACATCGGCTTTTAAAATTCGATCCAGCCGTCCAAATAATCTGTGGATACCCGCCACCCCCACATCATAGATCCGGTCTACTTCATTTCCAAGATACTCTGCAGTCAAAGCGGCTTCCTCTGCCACCGGAATATCCGATGTTCCGGCTGTCAAAACAGCAATGGGCCCTTTTGTTTTCACAGGTTCAGGCTTTCCTCCAATTAAAATAATACGTGCGGTTTCATCATACTCAGCTTCAGGTACCGTCTGCATTACGGCCTGATAATCCTGTTTATCTGCCCTGGTTACCAGAATTCTTTCATTATTTTTTATCATATGAGAAACAATACCTGCAATCTGCTCCGGCGTTTTTCCTTCCCCGAAAATCACTTCCGCCTGACCAGTACGAAGATTTCGATGCTGATCAATGTTTGCATAACCCAAATCTTCATACGGCAGTGTTTTAAAGGATTCCAACGCCTGCCCTACACTCATTTCCCTGTTTTTTACCTGATATAATAATTTTTCTAAATATGCCGTATCCATCTGTTAAGCCTCCATAATATTTATTATATTCGCAAAAATCATGCCAGTTTTTATTCTCTGGTTTTACGGCATTTTCATCTCCGGATATCTTCCGTTTTGTTGCATCCCGGGCACTCCTGTTGCAGAAATCAAACAAAGATGCCGCATTTATTTACAAACAAATTACACCTTGCTATAATAACTAAAATAACGATTAAACCAGGAGGACTCATTATGAATCAGTATCTTGCTATCCGGGAAATTCGTGAAATACTCCTGAAGGCCATGGAAAAAGCTGCCGATACGGAATTATCACAGTATCTGCATCAGATAGACGAAAAACTGGAATATTTTCTAAAAAAAGACATTGACTTTAAAGAAATTGTAGACGGATTAGATGACGGTATTTTCATTACAGATCATCAGGGCAATGTACTTTATGTAAACCCCGCCTACACACGTAACACCGGAATCACCCAAGAAGACGTTTTAAATCACAATATCACGGAGCTTACCGGAGAGGATAAACTGTATACCGGCGGCGCTGTTCCCGATGTGCTAAAAACAGGCAAACCGGCTTTCCGCCTTTCTACTACCTACAAAACCGGAAAACCTCAGACCGGATATGTTATAGGCACCCCCATCTTTAACAGCAGCGGAGAGCTGCGTCAGGTAGTTGCCTGCAGCCGCACCATTGTCTCCCTGAAATCTTTAAAAAGTGATTTTAATACCTTTGTGCAGGAGCTCTCACAGCTGGATAAGAAAACCATCAACACAAATTCCAATGAAAATCTTTCTTCTGAAATGATTGGAAAAACTACAACGCTGGCCAATATCTGGACTCTGATTCATCATGTGGCCGCCTCCGACGCTACTGTCCTGATTACAGGAGAGTCCGGTGCCGGAAAAGAAGTCATTGCAGATGAAATCTATAAAAACAGCAGCCGCAGCGGCGGACCCTTCGTAAAAATCAACTGTGCTTCCATCCCTGCTCATCTTCTGGAATCAGAATTATTCGGATATGAAAAAGGAGCCTTTTCCGGCGCCAGCGCCAAAGGAAAACCCGGATTATTTGAGCTTGCCAGCACCGGAACACTGATGCTTGATGAAATCGGTGATATGCCTATGGATCTTCAGGTAAAACTTCTACGGGCTATCCAGTCTCAGGAAATTACCAGAATCGGTGGGACAAAACCTATTAAACTAGACATTCGTTTTCTGGCCCTTACCAATTCCGATTTAAAAGAAAAAATAGAAAATGGAACCTTTCGGCAGGATTTGTACTATCGTTTGAACGTTATTCCTATCCATGTTCCGCCTCTCAGAGATCGCCTGGCAGACATCGAGCCGCTGTGCAGACACTTTATTGATCTGTTTTCCTCCAAATATAACCGTCCGTTCTCTCTAACAGAGCAGCAGTTTGGCTATATGCGGCAGTACAAATGGCCCGGAAATATCCGGGAACTGGAAAATATTATTGAATATCTGGTCCTTTGCAGCTCCGGCGTGGGACATGTGGAAGATGATGTCATTACCAGCCTTCTGAATATTTCTTCCCAGAAAAAAACCATTCCGGCAGATTCCGATTTTAATACAGCTGTAGCGGAATTCGAGAAACAGCTTCTGGAGCATACGCTGCAAACTTCCGGCAACCTAAGAGAAGCCGGACGGAAACTGAACATTAATGCATCTACCATATCCAGAAAAATCAAACAGTACAATATAGATTACCCAAACAGAAAAGACTGAATTTGAAAAAGAATCCTGCCACAGCAAAGCGTTTTTGGCTCTATAGGAATCGGTACTTTTCAGCTTTATCACAACACGGTATTTCCTATAGAGTGAAAAGAACCAGGAACTGTCCCTGCAGTATCCCGGTTCTTTTATTGTAGAGGTTTATGTTATTATGGTTCTAATTTACTTTTGCTTTTCCAAACCGCTGATCTGACGCGGCAATCACCATTTCATTCCAGGAAGAAAACCTGGTGCTTTCTCTTACAAAATTGTCCATCAGAAGCTGAGAATATACCATCCGTTCAGAATTCCAGTTGGTAATTACCGCACTGGAATACTGAAATCCTTCAAAATTTTCAAAATTCGTAAAGCTTTTCATAAATTCATCTGTAAAAATAGATTTCAATAGCTGCCGAAATTTTGGATCTACATCGACAAATACATAATCATCCATTATTTTTCCCCCGGATGCTCTGAATAATATTTCTCTGCGGCTTCAAAAACATAATCCCGCCAGACTGCAGCATCTCTTGCCATACACGGGCGGATAATTTCTTCTTCCTGATCGCCCATTCCATTGATTACTTCTTTTCTCTGTACAGTCAGATACAAAGCCGGCTCGTTTGGCGGACATCCTAAAATCCAGTATGCATTCGGATGATCTTTTAAATATTTTTTTGTGCAGTTTCCGTGAAGCACAATTTTTTCATCCGGAATATCTTTTGGAATCTCATTCTTTCCTCCGATTACAACTGTCATTCCGGCATTTTTATCATACTCATTTACTGCCTTTAGCTCTTCCATATTGATAGCCAGCAATGCCTGACAGCTAGAGCAGGCGCCTTCACACCGTACATCATATTCCGGCCATCTGGTGCTCATATCGCCAATGTATGGAATCCACATTTTCTTGTAGCACTCTTCAATGGTATTTCCAACTACCTCAATGTTTTCCATATCATAATTGCCAAGTCCGGTTTCTGCCGCAACCTTAAAATAATCTACACAAGTTGTGTCAATACCCGTCACCTCGCAGGCTACCCGGTCAATGGCTACCGGATCCTTTGACCCGAGTACCATATTAGTGTCAATGGGCACCGGCATATGAGGGCTGTAGCCGCTTGCCGCATGCATGGCATCCATAATATTAATATCTGCACGGCAGGCAGACCACACATCCATCATTGCCATAGTCAGGTTCTGCTGATGCATCTGCATATGTACTTTATCCTGAACCACACCTTTAATATTTTTTAAGGCACCGGAAAACACCATACTTGCGTGTGCTTTCAAAATGGGCAAATTAATCAGATGATCGGCTTCTAATAAGAACCTTGGAAGCAGCACATGATCAATATTCGATCTGTAATCACGAACTGCAATATTCACTAGATCTTTATCCCGCTTAATATCCATAAGTTCTACATTTTCTTCCTCTGCAACGGCCTCAATACCGCTGACCTTAAAGCACTCCAGCGTATCGCAGCCAATAGCCGCCGCCTCTGCTATAATAATTCTTTTTGGCGATGCCTTTTTCACTTCACGGATAACCGCTCTTACCACTTCCGGATTCGTGCAGACAGACGTTTCCGGCGGCTCCGCATGACCGGCATTGGGCTTTAAAACCACCGTGGAGCCTTTTCGAATTACATGCTCTACTCCGCCCATCAGATCAAAAACCTTTGTTACATTCTCCTGTACACCGGTTCCTTTGGCAAGGGCAACTAAAGATTTCTTTGCCATGCTGTTTCCTCCTCTATTCTTATGCAGACTTTCCGGAAAAGAATCCCGCCTGCACATATTCTGTTTCTTTGTCTTATCAAACGCTTTGTTTTTTCCAGTCAAGATTAAATTCATGATCTTTTGTCAGACCCACAAAAATAATATCTATTAATCCGATAATCGCCAGCACAAGGTAACTCCATCGAAGGCTTCCGGTTACATTAAGACTGATTCCGTCAATCAGAAATGCACTGGCCGTTACAATGGACTGAATCGGGAATATTACGCTGTTGACTTTTTCAAATCCGTGTCTTCCAAATACAGAAGAGGGAAAAGAGGTCATAAAGTTTGCCGATCCTCCAATGGATATTCCAATCATAAATACAGCCAGATACATTCCCCATCTGGTATCTGTTACGTTGGCCAAAATTGCCGCAGCATACCAGATACAGAAAATAATCATAACTTTTTTAGTTCCAAACTTATCGTCAAATACACCAATCAGCCAGGAACCAAAAATTCCCACAACAGCAATAATCGTCATCATGGATACCGCCTGTGTGGCAGACATTCCAAGCTCCTGATTACGGACAACCAGCTGGCTCATAACGCCTGTAGAGCAGCATTGTAAAATTCCTGTTGCAAGGGCTACTGTCCACACCGCGCGGGTTTTCAATAATTTTTTCACAGTCCATCTTGTATCATGTTCCGCATCATCCTGATCGTATTCTGCTTTATACACTTCATCTGATACACAGTCCGGATTGATACCTCTCTCCTGAGGGGTATTCCGCATAAATACAAGACCGATCACTGCAAGAACTGCTACCAAAACCGCCGGGATAATCACACCCTTTTCAAATCCCATTTTATTTACAATAAATGTCATCATAGGAACCCATGTGGCAGATGCAATATTCAGTCCCATGGTTGTATATCCCATAACAACGCCTTTTCTCTTTGGAAACCACTGAGCCACCAGCGCGCCGCCCACTACATAGCCCGCCGACATAATAGAACCAATCAAACAGACATAGGCAATCGTGTATACAGCGAGATTCGGACAGTTTCCGATAACAATATAGGCTGCCGCTGATATAAACAGGGAAATTCCGGAAACTTTTCGCGCTCCTATTTTACGTGTCAGCTGTCCCATTGCAATGTAGAAAACCACGCCGATCATACCGCCGTATGAGTTCATCTGAAGCACGGTTCCGGGCTGAATTCCCAGATGGGCAGCTACAGCCGGCGCAGTTACATTATTTCCATCTGTACAAAACCCTACAAAAAACCAGAACATTGCCATACAGAAAATAATGGTTCCCCATCCGGCTTTTCCAAAATCAAACAGAGAATGATTGTTCTTTTTATCCATAACCTCTCCTATTCCTTTCATCACTTCTCATCCCGGCAATACAAGCCTAAAACAAGCTTTTATCTTTGGGGCTTAATATACACCGTATTTGTAAACCCGGTCAGGCACATCTTTATTAATCTTATCCTCGTCAATGAAAGCAACCGCACGTACAATGGTTCCGTCTCCCATATACCATCTCAATGGAAATGCACAGAACATAAACCGCTGTCCCTTGACTTTTTCGATATCTCCCCCAAGGTTCTCAATACCCATAACGTTATTTCCAAGTAAAATCTCGTGACACGGCTCCCATTCCGGAAAATCCTCCAGGGGATCATGACCGAATTCTTTTTTATATTCATCAACAATTCTTGGAACATAAGGCCCCGGACCGTGCTGAGCAGCATATGTATATAAAATATGGTCAATGGCCTGCATATCAAAACCAACGCCTTTTACTTTATGCTCTACAAACCATTTGGCTCCGTCAATGGATAATCCCGGACTGTAAGCAAAATAATCATCATTTTCTCCCCAGCGTTTATGCATACCAGTACAAAGAAGTACCCAGTCTCCTTCTTTGATGCCGCCTTCTACTTTTTTGGCCGCATTTTCAATGTCTTCTACCGTAATCAGCTCCCAGTGCTTTTTAGGAATGTCCAGGCAGACAGCCTCTCCATAATAATTCTCTAATGGAAGTTCATGTGTAAATGCACCTTCCGGTATTACATGAGACGGGGAATCCGCATGTGTACTATTGTGCATATGAAAATCGTTAAATGTCTGCAGCAATCTGTAATGCATCGGCATATGCTGCACTCTGTCAATATGAAAATCTCCATTTGACGGCCATAATGGATTTCCTCTTCCAAACGGATGTGATAAATCTACTAATACTTGTTTTCCCATAATGATTCTCCTTTTCTCTAACTTAATTTATTTACGCCTTTTGGCTTCCGGATTTATTTATTGCAAAACACATGCCAAAATAAATCACCGGAAACTGCACTGTTTACGCCTCTGGCAGTCTGATCTGTTGCGCACCCGCAACGCTCACCGGTCTGCCTGTTGCAGCTTTTTACTCTTATCCCTAAATCCGCTCTATGATTACAGCAGTTCCCATACCCCCGCCGGCACAAAGAGTGGCTGCACCATAACGATTTTCTCTTCTTATCATTTCATACATCAAAGAGATTACAATTCTGGACCCTGTTGCACCAACAGGATGACCAAGAGAGATTCCTCCGCCGTTAACATTGAGTTTATCATCCGGAATTCCCAGTTCTTTCTGGCAGGCCAGACACTGAGATGCAAAGGCTTCATTAATTTCAAACAGGTCAATATCCTCAATAGTCAGTCCTGCTTTTTTTAATGCTTTTTTTGTAGCGCTGATGGGACCGATACCCATAAGCTCCGGCTCTACACCAGTGGTTGCCACACTGACAATCCGGGCCAGAATCGGAAGCCCCAGTTCTTTCGCTTTTTCCTCTTCTACTAAAATAACGCCAGATGCCGCATCATTCATTCCCGATGCATTTCCTGCAGTCACTTTTCCGCCTTCTTTAAATGCAGGCTTTAATCTTTCAAGTCCCTCTAAAGTCGCATTGCGTTTCGGATATTCATCGGTCCGAAAAACGGTTTCTCCTTTTCGTGTGGAAACTGTAACAGGTATAATCTCCTCTTCAAATTTTCCTGCGTCCATAGCTGCTGCCGCCCGTTTCTGAGACCGCAGAGAATAAGCGTCCATCTGTTCTCTTGTGACATCATACTTATCAGCAACATTTTCTGCTGTAATTCCCATAGCAGGCCCTACACCCAGATTTGTAAGAGAATCCCACATAGAATCTCTCAGTTCCATATTGCCGTATTTTTGTCCATATCTTGCATGAAATACCATATGAGGCGCGGTGCTCATGCTGTCGGCTCCTCCGGCCATAATACAATCAGCCTCCCCGGCCTTAATCTGATAATATCCCATCTGGATAGAAGACATGGAAGATGTACAATTTCTATGTACCGTAATCCCCGGAACAGTTACCGGCAGCCCGGCTTTTACTGCCGCCACACGGGCAAGGTTATTTTCTTTATAAGTTCTCTGATAATTGCATCCCCAGATCACATCCTCTATCATTCCACTGTCAATTCCGGAACGTTTTATCAGATTCTGCATAACCGGAATGGACAAATCCAGTGATGTCAGTGTTTTAAATTGTCCCCCCATTGTACCAATGGGCGTCCTGCAGCCTGCAGCAATTACAACATTTCTCATTTCATTGATCCTCTTTTCTTAATTATCCGGCACAAACATCCACAAAAACTTTTACAGTCTTCCCAGCGCCCGCGCCACTTTAATCAGCCCTTCTGTCAGCTCTTTGTTTGCACTCTTTACCTCTTCCTCTGACCAGGCTTCAAGCCCCTGCCCGGTTTTAAATCCCAGATCGCCCCTTTCAATCCGCTCTGTCAGCAATTTAGACGGCTCCGTGGAATTTTCAAGATGCGGGAACAAATATTTATGAATATTGTAGGTTAAATCCAAGCCCCCCATATCCATTACTTCCACAGGCGCACAGATTCCAAGGCGCATGCCAAAGCCATATTTAATGGCATCGTCTACAGCTGCCGGATCTGCAATATCCTGCTCAATAATAGATAATGCTTCCCGAAACAGCGCATGCTGCATCCGATTTGCCAGAAAACCGGGAACATCTTTTTTTACAATTACCGGCTTTTTCCCTGCCTGCTTCAGCAGATCATAGGTATCCTGTACAATCTGATCTGAAACATATTTTGTTTTTATAACCTCCACCAGCGGAACCAGATAGGCAGGATTCCAGTAGTGGGTTCCAATAATACGCTCTCTGTGTACAGATTTTTCTGCAATCTCTGTAATTCCAATCGCTGATGTATTCGTGGCCAAAATTGTTTCCACCGGAAAAATCTGATCCATCCGCGCAAAATACTCCTGCTTGATTTCCAGTTTTTCAATGATACATTCAAATACAATATCTGCAAAATCTGACACCTCTTCAATTGCATCCACAAAGCTGATTCTTTGAAGAATCTGTGGGATTTCCTCCGCCTTTAATACTTCATTTTCTGCCAGAACCTGAAGATTCTCTGTTAGAACGGCTTTTGCATCATATCTTGTCTTGTCATCGTATACATATATTACTTTGACCTGATGACCTTTGGATGCAAACAGCTGGGCAATACCCAGTCCCATTTTCCCGGCTCCCAGCACCGCCACCCTTTTTTTAAGATCCATTTATTTTTCTGCTCCCTTCCTGTTTTTTCCAAATTTCCTCTATACTGCTTCTTGGATTTTGGCTTATGCGCTATACTAACATTGCAAATCCTATGCCAGATTTTCTCTCCAAATACAGAACCAGAAAAATCATGAGGATCTGTTCTTTTATTTTCCATTAACTGCCTGATTTTAAGGCGCTGCGCGAATCTGTAAATGGATGTCATGCATTCTCAGCGTTTTCCTTTCGTACAGTGCCAAAATCCTTTTTCACTTTAGAATTCACCATTTTTGCAACAAAAAAATTCCCAGATCGCAACAGGTGCTATTCTCCTGTTGTTCTCTGGAAACACAATGATTAAGAGCTTTGGCATTTTCACACCAAAGCTCTTAGCATACATATTTTATTATAGTCCGGCAATATCAAATGCTCTCTTTCCTGCTGATCTTATATCTGAAAAAAATCCGTCTTTTATCACGCTTAAATATTCAGGCCATTCCCGGAAACAGCATGTAAAGTACCGCAACAATCACAGCTCCTACAAAAGGCGCCACTACTGTTAATACAAAAATCGGCCGGTATGCTGCCTTCATAGGCACCTTTGCCAGCTGGCAGGTAATCATAACTCCCGGATTCGTGGGAAGCGTATTTAAAGAACTTGCCGCAAAAATTGCAACTCTGTGCAGAGCGGCCATACTGACACCGGCCTGCTGTGCCATTGGAATGGTAATATTTAAAGCAACCTGAATGCCTCCGTTGCTGTTTGACGTAATGGCACAGATAACTGCAACCAATACCAGACAGATAAACAGGATTGGAATCGGGGTACTAGACAGTTTCTCAATCAGCGGCGTAAAGGTTGGCGTGTTAGATACTACATTGCCAAATCCGGCCAATACTGCCGCAATAATTGTAATCCGCACACCTACATCCGCACCTTTGGATAATACAGTGGTAAATTCTCCAAAACGGCCTTTCTCTCCTTCCAGCAATGTGGGCATCAGCAAAACGAAGGATAAAATAACACCAATAGCCAATGCTGTTACCAGCTGAAGATGAAGGAAATTATATGTAGCAAAAATAACTGCCATAGGGATGATGCTGACCCAGAAGTTTGGAAGTCTTCGCTCATCTGACATATCCGGATCATCTGGAAGGCTCTCAAATGTCAGTCCCAGCTTCATAGCGCGTTTCATTTCAAAATACAAATACCAGATGGTAAATACTGCCATGCAGGCCGCTGCAATAATTCCGGGCACCAGACCGGCAGATGCCGTTGTTCCACAAAGCTTTGCCGCAATTTCATTTACCGCCTGAGGCGCTCCTGGTGAACACATCGCCCACACACCAGTTGTAAATGCCAGTGCCGGCACCAGATTCCTTGTGATATTCATCTTTTTGCACATAGCAAGACAGATGGGAAATACGGTAATCAACTCTGTCATACCATCAATTCCGCCAAACATAAAAATTGCCGCAATCACAATCTGTGAAATAACACAGGTTAAAATTCCTCTGGATGACCGCATATCACCTTTGACAAACACACCCAGAATACCATTTGTAATGCTTAACGCCGCTCCTGACTTTTCAAAAATCTGGGCAAACAGCGCCCCCAAAAGCAATACAAAAAACATATTTTTGAAAAATCCCATGGCTCCGCCCATAAATACTTCTGTCAGACTGGTCAGCGGCGCCATCTGATTCATCACAATTACAAGCAGTGCACAGGCCGGCGCAAGAATTACAACATGAATTCCCTTTACTGTCAGCCAGATCAATAATACAATACCTATTAAAATACCTATAATGCCTATCGCACTCATTCTTTTTCTCCCGTCTAAAATTCCTGATTCTGCAGTTTTTAAATGCTACCTTCGATTTCTGAACTCCATCACAGCCTCATCACCGCTTTTATAAATTGTCTGAAATTTATTATTTAACAGCAGGTTTGTATATGTATAGTCCGAACGTCTATGCTGGCCTCTAGTCTCTTTTCTGTTTAATGCAGTTAAAAAGATCGGTTCACCCAGATCAATCATATCCATTACTTCAAGGGTACGCATCAACTCATGGGAATTTCCGGCTGAAAGCTCCCGGCGGGCATACTCTTTTAACTGCCGCAGATAAGCAAGACCCGTACTTAAGATGTCCTCTGACCGCACATTAAGCCCTGCATAATCATTCATAATATTCTGAAGCGTGGAGGCCGCTTCTTTCCAGTGAGCCCCTTTTCTGCTTAAAAGATCTGAATAAAACTGTATATGATCTGAAATCCACGGATGATCTGAGATATCTTCAAACTCTGCCTGTTTCACATATTCAGCTGCAGATTCACCTGCAATCATACCAAATACAGCCGCTCCGGTTACATTTCCGCTGGAATTGCCCACAGCATTTCCCGCCGCATACAATCCAGGAAGACTGGTTGCCGCATGTTCGTCTGTTTCCAGACCTTTCTGACTCATTGTGGGATTATAAGAACCAAATTCCACCATAGATTCTCTAAGATCAATCTGATGCTGTTCTAGATAATCGGTAATAGAATCTATTCCTTCACTGACAAATCCGGTATAAAGCATATACTCCAGATCCTGCTTTGGTGTTTCTGTGCAGTTCATAAATGCAGGGCCTGTTCCGTCAATCATTTTATCCCGGAATACGGAAGGCCACACATCCGCAACCACATCTCCGGTTTCCCGGGAAGGCTTTGTATTATATGGGGCCACACATTCACCTCTTAAATCACTTGTCACACCGATCCAGGTACCTTTTCCGCCCCGGGCAAAATACTTCGGTCCCGCATGTCCCTGAGGCACATCAATATTTACAAGCTTCGCCCCTGCCCGGTATCCCATAGCATGACCACTGCCGGTTACAGCGGGACAGCAGGGGGTATTAAACATATATGCCGGTGTTATACCTGGATACAGTCTGGCAGCCATTCCCGGTGCCAGCA
Source organism: Brotonthovivens ammoniilytica (assembly GCF_025566885.1). Classification (NCBI taxonomy): domain Bacteria; kingdom Bacillati; phylum Bacillota; class Clostridia; order Lachnospirales; family Lachnospiraceae; genus Brotonthovivens; species Brotonthovivens ammoniilytica. The sequence goes on along the minus strand of NZ_JAOQJQ010000003.1, from coordinate 10,443 downwards.
AAACAGCCTTTGCCTGGAACAATACTACTTCCGGCTCATCCCTGCTTACATCAATACCAATAGCTCCTGTAACTCGGCCTTCCCGGTTTACAAGCACATCATGGATCAGCATTTTATTCATAATACGGGCCCCATTTTTTCTGGCCGTATCTGTGAGAACCTTTTTTTGATTGGAACCGTCAAACTTTAGATGATATCGCTGCTGTCCCGGCAGAGAATGCCCTTCAAAATTCCATTTTCCCGCAGGCCGCATTTTTATGCCCAGCTTTTCCCATAGCTGAATGACATCAAAGCTCCTTTTTAACCAGGTTCGAAGCATAATCTGATCCTGCCATGGACCTCCATCCATTGTCATATTGATTTCTCTTACTACCCGCTCAAAATCATCCCCATGACACTCTGGTATATAACAGGCAAAATGATCATTTCCGTTAGCTCCACAGCCGGAACGTCTGGTATCTGCCTTTTCAGCCACAACCGTATCCACCCCAAGACCTGCGGCTGTAATGGCTGCCTGCAGGCCTCCGATTCCTCCGCCTGCAATTAAAAACTCTGTCTTTACGATCTCTTCTCTAACTTTAACCGGCATTATGATTTCCCCCTTTTCTGTTGTGGTTCCATATGAAGCATCATATGCGACAGCGGATATCTCATTGAAATCGCATGTTCCGGGCAGTCCTTCTCACATGCTCTGCAATGCCAGCATTCATCCGGATATTTTACATCAATATCTGTTCCAAGTTCTGTTTCTGTCATCTTAATTACATCCAAAGGACAGATCTGTGCGCAGTAACCGCATTTCTTACATTTTGTTTTTTCTATTACCGGCGGCATAACAGCACCTCCTATAAATTCTTACTTCCGCAGATTGTGCACCGCTTCTGCAGATCTCTGTGATAATTATCATCTACATCAATATTACCTTTCGGTAACTTAGTTGTAAAATAGGAACTTCTGATAGCACCTATCAGGAAAATCTATGAAGACACAAAAAAAGCGGCTGACTGTATCTGTAATGAATTACACTGTACAATCAATCGCTTTTTTCATCAGATGGAATAAGAACAGCAAGTAAGAATTATGATCCGAACACCAAAACATTCAGCTGGTAACACTGCTATTTTCAGGATTTAAACTATTCGTATTTCTCAATATCCTGCCTAAAACAGCTGTTTATTCCCATTTATTTTTATTTTCATTATATAATTCCGGCAAAATAGCGGCAAGATTTGTAAATTCATTAAAGTTGTGACCAAGCAGCTGTTTTGCCGTTTCCTCCGGAAACCTCACTCCTGGCGGAAGCATACACTTCGCCTCACCATTAATCACATGACAGCCTAACCAGAACCTGCTTCTAAGTTCACATCCCTCTTCTATATCTCTTGCTGTATGCAGCATAAATACCGGGACATCCGGATGTCCCTCTGGAGTCTTTATTTCACAATTAGCACATACAATAAACGAAACTTGTTTTGTTTCTAAAACATGATCATCCATACCATATTCCGACGGCCGTCTAAAATGAATCATAATCGGTACACCAGGTGCACCCATAACCAGAGATTCCGTAACCAGCTGATCACTGTTAAAACATTTATCTGCAATAGAAATGTCCGGATCAAGTAATCTATGAAGAACCTCATCAGAAACAACTGAATCATAGTGATCAAATGGATCCCATACCGCATATCTTAACGGCTCAATAGGATGCCATGCAAAATACCACTGAAGCATCTCTCCTGTTACACCCCTGCAAAATGTTTTATTAGCCACCACAGCTGAGCCATCATCAAAATATGCATACCCTACTTCCATCGGCAGATAACCCGGTTCAAACAATTTTGCCCTGTCATCAAGCTTTAACGCTTTTTTAGTATCTGCGGGACCTCTGCTTAACATATCCAGCTTTTCCTGTGGAACAGGCGCCATATTTCTCATAAAGTACTTAAAATAAGGTTTGCTTTCACTTCCTTTAGGGACATTAACCCTTTGTAACTCAGACATAAAATACCTCCTCCTTTTTTCTGCATATCAATCTTATGATGTTATTTATTTTAATCAGAAAAAAACTTGAAGAACAGAACAAATTCGGATATTATGTCTCAGTTTATATTTTCCCGTGATCCCAGATATCAATCAAGGCAGAAAGAACCAGTTGATCTGAACAACTGCTTTTATGACTCAGCCAATACGAAAAAACTCCCAAAACTCCATAAACAATCATTTCTAATTTCAACAATATAGCTTCTCCCTGCTTATGGTCTTTTGTATACTTTTCAGATAAATCCTGACGGATGATCTTTTTCCATTTACATAGAAAAAGTCCATTTCTTTCTTTTACTAAAATACAATATATAAAATCTGCATTTTGATTGATACAATTCAACAATTCCTGAATATAATCCTTTGTATTGGAAAAACTGTTACGGCAGCGATTGGCTCTAATCTTTATAAATTTATCAAGTATTCCATTTCCAATCTCTTCTAAAACTTCATAAATATCACTGTAATACCGATAAAAAGTGCTTCTTGATACTCTTGAGTTTTCACACAACATAATTATACTAATCTCATTAATATCATATTTTGAATATAACCGTATAAAAGATTCTCTAATTTTTTGTTTTGACTTTTCATATTTCATAAAATTGTCGTACGTCTCCTGACTATCCTCTTTTTCTAAATCCCAATTGTATTCCATCTGATGTTTTTTCAATGGTCTGATACTGGTTTTTAAGGGTATGGTCCTCTTGTGGATAGTCCGTTCTTCTGTGCAGTTCTCTTGTCTCTTTTCGGTTTCTGCTCATATAAAATACCGCCTCGCCTAAATCCAGCATATCAAACACTTCAAGAGCCCGCATTAATTCATGCGCATCTGCCGCCCCCATCTGTTCTTCTGCCATGTCTTTCAAATGTCTGATATAGGAAATCCCGGCAGTCAGCATTGTCTCAGAACGCCCTTCATACCCGGCATAATCTTTCATAATGCTTTGAAGAGTGCCATTGGCTTCTCTCCAGTGTGCCCCATGTTCTCCACGCTCTAACATCCCATTAATCAACGCTGTTTTTTCTCTCATAACGGGATGATTTTCAATTTCCTCCCAGTCAATTGCTGCATTCTTCCTGAAGGCTGACTCAGCTGCAATCATTCCAAATACAGCGGCCGCAGTTGAATGACCATTTACATTTCCCACTGCATATCCGGCAGCATACAAATTTTCCAGTGTCGCTGATGCATCTTCCCGGATTTCAATTCCTCTATGAACAAAATCCATCCCATAAAAAGAAAACTCCATCAGATCTTTGGATACATCCACCCTGTTCTGTCTGATATAATCTGCCAGTGAATCAATTCCGTCCTTTTCAAAATTATCATTCATATAAGCCAAATCCGCTTCCCCGGTATGTGTACAGTTCATATAAACCGGCCCTGTACCATCCTTTGCTTTTTCCAAAAAAATATCCGGCCAGATATCAGGAGTAATATCTCCCATCTTTCTGGAGGGGATCTTCATATATGGTCCGATACTCCTTCCATAAATATCTGAAATGAGACCGATCCAGCTCCCCTTACCCCCACGTTCAAAATACTTGGGCCCAATATGAACAGCCGGAATATCCAGATTGATTAACCGTGCTCCCGCCCGGTAGGCCATTGCATGGCCGCTGCCTGTAGAAGCCGGACAGCTTGGCGTATTAAACAAAAAAGCCGGATTTACCCCCGGATAAAGTCTGGAAACCAGTCCCGTTGCAAGCAGAGTAGATTTTGCCTGAAATAATACCAGTTCCGGCTCTTCTTTGTCCATCCGGATCCCCATGGCCCCAATCACTTTGCCTGCCCCATTGGTCAAAATCTCACAAACAGCTGTCTTATTCATAATTCTGCTGCCAGAACGTAACGCTTCTGCTGTCAGAAGCTTCTTAATATTGCTTCCCTCATATTTTAAATGATAACTCTGCTGTCCCGGAAACGTATGCCCCTCAAAATTCCAGCTGCCATTGGGACGCATACAGATTCCATAAGATTCCCAGGCCTGTACAACCTCATAACTCCTTGCCATCCAGGTTTTCAGCATACTCATATCCTGCCAGGAACCTCCGTCCATTGTATTGGACATTTCCCTGACCGCAAAATCAAAATTTTTTCCGTGATATTCAGGAATATAACAGGCGAAATGATCATTTCCATTAGCAGCACATCCAGAACGCCTGGTATCAGCTTTTTCTACAACCAGAGTGTCAAGCCCCAGCCGGGCACCGGTAATTGCCGCCTGCAGACCGCCAATCCCTCCCCCGATAATAAGAAAATCTACTTTTTCCACTTTTCCACATTGTTGCAGATTCATATCTTTATCCCCCGATAACACTGTTTACCTGCATTTATCCTATCACTTGCACCCGATTCTGTAAAATGCTAAAATATGTCTTAATTGCTGCAGGTCAAATTCATATATCACAGTATCATTTTAACCGGAGGAAAAATATTATGACAATACGCCATTTACGTGTATTTATTGAAGTTGCCGACAGTGGAAAAATGAGTATGACTGCTTCTAAATTTTTTCTCTCTCAGCCAACAGTCAGTCAGATTATCCGGGAACTTGAGGAGCATTATAATGTGCTGCTTTTTGAAAGAATCGCACAAAAACTTTATATTACGGAACATGGCAGATACCTGTTGAGCTATGCCAGACATGTTGTAGCAGAGTTTGACACGCTAGAACACGCTATGCTGCAGATCAATAAAACACAGCAGCTTCGAATTGGCGCTACACTGACAATCAGTACCTGTCTGCTTCCTGATATTTTAACTCAGCTCACCACACGCCTTCCTCATCTGGATATTTTTTCATATTCAGGGAATACCGCATCAGTAGAAGAAAAACTTTTAAAATCTAATTTAGATGTGGGCCTCATCGAAGGATCCGTTAAAAACAATGAACTTATCAGTATGCCGCTGATTTCAGATTATCTGGTTCTCATCTGTAGCAGCACCCATCCGTTAGCAGGGAAAAAACGAGTGACATTGAAAGATTTGTCAAACTATTCTTTTGCTCTGCGTGAGGCCGGAAGCGGCACACGCACAATGATGGAATCCTATCTTACCGAACACCATATTAATATTGATGTACGCTGGGAAACCTGCGATATTGATTCATTGAAAACTGCTGTCATGCAGCAAAACCTGCTGACTATTGCTTCTGTGCGGTTGTTTGAAAAAGAAATCAAAAATCATGATGTACAGATTTTTATGAACGGAAACTACGAATGGGACAGAAATTTTCATCTGGTATATCACAAGAAAAAAGATATCTCCCAGTCTATCAGCGTCCTTCACGATATCCTGATAGAATATGGAAGACCTGAATTTCTGGCAGATGCAGAATATGGAATTGTTCTCTACTAAAGATTTATATAATCTCATTAACAGGAAGATATTTTTCCTGTACATAATAAAAAAGAAAAAGGAGACAAAAAATCGCTGTAGCCGTAAATGAAATGCACCCAGAGTTCTGGACATATCAAAGGCCTCAGCGTTTTTAATACCGATAATAATGAAAGTACCGCAGAACCATCTAAAATAATGATCCTGCGGCACCCTCTTTTGTTACGTGCGTGAGAAGATTCGAACTCCCGACACCTTGGTCCGTAGCCAAGTGCTCTATCCAGCTGAGCTACACACACATATTCTGTTTTAAATGCCGGCGACCGGAATCGAACCGGTACGATGTCGCCACCACAGGATTTTAAGTCCTGCGCGTCTGCCAGTTCCGCCACGCCGGCATTTCCCTGCACTTTTTCCGTACAGGTATGGGACCTACAGGGCTCGAACCTGTGACCCTCTGCTTGTAAGGCAGATGCTCTCCCAGCTGAGCTAAGATCCCTTAACGACCCAGATCGGACTCGAACCGACGACCTCCGCCGTGACAGGGCGGCGCTCTAACCAACTGAGCCACTAGGCCATATGTTTCTTTTGTTTTTAAGTGGACCTTCGGGGACTCGAACCCAGGACCGACCGGTTATGAGCCGGTTGCTCTAACCAACTGAGCTAAAGGTCCATAAGCCGATAATCGGACTTAAAACCGATAACCTGCTGATCTGCAGCTAATCTGCTCAAATGACTCCAACGGGAATCGAACCCGTGTTACCGCCGTGAAAGGGCGATGTCTTAACCGCTTGACCATGGAGCCATAATCATTCATTTATCTTACACAATATTACTCTCAGCAACGAAGTTAATATTATCATACATCCAATTATATTGCAAGTATTTTATCTGCAATACTTGCAAAGCCAAAAAGGGACTGAGAAAATCTCCTTATAGCATAAAAAATCTGTAAACATTAGTGTTTACAGATTTTCCTAACTCCCCGAGTAGGGCTCGAACCTACAACCCTTCGGTTAACAGCCGAATGCTCTACCATTGAGCTATCGAGGATCAGGTACTATCTTATTTCATATACCTTCAAAACTTCATACAGATTTCCGTGAAAGCATTCCAGACATATTTAAGGAAGTTCGATTCACTAAAACCATTTTCCTTTTTTGAAACCGGGTCACCTCAAAAGCTTCGCTTTCTCGGTGCCATTTGCTCTGCAAATGCCTTTCCTTCAACCAGCTCCCACAGCTCAGAAAATAACTTTTCTTCCCTGTGCTCCCGGTTTCAGGAACCCGCTTTCTTCCCTTTTTGGTCAAGCCCTCGGACGATTAGTATCAGTCAGCTCCATACATTACTGCACTTCCACCTCTGACCTATCTACCTCATACTCTCTAAGGGTCCTTACTCCTTTCGGAGGGATATCTCATCTTGGGGGGGGCTTCACGCTTAGATGCCTTCAGCGTTTATCCCTTCCGGACTTGGCTACCCAGCTGTGCCATTGGTATGACAGCTGATGCACCAGGGGTCCGTCCAGCCCGGTCCTCTCGTACTAAGGCCAGCTCCCCTCAGATATCCTGCGCCCGCGCCGGATAGGGACCGAACTGTCTCACGACGTTCTGAACCCAGCTCGCGTACCGCTTTAATGGGCGAACAGCCCAACCCTTGGGACCTGCTACAGCCCCAGGATGCGATGAGCCGACATCGAGGTGCCAAACCACTCCGTCGATGTGAACTCTTGGGAGTGATAAGCCTGTTATCCCCAGGGTAGCTTTTATCCGTTGAGCGATGGCAATCCCACTTTATGCCACCGGATCACTAAGTCCTACTTTCGTACCTGCTCCACCCGTCGGTGTCGCAGTCAGCCTCCCTTCTGCCTTTGCACTCTCTAAATGGTTTCCGACCATTCTGAGGGAAACTTTGAGCGCCTCCGATACTCTTTCGGAGGCGACCGCCCCAGTCAAACTCCCCGCCTGGCATTGTCCCACTGCCGGGTCACGGCAGATGGTTAGAAACCCAATACTGCAGGGGTGGTATCCCAACAGCGCCTCTAAGCAGACTGGCGTCCACTTTTCTTAGGCTCCCACCTATCCTGTACGTGCAGTACCGAATCCCAGTACCAAACTGGAGTAAAGCTCCATGGGGTCTTTCCGTCCTGGCGCGGGTAACCAGCATCTTCACTGGTACTTCAATTTCACCGGGTGCATTGTCGAGACAGCGCTCAAATCATTACGCCTTTCGTGCGGGTCGGAACTTACCCGACAAGGAATTTCGCTACCTTAGGACCGTTATAGTTACGGCCGCCGTTTACTGGGGCTTGAATTCAAAGCTTCGCTTTCGCTAACCTCTCCTCTTAACCTTCCAGCACCGGGCAGGCGTCAGCCCATATACCTCACCTTACGGTTTCGCATAGACCTGTGTTTTTGCTAAACAGTTGCTTGAGCCTATTCTCTGCGGCCACATCACTGTGGCACCCCTTCTCCCGAAGTTACGGGGTCATTTTGCCGAGTTCCTTGACAATGCTTCTCCCGCCGGCCTTAGGATTCTCTCCTCATCCACCTGTGTCGGTTTACGGTACGGGCACGTATAAAACAATAGCGGCTTTTCTTGGCAGCCGGCTCACATACTTCGCTACTTATATTTCGCTCCACATCACAGCTTCAGATTGTGATACGGATTTGCCTGCATCACTCCTACCCTGCTTGTACCGGTCTTTCCATTCCCGGCTTATGCTTTCCTTCTGCGTCCCCACAGTTCTGTTTATACGCGGTACAGGAATCTCAACCTGTTGTCCATCGGCTACGCTTTTCAGCCTCGCCTTAGGCCCCGACTTACCCAGGGCAGATCAGCTTTACCCTGGAAACCTTAGATATTCGGCCACAAGGATTCCCACCTTGTTCTCGCTACTCATTCCGGCATTCTCTCTTCTTATCCGTCCACAGCTCCTTCCGGTACTGCTTCTTCCACATAAGAATGCTCCTCTACCAACCTTTCGGTTCCTGAGCTTCGGTGGTGTGTTTCAGCCCCGGACATTTTCGGCGCAGGACCTCTCGACTAGTGAGCTGTTACGCACTCTTTGAATGTGTGGCTGCTTCTGAGCCAACATCCTAGTTGTCTTTGAAATCCCACATCCTTTTCCACTTAACACACACTTTGGGACCTTAGCTGCAGGTCTGGGCTCTTTCCCTTTCGACTATCCAACTTATCTCGTATAGTCTGACTCCCGGCAAGCATCTTCATGGCATTCGGAGTTTGATATCCCTTGGTAAGCTTTGACGCCCCCGCAGGAATTCAGTGCTCTACCTCCATAAGACTCTGCCGAGGCTAGCCCTAAAGCTATTTCGAGGAGAACCAGCTATCTCCGGGTTCGATTGGAATTTCTCCCCTATCCACACCTCATCGCCACCCTTTTCAACGGATGTGCGTTCGGACCTCCAATGCCTTTTACGGCATCTTCATCCTGGACATGGATAGATCACCCGGTTTCGGGTCTGCACCTACTGACTATTTTCGCCCTCTTAAGACTTGGTTTCCCTCCGGCTCCGGAACTTTATTCCTTAACCTTGCCAGTATGCACAACTCGCCGGACCGTTCTACAAAAAGTACGCGGTTCCACTTTTGATAATGGTTCCACAGCTTGTAAACACAGGGTTTCAGGTTCTCTTTCACTCCCCTCCCGGGGTCCTTTTCACCTTTCCTTCACAGTACTATGCGCTATCGGTCACTAAGGAGTATTTAGCCTTACGGGGTGGTCCCCGCTTNTTCCATCAAGGTTCCACGTGTCTCGATGTACTCTGGATCCCGCCATGTCAGTTCTTCTTTCGCTTACGGGGCTTTCACCCTCTCCGGCCGGCTTTCCCAAAACCGTTCTGCTAGAATCACTGAATCATTTATGCGGTCCGAACCCCATGATGCACGCACCATGGTTTGGGCTCTTTCGCGTTCGCTCGCCGCTACTTACGAAATCGATGTTTCTTTCTCTTCCTCCGGCTACTTAGATGTTTCAGTTCACCGGGTTCCCCTCCATACGTTATGGATTGGCGTATGGATACATGAGGGTTTCTCATGTGGGTTTCCCCATTCAGACATCTGCGGCTCTATGGATATTTGCTCCTCCCCGCAGCTTTTCGCAGCTTATCACGTCTTTCTTCGGCTCTTAGTGCCAAGGCATCCACCCTGCGCTCTTTCTTGCTTGACCTTGCTACGAGCGTTTTCCGCTCTCCCTTCCTGTTCGCTATAGCGTTAGCTACTTAGGCGGGTCTGCTGCTTTCGCAGCTCTCATTCAAGAATGAGTTTTCGTTTTTCAACGATTGTGTTTGGTTTGCATTTTCGTCTGCAGATGCTCATGTTCATTTGCATTCTGCTGACAAATTTCTCGGATGTCTTGATATATCTGAGGTTTTATGATCTTTCGATCACAAAACGTTTTATCAATTCATTATCTCTGTATGAAGTTTTCAAGGTACATATCAGCACTTGGCATCTTTTGGGATGCTTCGTGCAATGGAGACAGAGAGATTCGAACTCTCGACCCCCTGCTTGCAAGGCAGGTGCTCTCCCAACTGAGCTATGCCCCCATTCGGGTTTCTTTTTATTTTTTATAAATGGGCTTAAGTGGACTCGAACCACCGACCTCACGCTTATCAGGCGTGCGCTCTAACCGGCTGAGCTATAAGCCCATTTCTAATCCGGCAGCCACCTGCTCTCCCATGCCGTCTCCAGCATAGTACCATCGGCCGCTTAGGTCTTAACCATCGTGTTCGGGATGGGTACGGGTGTTTCCCCTAGGCGCATCGCCACCGGAAAGTTTTGTTATTAAGTTCCTTTCACAAGGAAGTTCGATTCACTAACCTCAGGCTTCCCCTTCCGGCTCGCCTTCGCTAAGTTCCTTCGAACTAAGCTCGCACTAACTTCAAACTTCGCCTTTGGCTCGTTTTCCCTAAGTGCTCTGCTTAATAACTCAACAGTGAAATATCTCCTACTCGATTTCCTTAGAAAGGAGGTGATCCAGCCGCACCTTCCGATACGGCTACCTTGTTACGACTTCACCCCAGTTATCAGGCCTG